>JASJPA010000001.1:0-96793 GCA_031426955.1 Sulfuricella sp.
CCGTAACTATAACGGTCCTAAGGTAGCGAAATTCCTTGTCGGGTAAGTTCCGACCCGCACGAATGGAGTAACGATGGCCACACTGTCTCCACCCGAGACTCAGCGAAGTTGAAGTGTTTGTGAAGATGCAATCTACCCGCTGCTAGACGGAAAGACCCCGTGCACCTTTACTGTAGCTTTACATTGGACTTTGAACATATCTGTGTAGGATAGGTGGGAGGCTTTGAAGTCGGGACGCTAGTTCCGATGGAGCCGACGTTGAAATACCACCCTGATGTGTTTGAGGTTCTAACCTAGGTCCATTATCTGGATCGGGGACCGTGTATGGTAGGCAGTTTGACTGGGGCGGTCTCCTCCCAAAGAGTAACGGAGGAGTACGAAGGTAACCTAGGTACGGTCGGAAATCGTGCTGATAGTGCAATGGCATAAGGTTGCTTAACTGCGAGACGGACAGGTCGAGCAGGTGCGAAAGCAGGTCATAGTGATCCGGTGGTTCTGTATGGAAGGGCCATCGCTCAACGGATAAAAGGTACTCTGGGGATAACAGGCTGATTCCGCCCAAGAGTTCATATCGACGGGGGAGTTTGGCACCTCGATGTCGGCTCATCACATCCTGGGGCTGTAGCCGGTCCCAAGGGTATGGCTGTTCGCCATTTAAAGTGGTACGTGAGCTGGGTTTAAAACGTCGTGAGACAGTTTGGTCCCTATCTGCAGTGGGCGTTGGAAGTTTGAGGGGGGCTGCTCCTAGTACGAGAGGACCGGAGTGGACGAACCTCTGGTGTACCGGTTATGACGCCAGTCGTATCGCCGGGTAGCTATGTTCGGAAGAGATAACCGCTGAAAGCATCTAAGCGGGAAACTTGCCTCAAGATGAGACTTCCCAGGGACTTGATCCCTCTAAAGGTTCGTTGAAGACCACAACGTTGATAGGTCGGGTGTGGAAGCGCAGTAATGCGTTAAGCTAACCGATACTAATTGACCGTGAGGCTTGATCCTATAACCTTAAGCGCAATACGAGATACACGACTCAAAGCTTTACTTCTTCCAGTTTTTAGCCGAAGGGATAACAGCCCCTTCAGCAGCCAGTTATGCTTGGCGGCCATAGCAGTTTGGACCCACCTGATCCCATCCCGAACTCAGAAGTGAAACGAACGTGCGCCGATGATAGTGTGGATTACCCATGTGAAAGTAGGTCACCGCCAGGCTCCTTATCAGACAGACCCCCTCAGCGAATGCTGCAGGGGGTTTTGTTTTTTTAGAGCGCACACTCCGCAAGCATCGGGACGCTTTTATTTCCACTCGGCGTATGTGCTAACATGCGACCATCCCAATCAGAATCCGCCGCTGTGAAACCCTTGACCTTTGCCGTTCTGCGCCTGCTCTCCGACGGAGAATTCCATTCCGGCGAGGAGATGTCACAGCAGTTGAACGTATCCCGCGCCTCCATCTGGCAGGCGATGCGCAACCTCGATGAAGCCGGCGTCGATCTGTTCCGTGTGCCGGGCCGCGGCTATCGGCTGCGCGAGTCCTTGCACTGGATCGACAAGGATAAAATTCACGCCGGGCTGGGAAATAGATCCGGGTTCTTCGATTTGGAGGTTGCCGACAGTCTGGCCTCTACCAACAGCAGGCTGCTGGAGAAGGCGGTGCAGGGTGCGCCGCATGGCAGCTGTGTGATCACGGAGATGCAGACGGCTGGGCGCGGTCGGCGCGGCCGGGAATGGCATGCCAATCTGGGAGGCAGTCTGACCTTTTCACTGCTGTGGCGGTTTAATCAGGGGGCGGGATTCCTTTCCGGTCTCAGCCTGGCGGTCGGTGTGGCGCTGATGCGCGCGTTGAACCAGGCCGGCGTCTCAGGCGCAGGCTTGAAATGGCCGAACGACGTGTTGCACCAGCACCGCAAGCTGGCAGGCATACTGATCGAACTGCAGGGCGATATGCTGGGGCCGAGCGCCGCGGTGATCGGCATCGGCATCAACCTCAAGCTATCCGGCAAGGTGCTGAACCGGATCGATCAGGCGGTGGTGGATCTCCACTCCATAGGCGGGGACGTGCCAGAGCGCAATTTATTCCTGGCAAACATATTGCTGCACCTGGCCGATGTTCTGAATGAGTTCGACGAGGGCGGATTTGCTAGCCTGCGTGAAGAATGGTTGAAGCACCACGCTTACCATGAAAAACAGGTTCTATTGCTGCTGCCCGACGGCAGCCGGCACGAAGGACATTTGCTGGATGTGGCCGACGATGGCGCACTGCTGGTGCGTACCGCGGTTGGGAAGCAACGCTTTACCTCAGGTGAAATCGGTTTGAGGACGATGGCATGATACTAGCGGTGGATGCCGGCAATACCCGGATTAAATGGGGATTGCATGATGGAAATTCTTGGGTGTCTCAGGGCTGGATTGCCACTGCGGACGTGGCTGGCCTGGGCGATGCATGGAAATGCTTAGCTGTACCTGAACGGATCGTTGCGTCGAACGTCGCCGGGTCGCAGGTAGCCATACCGATAGAGGAAGCCTGCAAGGGCTGGCCTGCCAACATTCAATGGGTCGTTGCGGCCGAAAACCAGTGCGGCGTAAACAACGGCTACGATATCCCCTCGCAACTGGGCAGCGACCGCTGGGCGGCATTGATCGCCGCGCGTGCCATCGCGCCGGAAGGCTGCGTGGTGATAAACGCCGGAACTGCGATGACTGTGGATGCACTGACCGCCGATGGCGTGTTCTTGGGCGGGTTGATCGTTCCCGGGCTGGCAACGATGCTGCGGGCACTGGCTGAAAACACTGCGGCCATCGGGGAGGGGGGCGGTCATTACACGGATATCCCCAGAAACACTCCCGATGCGGTTTACAGCGGCGCACTGTCCGCCATGGTGGGGGCGGTCTGGCACATGAATGCCTTGCTCGCCGGCGAGATCAGGCGGGCGCCGACCTGCTTGCTGAGTGGCGGCGATGCTCAACTGCTCCTGCCTCTGTTGTCCGGCAAGACGAGGATGGTGGATAATCTGGTGCTGGATGGACTGATCAGGATAGCATTGGCATGAAGTGGATATTCGCAATACTGCTGGTTATCAACATCTTGTTTTTTACCGTGATGCAGCTCAACAGCAGTCATGGCAGAGAGCCCATGCGTGGCCACGAGCCGGTCAATGCGGACAAAATCAAGCTCTTGGCCGAGCCCCTGAAAGCGCCGGAGCTGGCCGTGGCGGAGGCGCCAGCAAAGCCGGGGGATAGCGGCCCCGGCGAAGCCAAGCCTGAGATTTGCCTCGAATGGGGCCAGTTTTCTGGCGACACGCTAAAGCGCGCGGCGCAGGCGCTGGAGAAGCTGCAGTTGGGCGAGAAGCTCGTCCAGCACAAAGCGGAAAAATCCGGAGACTACTGGGTTTACGTCACGCCACGCAAGACGCTGCAGGAAGCGCAAAAGAAGGTGGATGAACTGAAGCAGTTCGGGGTGCAGGACAGCTACATCGTCCGTGAGCCATCGGCGGTGCAGTATGCGATTTCCCTGGGCATATTTTCCACTGCCGAGGCGGCTGACAAATACCTCGATCAGCTGCGCGCGAAGGGTGTGAAATCGGCCGTTTCCGGTCCGCGCACCCAGGAAATCGACGCTGTCGTATTTCAGATCAAGGATAGCGGCGAGTCCATGACCGCGCAGCTGACAAAATTGAAACTGGATTTTCCGGGGAGCGAGCTGAAGGCTGTGGAGTGCCGCAAGCCGGTCAAGGTGGGACAATGATCAAGAAAGCGCTGCTGGGTTTGGCGGTGTTGCTGGGCAAGAAGGTGATTGCCAAGATAGTGCGCAAGGTAGCAGCCAAGACTGCCGGAAAGGTTCCTCCGAAGAGCTAGGGAAACAGCTTGCCGGGATTGAGTATCCCGTTGGGGTCGAATACCTGCTTGATCTGCTTCATCAGCGCCATGGTCGGCGCATCGATCTCGCGCCCCACATAGGCGCGCTTTTCGCGGCCCACGCCGTGCTCGCCCGAAAGCGTGCCGCCGAGCTTCAATACCAGGTCAAAAACCTCGTCCAGGCAGGCTACGCCCCGCCGCATTTCATCGGGATCGTCCGGGTTGATCAGCAGGTTGACGTGGATGTTGCCATTGCCGGCATGACCGAAATTTACGTTGGCCACGCGGTGTTTCCGGCTCAACTCTCCCAGCCCCTGCAGCAGCTCCGGCAGCCTTGAAACCGGCACGACGATGTCCTCGTTGATCTTCTTCGGGGCGATGTCGCGCAGTAATGGTGAAAGAGCCTTGCGCACCGCCCACAGCCCGGCGGGATCGGCGGTGGCTTCCGCAGTAATCAGGCCATCATTCTGGCAGGCCTTGCGGATGACCTCTGTGCTGTCGGCAATTTCCGCGCTTCCCCCATCCACCTCGATCATCAGCATGGCGCGCGAGTTTTCCGGCAGCAGGCCGGGGTGACGGCCGCGTATCAGGTCGAGCGCCGCGCTGTCGAGAAATTCCAGCGCGCTGGGAATATGCGGTTGCGCCATGATCGCGGCGATCGCCCTGGCGCAGTGGGTGATGTCGGCATAGTGTGCGGTGATGCCACCCACCGATTGCGGCAGCGGGGTGAGCTTGAGGGTGGCCTCGGTAATCACGGCAAGCGTCCCTTCCGAACCGATGATCAGGCGGGTCAGATCGTAGCCGACCACGCCCTTGGTGGTCGCGCAGCCGGTCTTGATGATTTCGCCGCTGCCGGTTACCGCCTTCAATCCCAGCACATGGTCGCGGGTGACCCCGTATTTGACGGCATGGGGGCCGGCGGCACAGGTGGCGAGGTTGCCGCCGATGCTGCAATAAGCGCTGCTGGAAGGGTCGGGCGGCCAGAAAAAGCCGTGCTGTTTTGCGGCTTCCTGGATTTCCTGGTTGAGTACGCCGGGCTCGGCGATGATCGTCCGGTTGGCAGGGTCGACGCGGATGATGTTGCGCATGCGCTCCAGCGACAATGCCAGTCCGCCGCTTTCGGGAATGCTGCCGCCGGCAGTGCCGGTGCCCCTGCCGCGCGGGGTGACCGGCACACCGCACTGGTTGCACAGCAGGATGATGTCCCGCACCTGCTCCGTGTTGAGCGCAAACGCAACCGCCTCGGGCGGGAAAATATTGCGGCTGTTGTCGTATGAGTAGGCATAGCAGTCCACCGGATCGGTGAAAAGATTGTCCTGCCCTACTATGACTTGAAGCCGGCAGATGAAATCGGCTGGGAGCATCAAAGACTGCGGATCTTGGCCAGGGTCGCGGTGGTGGAGCGTTCATGCAGGAACGGAATCGAATAGACTGCCCCGCCCCAGCCTTGAACTTCGCGCGCACCGACGATGTCGGTCACGGCCCAGTCGCCGCCTTTCACCAGCACATCCGGCTTGCAGGCAAGGATCAGATTGAGCGGCGTGTCCTCGTCGAACAGGCAGACCAGGCTGACGCTTTCCAGCGCCGCCAGCACTGCCATGCGGTCGCCCTGATTGTTGATCGGGCGCTCGTCGCCTTTGCCCAGGCGCTTCACCGAAGCATCCGTATTGACCCCGACGATCAGGCTGGCGCCCAGCGCACGCGCCTGCGTCAGATAGGTGACGTGGCCGCGATGGAGAATATCGAAGCAGCCGTTGGTGAACACCAGCGGGCGAGGCAGGGCGGCAACGCGCTCAGCCAGATTGCCGGGTGTGCAAATTTTGTTTTCGAACAGCGGTGCAGGAACAGAGATCATCAGTCGATGTATTCGAACAGCTTGACCACCTTTTGCACGCCGCCAGTGGTGCGGGCGATTTCCACGGCATTTTCCGCTTCCTTGCGGGTCACCATGCCGAGCAGGTAGACCACGTTGTTTTCTGTCACCACCTTGACGTGATTGGCCTGGAATTTCCCCAGGTCCACAAAGCGCACCTTGACCTTGGAGGTCAGGTAGCTGTCGTTGCTGCGCGAGGTATAAGAGCTGTTTCCGGCAATGGCGAGTTCGTTGAGGACGTTGCTGACATTGGGAACGCCGCGGACGATTTTTTCTGCTTCCTGCCTGGCGGCATCGGTTGGAACCTCGCCGGTCATCAGGATAGTACGGTTGTAGCTGGTGATGTTGATGTGAACCGTGTCCTTGAACTTTTCGTCGAGACGGTTGGAAGCTTTCAGCTCGATACCCTGATCCTCGATAAAAGTGCCGGAAGTGCGGCGATCCTCGGCCATGAGAACACCCGTGCCCGCGCCGGTTGCAACGACCGGGAAGCACCCTTGCAGGTTGATGACGGAAAAGGCCAGGGCAATCAGATAGACATAACGCATTTATTCAACTCCTAGTAAAAGACAATCAACGGCATCGCACAGGCAGTGGATGGCCGTAATATGGATTTCCTGGGTATGCGCGGTGCGGTCGCCCGGCGCGCACAGGTGGATGTCGCCCGGCATCAGGATTTCGGCCATTTGGCCGCCGCCCCTGCCGGTCAGCGCGATCACGTTCATGCCGCGGTCGTGGGCAGCGTTGACCGCCTGGATCACGTTGCGGGAATTGCCGCTGGTGGAAATGGCGAGGAGCAGGTCGCCGGAGTGCCCCAGGGCACGGATCTGCTTGGAAAAAATCTGGTCGAAATCGTAGTCGTTGGCGATCGAGGTGAGGGTCGAAGCGTCGGTGGTCAGCGCGATCGCGGCGAGTCCCGGGCGCTCCATCTCGAAGCGGTTGAGCATTTCCGCGGAGAAATGCTGGGCATCGGCCGCCGAGCCGCCGTTGCCGCAGGCAAGAATTTTGCCGTCGGCCATCAGGCACTGTACAAGGCGCTCCGCCGCATCGGCAATCGGGGCTGCGAGGATGTCCACCGCCTGCAGCTTGAGATGGGCGCTTTCGGTAAAGTGGTGGCTGATTCGGCTGATTATATCCATAAATATCCAACTATTCTCACCGCGGAGGACGCTGAGGAAAATCAAATGCTTTTACCTCTGCGTCCTCCGCGTCCTCTGCGGTTAATTTGAATTACAAGAATTACTGGCGCATAGCATGCAAACTGGAACAAATTATCTTTTCTGGCTCACTCGCCAAAGGCATTCCTGATCCACTCGATGTCATTATCCCGCAGGCCGCGCAACAATACCACATCGAAGCGGCAGGCGGGGGAGGAGCGCAGTCGCTGCAAATAATGCCGGGCGGCGAGCACCAGCTTGTGTTGCTTGCGGGCAGTGATGCTGGCTGCCGCTCCGCCGAAAGCTTCGTTTCCGCGCAGCCGGACTTCAACGAACACCAGCGTGTTCTGATCATGGCAGATCAGGTCGATTTCGCCGAAGCGGCAGCGGTAGTTGGTTTCGACCAGCTTGAGCCCCTGCCGCTGCAGGAAGGTCGCGGCCAGTTGCTCTGCTTCGGCGCCGGTATTACCGGGGTTCGCCAAGGTTGTTCGGGTCGGCGAACTCAGTCGCTACCGCCGCCCCATCCCTGAACTGTGCGGCCGCCAATTCGCGCTGGAACTGGTGGTCGGCAAGGCTGATCTGGCCGGTCACGCCGTCCAGCACGCTGCCTTCCCTCAGCCGCGGGTTCTGCGCCATGACGGTGGCGATACGGAAGGCGTCGATGCCCAGTGCGTAAAGCCGCTCCTGCTCGATGCTGAAGTTTTCGGCACGCGGGTACACCATCACGGCGGGATGGTCGGGCACCAGCAGCCAGGGCATATCGGAAAACAGCACGCCGTTCAGGTCGACATTCCGGCCTATCTGGTTGCCGCCGAAGACCATCGAAGTGGCGTAGGTCGGCGTGCTGGCATCCAGATAGGGACGGACCATGCGGGCCAGATCGGCATCGGCGGCGAGAAAGATGATGTCTGCCTGATGCTTGATGACCGTATCGCGCAGTGCGGGGAACTGGGTCCGCTCGGGGGAAAAGCTGGCCTGTGCCACCAGTTTTCCGCCCAGCCCGCGCCATGCGTCGGCGAATGCCTGCTGTACCCGTTTTGCCAGCGGCGTATTGGCGGTAACGGTCAGGGCAGTGCGCCGGCCGTCGTTAAAGGCGCGGCGAGCGGCCTGGCGCGCTTCGCCCTCCGCGGTCAGGCCGAACAGGTAGAGGCTTTCAGGAAGGACGGCTTCCCCTTCAGGGTAATTCAGGGCCAGGGTCGGCACCGTAACCAGACCGCTTTTCGCCAGCGCAGTGACGCCATTACGTGTCAACGGCCCGATCACGATCTTGGCGCCGGCTTGCAATGCCTGCCGGTATGCGGACACAATATCCTCAACCCGGTCGCCGGTAGGATAGACTTGCAGCGGCAGAACTGCCGGAATTTGCATGATGGAAGCGGCAATGGCGCCCTGCCTGACCGCCTCTGCCGGTTGCCCGAACGAGGCCGACTTGAGCGGCAGCAGCAGCGCGATATGGGGCTTCTGGTCTTCTCTCCGTGGCGTTGTAAAAGTCTCCGGCGGAAGCGCCACAGCCAGAGGGAAGGTTTTTGCGACCGGTGTCTCGGCTTGCGGAGTGGATGCTGCCGGCGCCGGGACGCTTGGCGCGGGCGCGGCGATGGGCCGGCCTTCTCTGACGGGGGCGGGTGTTGTCGAGGTGGCGCAGCCGCTGTTGAATGCGGCAAACAGGATAATCAGAAAGGCGGCAAAGCGTTGCATCAGGAAAATAACCAGACAGGCAAAAGCATATTATATGTAGTTGCCACACCAATTGGAAATCTGCAGGACATCACCCTGCGCGCGCTGGAAATCCTGCGCAGCGTCGACGCCATCGCCGCCGAGGATACCCGTAACACCACCCGCCTGCTCAACCACTTCGCCATCGGCGCCAAACTGATCGCAGTGCATGAACACAACGAATACCAGGCCGCTACGCGGCTGATCGAAATGCTCCAGTCCGGCAAGTCGGTAGCGCTGGTATCCGATGCCGGCACCCCGGCGGTGAGCGATCCCGGCGCTTACCTGGTCGCCAAGGTGCGCGAGGCCGGCCTGCGTGTCGTGCCCATCCCCGGCGCGAATGCGGCGATCGCCGCATTTTCGGCGGCGGGGATCACCGCGCCGCATTTCCTGTTCTACGGCTTTTTGCCGCACACCGCATCGGAGCGCAAACGCGAGCTCGCCGCGCTGAAGGCCACGCCCCATACCCTGCTGTTTTACGAATCGCCCCACCGTATCCTCGCCAGCATGGCCGACCTGCGGGAAGTGCTGGGCGGCGCACGCACGGTCACCATCGCGCGCGAGCTGACCAAGGTTTTCGAAACCATCCATACCTGCACGCTGGAAGAGGCGCTGGACTGGCTGGAGGCCGACCCCAACCAGCAGAAGGGCGAATTCGTCCTGCTGGTGTCGGGGGCGGAAGCGGCAAAGGAAGAGGGGGTAGGCGAGGAAGCGCAACGCATCCTGCAACTGCTGCTGGCGGAAATGCCGCTGAAACAGGCGGTGAAGCTGGCTGCCGAGATCAGCGGCGAGAAGAAAAATGCGCTGTATGAATTGGCGTTGCAGCTGAAAAAGAGTTAGGGGCGAGGCTGAAACGTGCCAAGAGGGCTTATCACAGCATTCTGGCAATTCATCAGGGCCCTTGGCGCTTCTTTTCCTCCTGCTTAATCTTCTTGTCAGCCTTTTTTTCCTTTGTTGTTTTAGCGGGCTCCTTCTTGACTGCTTTCTTCGAGTCTTGGCCTTTGCTCATGATTTTTGCTCCATCGTTGAAAAATTTGAATTCTGTATCGTCGATCTAACCCAATGAGATGGGCTTCCATCTATGGTATCGATGCGCCTGCCTGGAGGTGTTCTCAAACCAGTCAACCGGGCAAGGTGTCCGAAATGCACATTACACGAATTGGCCTTGATCTGGCAAAGCATGTTTTTCAGGTACATGGTGTTGACCGGCAAGGAAGGTCAGCTTGATCTGGCAGACCAGGTCCGACCCAATTGGTGCTAATTACGCTGAAGGGCTAAAACGGCCAGTACGGAGCATTCAGGTGGGCGTGTCAGAGGCCGGTGTAAATGCTTTCGTTGATTTGCTTATTGGTAACTCATAAGTTACCATATAAATATGAAAATCAGGGTCGAAGAATATCTTTGCGCAGATGGAACGAACCCGTATAAGTCATGGTTCGATGGCCTTGAAGCTCAAGCGGCAGCAAAGATTGTTACTGCAAAATTGCGTCTGGAAATGGGTAACACATCCAGCGTGAAGTGGTTTGACGGCATCGGCGAATACGTCATCGACTGGGGACCGGGTTACCGTGTTTACCTCGCCAAGGATGGCGAAACACTCATCATCCTGTTTGGCGGCGGCACCAAACGCGGGCAGCAGCGGGATATTGACCGGGCAAAGGAATTACACGCTGAGTATAAGGCCCGGAAAAAGGCAAAGTCCGCCGCCAGCAAGACAGCAAAACGAAAGAGGTGATCGAAGTGGCATTAACCCGAAATTTCAAGCAAACCGTGATTGAGCGCGTCGAGCGCGATCCTGAATTTGCAAAACAACTCCTGGATGAAGCGGCAACACTATTTTTGAGCGATGAACCGGAAATGGCACGCCTAATTCTTCGCGATCTTGTGAACGCCACGCTTGGATTCGAGCAACTGGCCAAGCTGACTGATAAGCCGAGCAAAAGCCTGCACCGCATGTTGTCGCCCAAGGGCAACCCGAGCATGGACAACCTCGCGGCCATTTTCGGCGCTGTTCGCGCCCGTTTGAAAGTGGGTCTTGAAGTTCATACGGTAGAAATGGCATAACCTGGATGCCAGCCCCGCTGGCTTTCCGTTATGCTGCATGACATCGAGGTTGCCGAGGCTCGCTATAGCGAATTGATGAAAGGGCGCAAATGAAAAAAAATCGAGACTTATGCCAGCGTATGGGATGCCATCGCCGACACGCCGGAGCAAGCGGCTAACCTTCGTGCCAGGGCCGAATTCATGCGGCAAATTGCGGTCATCGTGAAGGAGGGCGGCTGGACGCAGGCTGAGGCCGCTACCCGTTGTAGCGTCACCCAGCCGCGCATGAACGACCTGCTGAGTGGCTGGGTGTCCCGCTTGCTGGTGAACATTGCCACGGCGATTGGTCGTTGTGTGCATGTCGAACTTGAAGCGGCGTAGTAATGACTATGCTACGAATCTAGAATTAACCCTGCGGTATTGCGGACGCAGGCAACTGGCTCTTAATTGTTAGGGCTTATCTGAGGAGGCTGGTTTGCGCGATATTCGATTTCTTCTAAAAACGCACTACACAAACAGCCGAGCCCTCATCATCGGTATAAATAACTATAGAAATGCCTCGCCGCTTTCATATGCCGTTAGCGATGCCGAAGAAGTTCGCGATGTTCTAGTCAATGAACTTGATTTTCCCCAGGAGAACGTTACTTACCTCATCGATGAACAGGCCACCAAGGGAAACATTCTGCGGGCGTTCATGGGTTATACGGCGGATGACGTTGGCCTTGATGAACGAATCTTTGTGTTTTTCGCTGGTCACGGTCACACTCGCACGGGAATCAGGGGCGAGGTAGGTTATCTCGTTCCTTCGGATGCAGACATGTCAGATTTCTCCACCTTCATTAGATGGGACGAACTCACTAGAAACGCGGAGTTGATACGTGCTAAACATATCTTGTTTGTTATGGATGCTTGTTACGGTGGGCTGGCACTTACTCGAAACCTTCACCCAGGAAGCACCCGTTTCCTAAAAGACATGATGCTTAGGTATTCTCGCCAAGTTCTCACAGCAGGGAAGGCTGATGAAGTGGTGTCAGATTCAGGTGGCCCCCTACCCAACCACTCTGTCTTTACCGGCCATTTGATTGAAGGGCTTCGAGGGAAAGCTGCGACCGAAAACGGTGTGCTGACTGCTGGCGGCCTGATGTCCTATGTCTATGGAAAGGTTGCAAACGACAAGAATTCAAATCAAACCCCCCATTATGGTTACTTCGATGGAGATGGAGATTTTATCCTGCAGGCCCCCCGACTAGCGGAGCTAGAAGAATCGGAAGACAAAGATCTCGACAGTCTTGTCGTTGTTCCTTTTGCCGAAGAGGATTTCTCCAGAGACACCACTCAGAGCAAAGTAAAGAAGATCAAGTCTTTGCTGGCAAGTGATTCATCCTCAATTGAGCTACACGATTTTGTAATTGAAGAAGTCAGGCGCTTTATTTCTGGAACCAGTGAGGATCATTTCAAAGTACAAGGCCAGTTCTCGCAAGATGAACTGCTGGAGAGAGTTTCCAAATATGAAGACCTGAGCAACGACCTTGCCATGCTGACCGCTTGCATTGCTTATTGGGCAAAGCCAACCCACAAATTAATTCTGCAGAAGATTTTGGCAAGATCGACTGATCGCCTAGAGCCGCAGGGCGGCCTTGTTGTATGGATTAGCCTCCGTTGGTATCCGCTGATTCTTGAGCTCTATTGCTCAGGTATCGCAGCTGTCGAAGGCAAGAGATATGATTCCTTAGCGAATATCTTCTACGCAACGGTTAATTCTTCAGAGTACAAACAACACGGCACGTTCTTTGTTGAATCAGTTGCGGATGGAATCCTTGAGCTTACCCGTGCCGACGTATTCAAGCAGTTGCCTGGGCACGATAGACACTACACTCCTATGAGTGAGTATCTGTTCAAGATACTTCAACCAAAGCTTGATGACATTCTGTTCGTTGGAAAGAACTACGAAAATTCATTTGACGAGTTCGAGATTCTTTTCGCATTGGTAGTCGCCGACCTCAAGAAGCGGCGTGATGGGCATGTGTGGGGCCCCGTGGGTCGATTTGGGTGGAAACAACGTGGGCGCGACAATTCGCCGCTCACGCGCATTATTAGTGAAGCGCGAACAATGGGTGAAAGCTGGGAGCCAATTCGAGCTGGCCTCTTTGGCGGAAAGCTCGAAAGATTCAACGAAATAGCCGATGAATTCCAGCAGCTGATTTCGAAGTTGAACTGGTGGTAAGTCCTAGCCAATTATTCCAGTGAAAAAACACGGGATTAAGTCTAGAGTCGTAGCACCCCTTACCGCGCTTCCTGCACCTCGTTGACGATTTCCGTCAGGTCTTTTTCCCAGCGCATGAATACTCTTTTCAGCTCTGGGTCCGGGAAGAAATCGGCGAGCACGCCGGGGCGGTCGGTGACCAGGATGGTGTTGTCCCGTTCGGCGAAGATCGCCACATTGAGCGGCAGGTAGGGAATCAGTTCGGGGTGTTTGGCGGTGAGCTGCGCGACCTCTTCCGCTTTGCCGTAGAACACCACCTTGTAGTTGTCGGTCTGGTAGCCGATTTTCGTCAGGCCGATGTCCACGTTCTGCACGTATGTAACCTTGTAGCCCCGCGCCGTGATGGCGTTTTGCAGCGCCATCATCGCTTCGGGGAAGGACAGGCCGGAACGGATCATCAGCAGCTGGTCGGCGCAGGCGGTGGAGGCCAGGCAGAGAAGCAGAGCGGCGACCAGTAATCGCATCATTCTTTTCATATCGCCGCTTCTTCCATGATCGCCAGGTAGTGCTTGGTCATTTCGTCGCAAAGGGTGTTGAGCTCGGCGTTGTTGAAGATTTTGCTCAGGCGTTTGGGGTTGACCGTCATCATTTTGACTTTGCCGTTCTGCTCCACCACGGTGATGCGGCAGGGCAGGAACAGGCCGACTCTGGAGTCGGTCGCCAGCGCCGCGTTCAGCATGCTGAAGTTGCAGAAATAGATGATGTGCTGGCGCGGATCTTCCTGGCCTGCCGGCACCAGCCCGTGGTTGAGCGGCTGCTCGCGGATGAAGAGGAAATTGTTCGAGCTGGCCGCCCGTTTCACGTTCTCGATCGTGGTCTTGAGGTCGTAGGGAGAATCCATGGTCAGCACGGCTTGTTCGGTTTCGAGCACGCCGGCGTGCCTGGGTCTGGGCGCCTTTTCGAAGCTGCGGATGAAGCTGACGATGTCGTCGATATCCTTTTCCTTGAGCCCCTGTTTCAGGAAGGAGGCCATCGGCGTGCCTTCGCGCCCGTTCATCAGGGTTTTCTTGATCATGCTGTCGCTGGCGGCAGCGAGAAAGCCGGGGTTGTTCAGGGCCGGTGCCATGATCGGAAGGTCGCGCGGGCGCGAGAAGGTCACGCCGGTGCCCTTGCCGCCTTCTCCGCCGGCACCGTGGCAGGCTGCGCACTGTGCGGCGTAGAGCGCGCGGCCATGCTCGGCATTTCCCTTGACGGGGGTGGCGGAGAACCGTGGCGCCGGCGCCTTGTTCCAGCTGCGGATGTGGCGGACGATGGCGTCGATGTCGGCGTCGGGCAGTGCCGATGTGGGCATGACCCTGCCGGGGCGGCCAAGACGGATGGTCTTGTGCAGATAATCGTTGCTGACAGTGGCCTGAAACGAGGGCAGCGAGAGCGGAACGCCGAGTCCGCCGCCGCCATTTTCGCCGTGGCAGGCGGCACAGTTGCGGGCGTAGAGCCTGGCGCCGTCCGAAGCGGCCTGCGCTTGAAAGCTCCCCGCGAGAACAAGCAGAGTCAGTACGATAATTCTATGCATGGGAAAAATTATAACTTAAACCGGAAAGGGCGAGTTTCCTGAAGCATCGTATAATCTTGAAAACAGCGGTTCAACAGCTTTTCTAGGATATGTTCAAATGGAAAAATTAACTCTTATCCGTCCCGACGACTGGCATTTGCATCTGCGCGACGGCGAGCACATGCGGGCGGTGCTGCCGGACACGGTGCGCCGCTTCGGCCGCGCCATTGTCATGCCCAACCTCAGGCCGCCGACGACCACTACTGAGCTGGCGCTGGCCTATCGTGGGCGCATCCTCGCGGCCTTGCCGCAGAATGCGCGCTTCGAGCCGCTGATGACGCTCTACCTGACCGACAACACGGCGCCTGCCGAAATCGCACTAGCCAAGGCGAGCGGGCTGGTGCATGGGATCAAGCTGTACCCGGCCGGGGCCACCACCAATTCGGATTCGGGCGTGACCGATCTGCTCGGCAAGTGCAGTGCGGCACTGGCGGAAATGGAAAAGCAGGATTTGCCGCTGCTGGTGCATGGCGAGGTCACCGATCCTGAGGTGGACGTGTTCGACCGCGAAAAGGTGTTCATCGACCGTGTGCTGGCGCCGCTGGTGCAGCGTTTTCCCGGCCTGCGCGTGGTGCTGGAGCATGTCACCACCCGCGACGGCGTGGAGTTCGTCACGGCGGCATCAAGGCGCGTTGCCGCCACGCTCACCGCCCATCACCTGCTGATGAACCGCAATGCCATGTTCGCCGGCGGCATCCGCCCGCATCACTATTGCTTGCCGGTGCTGAAGCGCGAAGAGCATCGCCGCGCACTGGTCGCGGCGGCGACCGGCGGCGATCCGAAGTTCTTTCTTGGCACCGATAGTGCGCCCCACGCCAAGAGCGCCAAGGAAGCCGCCTGCGGCTGCGCCGGCATGTACACCGCCCATGCGGGCATCGAGCTTTATGCCGAGGTGTTCGAGCAGGCTGGCGCGCTCGACAGGCTGGAGGCCTTCGCCAGCTTTTACGGCGCGGATTTTTACGGCCTGCCGCGCAACACGGACAGCGTTACGCTGGTGAAAGAAAGCTGGGATGTGCCGGCAGAAGTGAAATTTGGCGGCGATGTGCTGGTGCCGCTGAGAGCGGGCGGCAGCGTCGGCTGGAAGCTTGTCGGCTAGCAGCCTGCCGGGTTTGAAGAATCGAAGTGAAGCGGTCAACTGCCGTTTTCAGGATAATAGCCAAGTAAAATGATCGGAAATGGCCAGTCTTTGCATGGTATAATGATTGCGAAGCTGGCTAGGCAGTCGCTGCGCGCGCAAGCGCGGAGAGGAAAGTCCGGGCTCCATAGAGCAGGATGCCGGTTAACGACCGGAGGCCGTGAGGCCATGGAAAGTGCCACAGAAAATATACCGCCGATGGCCGTTCTGAAAGGGGCGGATCAGGTAAGGTTGAAATGGCGAGGTAAGAGCTCACCGCGCTCCCGGCAACGGGAGTGGCAGGGTAAACCCCATCCGGAGCAAGACCAAATAGGCAGGCGTTGAGGCGGCTCGCCGAGCCTGCGGGTAGGTTGCTTGAGTTCACGGGTAACCGTGCGCCTAGAGGAATGACTGTCCACGACAGAACCCGGCTTATCGGCCAGCTTCACCCAATTAAAACAAGTGCCTTTCACCATTGCCCCTTCTCCCTCCGGGAGAAGGTTGGGATGAGGGTTGCTTCTCTCGTCTCTTGCCTCGTCCCTCGTTTTACCCCTAAAAGTCCTGATAAATTACTTTCGGTATTTCGCGTATCTATTTGCTTTTTAAGCACATTGGTTTTTTAGTGATTTGTTAATTAACCCATTGTCGCAAAAGAGAAAAACCCGAAATTTAGCTTGACCCTCCACTTTTTTTTGCCTATAGTGCAAAAAAGTGGTGAGAAGTGGGGATTTGTGGGAGCCCGATTCGCCAATCTGAATCTCAAGGGGGCGTCATGTTTCGCGGTGCAACAGCTTTGAATCTCGATGCGAAAGGACGCCTGGCAGTGCCGAGCAAGCATCGTGACGCGCTGCTGGTTCAGTCCGCGGGGCGGCTGGTCATGACCGCTCACCCCCACCGCTGTGTGCTGCTCTATCCTCAGCCTGCCTGGCTGCCCATCGAAGAAAAAATCAATTCATTGCCGAGTTTCGATCCCGTGTCGAGTTCCTGGAAGCGCCTGCTGTTGGGCCATGCCGAGGAATTGGAGCTGGATGCGTCCGGCCGCCTGCTGGTTTCTCCCGTGCTGCGCCAACTTGCCGGACTGGAGAAGGAAGCCATGCTGATCGGCCAGGGTGGGTATTTCGAGCTGTGGAGCATGGAGGGCTGGCGCGCCCAGATGGAGCAGGCGCTGTCTCCCGGCAATGCCATTCCGGCCGCGCTGGAAAACTTCTCGCTGTGAGCGAGGTCTTCCACCACAAGACGGTTCTGCTGGATGCGGCCGTTGAGGCGCTGAATATTCGGCCGGACGGGGTCTACGTGGACTGCACCTTCGGCCGTGGCGGCCACAGCCGGCTGATCCTGGAAAAGCTGGGCGAGCGGGGCCGGTTGATCGCGTTGGACAGGGATCTGTCCGGAGTGGAAGAGGCCCGAAAAATAACCGACCCGCGCTTCCGGATCGTGCACAGCAGCTTCAGCCGCTTGCGCGATGTGTTGAGGGAACTGGGTGTGGCGCACGTCGATGGGGTCTTGCTTGACCTAGGGATATCTTCTCCGCAGATCGACGAAGCGGCACGCGGCTTCAGTTTTCGTTTTGAGGGGCCGCTCGATATGCGCATGGACACGAGCCATGGACAAACCGCTGCGGAATGGTTGGCTGGCGTTACAGAACAACAACTCGGGGAGGTGATAAAAAATTATGGTGAAGAACGGTATGCTAAACAGATTGCAAGAGCGATTGTTGCGGCTCGATCGGGGGAGCCCATCGTTACCACTCGCCAACTTTCCCAGATCGTGGCAAAGGCCTTCAAAAGCCGCGAGCCACATCAAGATCCGGCGACGCGCACCTTTCAAGCTATACGGATTTACCTCAATCAGGAGCTTGAGGAGTTGTCGCTAGTGTTACCTCAGTGCGTCGATGTTCTGGCGCCGTTCGGCCGCCTCGTAGTCATCAGCTTTCATTCCCTCGAAGATCGGGTCGTCAAGCGCTTCATGCGCGATGGTGCACAACCGGCTGTTTATCCGGCCAGGCTGCCGCTGCGCGCGGCGGAACTGCCGGCGCCGCATTTGCGCCTGGTGGGCAAGGCCGCGCGACCTTCCGCGGCGGAAGTCTCCGCCAATCCGCGCTCGCGTAGCGCGACGATGCGTGTAGCTGAGCGCACGGAGGTGGCGGCATGAGCAGGGAGCAGTGCCTTCCGCAGGAAGGTGCGACTGGCCGCGATTGCAGCCGGGCGCCGACATGCGGTCTTGCTGGTTCGTGCTTCCCGTTTGAGGAGGCAGCCGCATGACCAAGCTCAACTTGCTGCTGGTGCTGGTTTTGGTGATGTGCGCGCTGGGGATCGTTACCGCCCAGCACAAGGCGCGCAAGATTTTCATCGAGCTGCAGCAGGAGCAGGAGCTGGCGAAAAAGATGGAAGTGGAGTGGGGGCAGCTACAGCTGGAGCAAAGCACCTGGGCGATGCACACCCGGATCGAGAAAGTCGCTACGGCCTATCTGCAGATGCAGGTGCCTGACTCCTCGCGCATTCAGGTGGTGCAACCGGCGACAACCAAGGCGGCGCGGCCATGAGCTACGGGCTGAACGGGGCTCCGCGCGGACGCGGCGTGCCGATGCTGAAGTTGCCGGACGGTCGCGCGCGCATTCTGCTCTGGCTGCTGCTGGCGTGGTTTCTGGTCTTGATTGCGCGGGCCCTTTACCTGCAGGGGCTGAACAACGACTTCCTGCGGCAGAAGGGGGATGCGCGCTACAGCCGGGTAATCGAACTGACCGCGCACCGCGGCATGATCACCGACCGCAACGGCGAACCGCTGGCGATCAGCACGCCGGTGGAGTCGGTATGGGCCAGCCCGAAGGATTTTGAGATCACTCCGGAGCGGGTGCGGCAGTTAGGAAAAATCCTGGAAATGAGCGAAAGCGACGTGGAGAGCCGCTTCACTCAAAGCCAGCGCGATTTTGTCTACCTCAAGCGCCAGGTACCGCCGGAAACCGCGGCACGGGTGATGCAGGTCGATGCGCCGGGCGTATTCCTGCAACGCGAATATCGCCGCTACTACCCGGCCGGGGAGGTGGTGGCCCATCTGCTCGGCTTTACCGGCGTCGACGACAACGGCCAGGAAGGGCTCGAACTGACCTACCAGGACTGGCTCGCGGGCAAGCCGGGCAGTCGCCACGTGATCAAGGATCGCCTCGGCCGTATCGTTGAGGACGTGGAAAGCATTCGCGCACCGCAGGACGGGCATGATCTGGCGCTCAGCATCGACCGCAAGATCCAGTACCTCGCCTACCGCGAGCTGAAAGCGGCGGTCACCGCGCACAAGGCCAAGGCCGGCGCGATTGTGGTGCTTGACGCGAAGACCGGCGAAATCCTGGCGCTGGCCAACCTGCCTGCCTACAACCCCAACAACCGTGCCAAGCTCAACCGCAACAGCACGCGCAACCGCGCGGTTACCGATATCTTCGAGCCGGGCTCGACGTTCAAGCCCTTTACCGCGGCGGCAGTGCTGGAGGCGGGGAAATTCAAGCCTGATTCACCGGTTCAGACCGCGCCCGGCACCTTCACCATCGGTTCGGCGACGATCCATGATGCTCATCCCAACGGGGTGCTGACGGTGGCGCAGGTGATCCAGAAGTCGAGCAACGTCGGCGCTGCCAAAATGGCGCTGTCGCTCGAACCCGAAACCCTGTGGAATGCTTTCGACCGGCTCGGCTTCGGCAAGCCGCCCCATGCCGGCTTTCCCGGCGAGGCGTCAGGCAGGCTGCGCCCCTACAAGACCTGGCGGCCGATCGAGCAGGCCACCATGGCTTACGGCCACGGCATTTCCGTCAGCCTGCTGCAACTGGCGCGCTCCTACATGGTGTTTGCCGGAGACGGCGAAATCAGGCCGGTCTCTTTGCTCAAGCTGGATGTCCCACCGGTAGGGGCGAAGGTGGTCGCGGCGGAAACCTCGCAAGCAGTGCGCAGCATGCTGGAACTGGTGGTGATGCCGGGTGGCACGGCGCCGCGCGCCCAAGTGATGGGCTATCGCGTGGCGGGCAAGACCGGCACGGCGCACAAGGAAGAAAACGGCCGTTACTCGGCGGATCGATATATCGCTTCATTTGTCGGCCTGGCGCCGGCATCCAATCCGCGCCTGATCGTGGCGGTGATGATCGACGAGCCTTCCAATGGTCAGTATTACGGCGGCACGGTGGCCGCGCCGGTATTCAGCCAGGTGATGTCGGCCGCGCTGCGCCTGCTTTCCGTGCCACCCGATGCCCCAACCAACAATATCCTTCCGCTGGAAGGCGCCCCCGAAGTGAAGGAGGTGGTATGACTTCGGTGAGGGGTGAAGTGTCAGGGGTGAGGAGCGGCGTGGCAGCTTCCTTCATCGCTGCTCAACTGGGCGCAGAGGTGAAGCATCTGGCTGTCGATAGCCGGCAAGTCCGGCAGGGAGATACCTTCGTCGCCTGTCCAGGCGAAAGGCAGGATGGGCGCAAGTTCATCGCACAGGCCATTGCCGCCGGCGCCAACGCGGTGCTGTGGGAGCGCGAGGGTTTCGAGTGGAATGCCGAGTGGGAAGTGCCGAATCTTCCCGTCGATGGCTTGCGCGACAAAGTCGGCGAGATTGCCAGCCAGGTTTACGGCGAGCCGTCGCGCCAGTTGCGGACGATCGGCATCACCGGCACCAACGGCAAGACTTCGTGCTGCCACTGGATTGCCCAATGCCTGACCGAACTGGGCAGAAAAACCGCCATGGTCGGCACGCTCGGCAACGGTTTTCCCGGTACGCTGGCGCCTGCCGCCAACACCACGCCGGATGCGGTCAGCCTGCATGCGCTATTGCGCGACTACCTGGCTGAGGACGCAAAATGTGTGGCGATGGAAGTGTCGTCCCACGGTCTGGCGCAGGGCCGGGTCAACGGCGTGCATTTTGACATCGCCGTGCTCACCAACCTGTCGCGCGACCATCTGGATTACCACGGCGACATGGCGTCCTACGCTGCCGCCAAGGCCGGCCTGTTCGCGTGGCCGGAGCTGCAATACGCGGTGCTCAACATGGATGACCCGTTCGGCGTTGAACTGGCCGGCAAGCTGGGTTGCAGCGGCGTGCAGACGGTGGGCTACAGCGTCGAAGGAAGCGCCCCTCACCTCAATCCTCTCCCGCAAGCGGGAGAGGAGGCAAACGTAAAAGGCGCTTGTTTCGATCGTTGCCGGTTTGCCGTTCTGGCGCGCGATCTGGTGACGGACGCTGAAGGCATCCGCTTCAAGGCGGTAACGCCATGGGGGACGGCACAGCTGAGCAGCAAGTTGCTCGGCCGCTTCAACGCTTCCAACCTGCTGGCAGCGCTGGCGGTACTGCTGGTGAGCGGCATCGCACTGGAAGACGCGGTGCGCGAACTGGGCAAGGTTGAATCGGTTGCGGGCCGCATGCAGCGCCTGGGCGGCGAGGGCAAGCCGCTGGTGGTGGTGGACTACGCCCACACCCCGGATGCGCTGGAAAAGGTGCTCGGAACTTTGCGCGAAATCATGGGCGACAAAAGCAGGTTGATCTGCGTATTCGGCTGCGGCGGCGAACGCGACCGCGGCAAGCGCCCGCTGATGGGAGCGGCGGCGTCGCGCCTGGCGGACAGCGTGATCGTGACCAGCGACAACCCGCGCGGCGAGGATGCCCACGCCATCATCGACGAAATCATCGCCGGCATGGGCGCCAACTACCATGTGATCGATGACCGCGCTGCCGCCATAGACGCCGCGGTGCGCGGGGCGCAGCCGGATGACGTGGTGCTGATCGCCGGCAAGGGTCACGAGGATTACCAGGAAATCAAGGGCGTGAAATGGCCCTTTGCCGATGCCGCTGTGGCACAACGAATTTTGTCCCAAATCGGGATTCCGACTTTAGCTATGCGCTGAAGCGTATGAAAGATCGTATGCAAGGAAATGCAACATGTTAAGCCTGAGTGCAGCAGCCAAGGCCCTGAACGCTGAAACCAGCGGTGCGGACGTGACGTTCTCCGGCGTCACCACCGACAGCCGTGCGGTGGCGGCCGGCGATTTGTTCGTGGCGCTGAAGGGCGAACGTTTCGATGGGCACAATTACGTCAAGCAGGTGATGGAACAGGGCGCAGCCGCAGCACTGGTGGAGCGGCGCGACCCGGCCTGGGGCGATTTCCCGCTGCTGGTTGTCAAGGATGCGCGCCTTGCTCTGGGTGAACTGGCCGGTTACTGGCGCAGCCGCTTCACCATTCCCGTGGTGGCGCTCACCGGCAGCAGCGGCAAGACCACGGTGAAGGAAATGATCGCAGCGATCCTGCGGGCTCAGACCGGCGTGGCCGATCAGGTGCTCGCGACCAAGGGCAACCTCAACAACGACATCGGCATGCCGCTGACGCTGCTCGGATTGCGCGACACCCATCGCTACGCCGTGATCGAGATGGGCATGAACCATCCGGGCGAGATCGCGTATCTGTCCAGGATCGCCAGGCCCGATGTGGCGCTGATCATCAATGCCCAGGCCGCCCATCTGGCGGGTTTGGGCACGGTGGAGGCGGTGGCTCGTGCCAAGGGCGAGATTTTCCAGGGCCTGGCCGCCAACGGTACCGCCGTGATCAACGCCGACGACCCTCATGCGGCACTGTGGCAGGAACTGGCGGGGGCTCATCCCATCATCCGCTTCGGCCTCGAGCAGCAGGCAGAAGTGTCGGCCAGCTTCAAATTGCAGCCCTTCGGCAGTGCAATCGAGGTGGTCACTCCCGCCGGTAAATTTGCTGTCGCCTTGCCGGTACCGGGCGAGCACAACGTGCGCAACGCCCTGGCGGCCACTGCCGTGGCTCAGGCTCTGGGTGTCGACAACGCAACCGTCGCCGCGGGGCTGGCAAAGGTTTCCAGCGTCAAGGGCCGGCTGCTGAAAAATCCCTGCCTGCACGGCGCCACCATGATCGACGATACCTACAACGCCAACCCCGGCTCGGTACGGGCGGCGATCGCCGTGCTCGCCGGCATGCCGGGCAAGAAGGTGCTGGTGCTCGGCGACATGGGCGAACTGGGCGAAAACGCACGCGCGCTGCATGCCGAAATCGGCGCGGCGGCGAAGGCGGCCGGGATCGACCTGCTGTTCACCCTGGGCGATCTGAGCGCCGCTGCTGCGCAGGCTTTCGGCGAGGGCGGACGGCATTTCGAATATATCGAGGACCTGCTGCACGATATCGAAAACCTGCTGGCGCCGGATGTGACGGTACTGGTGAAGGGGTCGCGTTTCATGCAGATGGAGCGGGTAGTGAAAAGTTTCGAGCTGAAGGGGGATTCGACATGCTGCTCGCACTGACCCAATGGCTGGGGCACGACATTCGCGCCTTCAACGTGTTCAGTTACATCACGCTGCGCGCGGTGCTGGCGATGCTGACCGCGCTGATGATCTCGTTCATCGTCGGTCCGACCATGATCCGCAAGCTCACCGCCTACAAGATCGGCCAGTCGGTACGCGACGACGGTCCGCAGACGCATCTGGTCAAGGCGGGAACGCCGACCATGGGCGGCGCGCTGATCCTGGTTGCGATGGCGATTTCCACCCTGCTCTGGGCGGACCTGAGAAACACTTATGTCTGGGTCGTGCTGGCCACCACGCTGGGATTCGGTGCAATCGGCTGGGTCGATGACTGGCGCAAGGTGGTGCATCGCAATCCCAAGGGGCTGTCGGCCAAGGCCAAGTATTTCTGGCAGTCGCTGATCGGAGTTAGTGTTGCCGCGTTCCTTGCCATGACGGCCACGCTGCCGGCCCATACCGAACTGATCGTGCCCTTCTTCAAGATGCTGACGATTCCTCTCGGCGGCGTGGGCTTCGTCGTGCTGACCTATTTCGTCATCGTCGGCAGCAGCAACGCGGTCAACCTCACCGACGGGCTGGATGGCCTGGCGATCATGCCGACGGTGATGGTGGCGGGCGCGCTGGCGCTTTTCGCCTACGTTGCCGGCCACTTCGTTTTTTCGCGTTACCTCGGTGTTCCCTACGTGCCGGGCGCCGGCGAATTGGCCGTGTTCTGCACCGCCCTGGCCGGAGCCGGTCTGGGGTTCCTCTGGTTCAATGCCTACCCCGCCGAAGTGTTCATGGGCGATGTGGGCGCGCTGGCGCTGGGCGCCGCGATCGGCGTGGTGGCGGTGATCGTGCGGCAGGAGATCGTCCTGTTCGTGATGGGCGGAGTGTTCGTGGTGGAAACCCTGTCGGTAGTGCTCCAGGTGGCGTCGTTCAAGCTTACCGGCAAGCGCATCTTCCGCATGGCGCCTCTGCATCACCATTATGAGTTGAAGGGCTGGAAAGAAAACCAGGTGGTGGTTCGCTTCTGGATCATATCGATGATGCTGGTGCTGGTGGGGTTGTCCACCCTGAAACTGAGATGAGTAGGCGTAGGTCGGGCACCCCGTGCCCGACAAACCCAAATCACCATACCCCCAAATTATTTGTTGGGCACGGGGTGCCCAACCTACATGGCTTTCGACGTTGAAATTGAGATGAGCTTGAACCTCGAACATAAAAAAGTGCTGGTGGTGGGGCTGGGCGACACCGGCCTCTCCATGGCGCGCTGGCTGGACGCGAGAGGCGCGGTCGTGGCTGTCGCCGACTCGCGCGACAACCCGCCCCACGCCGCACGCCTTCAGGCTGAACTGCCTGGCGTGCCGCTATTCACCGGCAAGCTCAGGGAAGAAGTCTTCCGCAATGCCGACCTGCTCGCGGTCAGTCCGGGCGTTTCCCTGCGCGAACCGGCCGTTGCCGATGCGCTGGCGCACGGCGTGGAAGTGGTCGGGGATGTCGAGCTGTTTGCTCAGGCACTCAGGACTCAGGACTTGGAACTCCGGACTCGGGTTCTGGCCATTACCGGCTCCAATGGCAAGAGCACGGTGACCGAGATGGTCGGTGCGATGTGCAAGAAGGCCGGCCTGCATACGGTCGTGGCGGGAAATATCGGCCTGCCGGTGCTGGATGCATTGGGCGATCTGGATCAGCGCGGCGAGACCGCCGACGTGTTCGTTATCGAACTCTCCAGTTTCCAGCTGGAAACCACGCACACCCTGAACCCGGCTGCAGCGACCGTGCTCAACGTGACCGAAGACCACATGGACCGCTACAACGGCATGGAGGATTACGCCGCGGCCAAAGAGCGCATTTTTGCCGGCAACGGCATTCAGGTGCTGAACCGGGAAGACCGCTACAGCTTGGCGATGGCGAAGCCCGATCGCAGGGTGATGACGTTTGGCCTGGATGCGCCACAAAAACCCGAGGACTGGGGTTTGCTGGACGACGAGAACGGCCCGTGGCTGTCGCAGGGCGGAAATCGGCTGATGCCGTTAGCCGATCTGCCGCTTGCCGGCTTGCACAACGCGGCCAATGCGCTGGCCGCTCTGGCCTTGTGCCGCGCCATCGACCTGCCGCTCCAGCCCCTGATCGAGGCGCTGCGCGAATTCAAGGGCTTGCCGCACCGGGTGGAGAAAGTGGCGGAGATTAATGGGGTGACCTTCTATGACGATTCCAAGGGAACCAACGTAGGAGCCACGGTGGCGGCGCTCAACGGCATGCCGTGCAAAGTGGTGCTGATTGCCGGCGGCGATGGCAAGGGCCAGGATTTCGGCCCGCTAGCACCGGCAGTGTCTGCCCATGCCCGAGCCGTCGTGCTGATCGGCCGCGATGGCCCAATAATCGGTGCGGCCCTGGCCGGCTGTGGCGTGCCCCTTCTCTCTGCTGCGAATATGGAGGAGGCGGTGATCCTGGGATTCGAGCAGGCCCAGCCGGGTGACGCGGTGCTGCTGTCGCCGGCCTGCGCCAGTTTCGACATGTTCCGCAACTACGAACATCGCGCCCAGGTATTTATCGCCGCAGTCAAAAAACTGGAGGAGGAAGCATGAATTCCTATTCTCCGGTAGCCGCCCAGCACGCCAGACCCGACTACGACCGCACCCTGCTGTGGCTGGTGATCCTGCTGCTCGGTTTCGGGCTGGTGATGGTGTATTCCTCCTCGATCGCCATCGCCGCAGCGAGCAAACACACCGGTTTCCAGGAAAGCTATTACCTGGTGCGGCAGGCAGTTTTCCTCGGCGTCGGTGCCTTGTTCGGCCTGTTTGCCTTCCAGGTGCCGAACAAGGTGTTGCAGGAAACCGCGCCCTATTTGTTCCTTTCCGGCCTGGTGCTGCTGGTGCTGGTGCTGATTCCCGGCATCGGTCGCGAGGTCAACGGCAGCCAGCGCTGGCTGTCACTGGTGGTGATCAATCTGCAGCCGTCCGAGTTCATGAAGCTGTTCGCGGTGCTCTACGCCGCCGATTACACGGTGCGCAAGGCGGCTTACATGGACAACATCAAGAAGGGCTTCCTGCCGATGTTCATGGTGATGCTGCTGGTCGGCGGCCTGCTGCTGCGGGAACCGGATTTCGGCGCCTTCGCCGTGATCACCAGCATCGCCATGGCGATACTGTTCCTCGGCGGCATGAACTGGCGGCTGTTCGCCGGCCTCATCGCCATGCTGCTGGTGGGCTTCCTGGTGCTGATCTGGACCTCGCCCTACCGCATGCAGCGCATTATCGGATTCATGGATCCCTGGGCCGACCCCTACGGCAAGGGCTACCAGCTTTCCCACGCGCTGATCGCCTTCGGCCGCGGCGAATGGTACGGAGTCGGTCTGGGCGCGAGCGTCGAAAAACTGTTCTATCTGCCGGAAGCGCACACCGACTTCCTGCTCGCAGTGATCGCCGAAGAGCTCGGGTTTGCCGGTGTCGCCGTGGTGCTCCTGCTGTTCGTCTGGCTGACCGTCCGCGCTTTCTCCATCGGCCGCCAGGCGGCCGGGATCGACCGCCATTTTGCCGCACTGGTGGCCTACGGAATCGGCATCTGGCTGGCGGTGCAGGCGATCATCAACATGGGCGTGAACATGGGCCTGTTGCCGACCAAGGGCCTGACCCTGCCCTTGCTGTCATTCGGCGGCAGCGGAATTGCCGCCAACTGCACTGCGATAGGGGTGCTGCTGCGGGTGGACTGGGAGAACCGGCAGGTGATGAAGGGGTACTCGGTATGAGTCATGAAGAAGTGAGGAGTGAGGGGTTAGGGGTGAGGAGTAAAACCTCCCACCGCGCCGCCTTTGACTCTACTCCTCACTCCTCACGCCTCACTCCTCACGGGGTTTCACGCACCATCCTCATCATGGCGGGCGGCACCGGCGGGCACGTGTTCCCGGCCCTGGCCGTGGCGGATTATCTGAAAGGGCGCGACTGGAACGTGGTGTGGCTGGGCACCCGTGCCGGCATGGAAGCGCGGCTGGTGCCGGAAAAGGGTTACGAAATGGCCTGGGTCAAGTTCGCCGGCATGCGCGGCAAGGGCGTGTTGCGCTGGGCGGCGCTGCCGCTCATGCTGCTGCTGGCGATGTGGCAGAGTGCGGCGGCGATATTCCGCATCCGCCCCGATGTGGTGCTCGGCATGGGCGGCTTCACGGCTTTCCCCGGCGGCCTGATGGCTTCCCTGCTGGCCAAGCCCCTGGTGATCCACGAGCAGAACTCAGTGGCCGGTCTGACCAACCGGGTGCTGGCCTGCCTCGCCGATCGTATCATGGTGGGCTTCCCGTCGGCCTTCAACAACCCCGGCGACAAGCCGATCGGCTGCCGCAAACCGGCTTTTGACTGGTGCGGCAATCCAGTGCGCGCCGATATCGCCGCCCTGCCTGCTCCTGAACAACGGATGGCCGGTCGTCAGGGCAAGCTGCGCCTGCTGGTGGTTGGCGGCAGCCTGGGTGCTGCGGCGTTGAACGATGCGGTGCCGCAGGCGCTGGCGCTGATTGCAGAAGCCGACCGTCCCGAGGTGATCCATCAGTCCGGCGCCAGGAACCTGGAAAAGCTCAGTGCCAACTATGCCGCTGCCGGTGTCGCCGCCGACGCCCGCGCCTTCATCGACGACATGGCTCAGATGTATGCCTGGTGCGACGTGATCGTGTGCCGGGCGGGAGCGCTGACCCTGGCCGAAGTGACTGCCGCCGGTGTGGCCAGCGTGCTGGTGCCTTACCCGCACGCGGTGGACGACCACCAAACCGGCAACGCCCGCTTCCTGAGCGAGAACGGCGCGGCGGTGCTGCTGCCGCAGACCGAATTGAACGCGGAAAAACTGGCGGAACTGCTGCATGGTTTTACCCGCGAGAAGTTGCTGGCGATGGCGCAGGCGGCGAAAAAATTGGCCAAGCCAGAAGCCACGGCGGACGTGGCGAGGGTGTGCATGGAGCTGGCGAAATGAATATTTATTTGAACCGCAGAGGCGCAGAGACGCAGAGAAACGCAAAAACAAATGCAAGGGCTCTGCGTATGCAAAGGAATTCTTGGTTTTCTCCGCGTCTCTGCGCCTCTGCGGTTAAGGGTTTAAAAACATGAAACACAAAGTCAAACACGTCCATTTCGTAGGCATCGGCGGCGTCGGCATGAGCGGTATCGCCGAGGTGCTGCTCAACCTGGGTTACGAAGTAAGCGGTTCCGATCTGGGCGACAACGTCGCCACGCGTCGGCTGAAGAGTCTGGGCGCCCAGGTGTATCAGGGCCACGCCGCCAGCAATCTGGAGCGCGCCGATGTGGTGGTGATCTCCACCGCGGTCCAGGCCGACAACCCGGAAGTGGCGGCAGCGCGGGAGCGCAACATCCCGGTGGTGCCGCGCGCCATGATGCTGGCGGAGCTGATGCGCTTCAAGCAAGGCATTGCGGTGGCCGGCACCCACGGCAAGACCACGACCACCAGCCTGATCGCCAGCATCCTCGGCGAGGCGGGCATGGACCCGACTTTCGTTATCGGTGGCAAGCTGGAGGCGGCCGGCGCCAATGCGCGGCTGGGCCAAGGCGAATTCATCGTCGCCGAGGCGGACGAGTCCGATGCCTCCTTCCTCTACCTGACTCCGGTGATGGCGGTGGTGACCAATATCGATGCCGATCACATGGAAACCTACGGCCACGATTTCGGCCGGCTGAAGCAGGCCTTCGTCGATTTCATCCAGCGCCTGCCGTTCTACGGCATGGCGGTGCTGTGCGCCGACGATGCCAACGTGCGCGAGATCATGCCGCGCATCACCAAGCAGGTAACCACCTACGGCGTGTCAGAATCGGCGCAGGTGCGCGCGACCGACATCAGCCATTGCGGTGGCCAGATGTGCTTCAAGGTGCAGCGCGCCGGCCAGCCGGAACTGGCGGTCACGCTCAATTTTCCCGGCCAGCACAACGTACTGAATGCGCTGGCGGCGATTGCGGTGGCGATGGAAGTGGGCGCGCCGGATGCCGCCATCGTCAAGGGATTGGCCGAATTCCGCGGCGTCGGCCGGCGTTTCGAACGGTATGGCGAGGTTTTCCTGCCGAGCGGCGGCAGCTTCACCCTGATTGACGATTACGGTCACCACCCGGTGGAAATGGCGGCAACACTGGCGGCGGCGCGCGGTGCCTTTCCCGGCCGGCGGCTGGTGTTGGCATTCCAGCCGCACCGTTACACCCGTACTCGCGATTTGTTCGAGGATTTCGTCAAGGTGCTGTCTACCGTCGACGCCCTGCTGCTGACCGAAGTCTACCCGGCCGGCGAAGCGCCGATCGTGGCCGCAGACGGCAGAGCATTGGCGCGTGCCATCCGGGTGGCGGGCAAGGTCGAGCCGATTTTCCTGGAGTCCGCGGTGGAACTGCCGCAGGCAATCATGAATGCGGTACGGGACGGCGATGTGGTGCTGACCATGGGCGCCGGGTCGATCGGCCAGGTGCCGGCAAAGCTGGTGAAGGGTGATGAGTGATGAGGGCAAAGGCATGAACAGTGCGCTAATGCACGAATCCCGACAACTGCGCGGCGAGTTGCGCCGCAACGAGCCGATGAGCAAGCACACCAGCTGGCGCGTCGGCGGGCCGGCCGAGCGCTTTTACATTCCGGCGGATATCGCCGATTTGTCGCAGTTTTTGCAGGGGCTGGCGGCTGACGAGCCGGTGCACTTCATCGGCCTGGGCAGCAATTTGCTGGTGCGCGATGGCGGGGTACGCGGCACGGTGGTGCTTCTGCACGGTGCGCTCAACCAGATCACGCTTACTCACGGAAAGCCGGGCGCGCCGGCCGGTGTTTACGCCGAAGCGGGTGTGGCCAGTCCCAAGGTGGCGCGATTTGCAGCCTTGAACGGTTTCGAAGGCGCCGAGTTTCTTGCCGGCATTCCCGGCACGGTGGGTGGTGCGCTGGCGATGAACGCCGGCTGCTACGGCGCCGAAACCTGGCAATACGTGACCGAGGTGCTGACCATCGACAGTTTCGGCGAGTTGCGCCGCCGTACGCCGCAGGATTACGACATCGGCTACCGTCACGTGGCGCTCAAGGCGGGGAGCGGCAGCGAGTGGTTCGTCGCCGCCTGGTTCGCCTTCAGGCCCGGCAACGGTGAGGTTTCGCGGAAGAAGATCAAGGGCTTGCTGGAAAAGCGGGTGGCGAGCCAGCCGATCGGCACGCCCAATGCCGGCTCGGTGTTCCGCAATCCTCCCGGCGACCATGCGGCGCGACTGATCGAGGCGTGCGGCCTGAAGGGAACGACGATCGGCGGGGCGATGGTGTCGCCCAAGCATGCCAATTTCATCGTCAACGCCGGCGGAGCCACGGCAGCGGACATCGAGGCGCTGATCGCCAGGGTGCGGCAAACGGTCAAGGAACAGCACGGCGTGGAACTGGTGACGGAAGTAAGAGTAATCGGTGAGAAGTTAGGAGTAAGGAGTGAGGAGTAAAGGCATGCCAGGTGAAATCGACAATATGTTGACTGAGAAAGACGCGAGTGGAGAAATCGGGGTTTTTACCCCTCACTCCTCACCCCTCACTCCTCACGTCTTTGGCAAGGTCGCGGTGCTGCTGGGCGGAAAATCCGCCGAGCGCGAGGTGTCGCTGAAGAGCGGCAATGCGGTGCTGGCGGCGCTCAAGCGCAGCGGTGTGGATGCGCACCCGTTCGATCCGGCCGAGCGGGAGCTGGGCGAGCTGAAGCGGGAGGGCTACCAGCGCGTCTTTATCGCCCTGCACGGCGGCCAGGGCGAAGACGGCACGGTGCAGGGCGCGCTGGCCCTGCTGGGTATTCCTTATACCGGCAGCGGCGTGCTGGCGTCTGCCCTGGCGATGGACAAATGGCGCAGCAAGCTGGTGTGGCAGGCGGCAGGGCTGCCGGTTCCCGCCTACGAGCTGCTCGATGCCGGCAGCGATTTTGCGGCGGTCGCCGCGCGCCTCGGCTTGCCGCTGTTCGTCAAGCCGGCCAACGAAGGCTCCAGCGTCGGCATCAGCAAGGTGAAGGCGGTTGAAGACCTGCGTGCCGCTTACGAGCTGGCGGCGCGTTACGACGACCTGGTGATTGCCGAACAGTTCGTCGGTGGCGGCGAATACACCGCTGCGATTCTCGGCAATGATGCGCTGCCGGTGATCAAGATCGAGCCGGCCAACGAGTTCTACGATTACGAGGCGAAATACCTGCGCGACGACACCCGCTACCTTTGCCCGTGTGGGCTGTCAGCGGAACAGGAGAGCGAAATCCAGCGCCTGGCAAAACGGGGCTATGCCGTGATCGGCGGCGCTGGCTGGGGGAGGGTGGATTTCCTGCTCGATGCGGCGGGCAAGCCGTACCTGCTGGAAGCCAACACCTCGCCCGGTATGACCGACCATAGCCTGGTGCCGATGGCGGCGCGGGCAGCGGGTTTGAGCTTTGAAGATTTGGTGATCAAGGTTCTTGAACTGGCTAGCGTGGAATGAACGCCATGAACCCAGATTATTTGCTAGGCGTAGGTCGGGCTTTAGCCCGACATGTCGGGTTGAAACCCGACCTACGATTCTGGAACTGAACCGTGTGGGATAAAACGCAGATGACCTTGTGGCTGGCAAACACGCTTTACGCCCTGGCGGCGGTGCTGCTGGTGTATGCCGTGCTGTTCCTGGTGGTGCATCTGCCGGTGTTTCCGCTGCGCAAGGTGGACGTCAAGGGAGAGCTGCAGCACGTCAACCGCGAGCAGGTGAAGTTCATCGTTGCACGCGAGATGAAGGGGAACTTCTTTACCCTCGATCTGAACCGCACCCGCGCGGCGTTCGAGAAGCTGCCCTGGGTGCGCAACGTGAACGTGAGGCGGCGCTGGCCGGACCGGCTGGAAGTGGCGATCGAGGAGCATGTGGTGCTGGCACGCTGGGGGAGTTCGGCGCTGGTCAATACCCACGGCGAGCTGTTCAGGGCGGCTTCGAACGCGGTGCTGCCGGAGTTCAACGGCCCGGAAGACGCGGCCAGGGAAGTGACTGGGCATTATGAGGAATTCGGCCGGTTGCTCGAGCCGTTCAACCTGACTCTGACCCGCATGACCCTGTCGGACCGCCGTGCGTTGCAGCTCAAGCTGAATAATGGACTGGTAGTGGAATTGGGCAGGGAGAAGGTGCGCGAGCGCTTGGAGAAATTCGTCGGGGTGTACGGCCAGACTGTCGCCAAGCTCCCGCTATCCGTCGCCTACGCCGACCTGCGCTATGCCAACGGGTTTGCGGTGCGCTATCCGGAGATTGCAGAGAAGGCGGCAAAGAAGGCGCAGCCGGCAGCAAGGCCGAGTCAGGAAAGTTCGAAGAAAAAAGTCGGGTGGCGAAGTGATGTCTATGATCTGGCAACCGCCGTCTGACCAGGGAGACCAGGGATGAGCAAGACTAAAGAGCAAAAAAATCTGATCGTGGGTCTGGACATCGGCACCTCGAAAATCGTCGCCATCGTCGCGGAGATTCTGCCGGAAGGGCGGCTGGAGATCATCGGCATGGGGCAGGCGCCGTCGCGCGGTCTGAAGAAGGGCGTGGTGGTGAATATCGAGTCCACCGTCAACGCCATCCAGCGCGCGCTGGAGGAAGCCGAGCTGATGGCCGACTGCAAGATCCGCGAGGTCTACACCGGCATCGCCGGCAGCCATATCAGGAGCATCAACTCGCATGGCATGGTGGCGATCAAGGACAAGGAAGTGGGGCAGTCCGACGTCGACCGGGTGATCGAAACGGCGCGCGCGGTGATCATTCCGACCGACCAGCAGGTACTCCACATCCTTACCCAGGAATTCATCATCGACGGACAGGAAGACGTGCGCGAGCCGCTCGGCATGAGCGGGGTAAAGCTGGAGGTCAAGGTGCATATCGTCACCGGCGCGATCAGCGCGGCCCAGAACATCATCAAGTGCGTGCGCCGCTGCGGGCTGGAAGTGCGCGACCTGATCCTGCAGCCGCTGGCATCCAGCATGGCGGTGTTGTCGGAGGACGAAAAAGACCTGGGCGTGTGCCTGGTGGACATCGGCGGCGGCACCACCGACATCGCGGTATTCACCGGCGGCGCGATCCGCCACACCTCGGTGATCCCGATCGCCGGCGACCAGATCACCAACGATGTGGCCATGGCGCTCAGGACGCCGACGGCGGACGCCGAGGACCTGAAGGTTAAATACGGCTGCGCGCTGCGCCAGCTGGCCGACGCGAAGCAAATGATCGAGGTGCTCGGCGTCGGCGACCGGCCTGCGCGCCAGCTATCCCGCCAGACTCTGGCCGAGGTGATCGAGCCGCGAGTCGAGGAACTGTACAGCCTGGTGCAGGCGGAATTGCGCCGCAGCGGTTTCGAGGAGCTGCTCTCTTCCGGCATCGTCATCACCGGCGGCAGCAGCGCCATGGAGGGTATGGCGGAGCTGGGCGAGGAGGTGTTCCACATGCCGGTGCGGCTGGGGATGCCGCAGTACGTGGGCGGGTTGGCCGAGGTGGTGCGCAATCCGCGCTTCGCCACCGGCGTGGGGCTGCTGCTCGCGGGCATGGATCAACACCAGCGGCATCACCTGGCAACGCTGCAGAACGGCTCGATGACACAGATTTTCAATCGGATGAAGAGTTGGTTTCAGGGGAACTTTTGATTTTTTGGTTTTTTAACTTTGGGTATAACAACAAAGGAGACAGGCATGTTTGAGATCATGGACACACAAACACAGGAAGCGGTAATCAAGGTGATCGGCGTGGGCGGCTGCGGCGGCAATGCAGTGGATCATATGATCGCCAGCGGCCTGGACGGCGTCGAGTTCATCTGCGCCAACACCGATGCGCAGGCGCTCAAGCGCAATCAGGCCGGCATCACCGTGCAGTTGGGCTCGGCCATCACCAAGGGTCTGGGTGCGGGCGCCAATCCCGGAGTCGGGCGCGAGGCGGCGCTGGAAGACAGGGAGCGCATCGCCGAGCTGATCGATGGCGCCGACATGCTGTTCATCACCGCCGGCATGGGCGGCGGCACCGGCACCGGCGCCGCGCCGGTGGTGGCCGAAGTCGCCAAGGAGCTGGGCATCCTGACCGTGGCGGTGGTGACCAAGCCGTTCGGCTTCGAGGGCAAGCGCATGAAAGTGGCGCTCGAAGGCATCGAGGCGCTGACGCAGCATGTCGATTCCCTGATCGTGATCCCCAACGACAAGCTGATGGAAGTGCTGGGCGGCAAGATCGGCTTCCGCGATGCGTTCAAGGCGGCGGATGGCGTGTTGCATGGCGCGGTGGCGGGCATTGCCGAGCTGATCAAGTGCACCGGCCTGATCAACGTCGACTTTGCCGACGTGCGCACGGTGATGTCCGAGATGGGCATGGCGATGATGGGCTCGGCCCAGGCAACCGGCGCCGACCGCGCCCGCATGGCGGCGGAGCAGGCAGTGGCCAGTCCGCTGCTGGAAGATGTCAACCTGTCCGGTGCGCGCGGCGTGCTGGTCAACATCAGTGCCAGCGAGGACATGAATCTCGAGGAAGTCTACGAAGTGATGAACACCATCCGCAGCTTTACCGCCGAGGACGCAACGGTGATTTTCGGCACGGTGTTCGACAACACACTGCAGGACGAATTGCGCGTGACAGTGGTGGCTACCGGCCTGGGTTCGCCGGTCAACCGTCAACAGAGCAAGCCGTTAAGCATAGTGATTTCGAAGACCGGTACCGACAATGAGCCGATGATGGTGGATTACGCTGCACTGGAACAACCCTCAGTGTTCCGGAACCGGCGTGAAGCCCAAGTCGAGGCGATGAAACAGTCCGGCGTGGAATTGCTCGATATTCCGGCATTCCTGCGCAAGCAAGCCGACTGACCCGCGCGATGTAGGTCGGGCTTCAGCCCGACATGTCGCCTAGAGGCGCCTACTTCTGGCGGGTTAAAACCCGACCTACAATAGCAGCATCTGCAGGGTGTCGGTTTCGGTGCGAGAGTTGGCCTGCCACGCTCGCCGTGCTAAACTGCCGGCCTCTGACAACACCATGATGCTCATGGGAAATTTCGTGATTAGACAGCGGACACTGAAAAATATCATACGCGCCACTGGGGTGGGGCTGCATACCGGCGAGAAGGTGTACCTCACCTTGCGTCCGGCCGCAGTCGACACCGGCATCGTGTTTCGTCGCGTCGATCTGGCTGAACCTGTGGAGATCAAGGCGGAGCCGTTCAGTGTCGGCGAAACCCGGCTGTCCTCGACGCTGGTGCGGGATGGCGTCAAAGTGTCCACCGTCGAGCATCTGATGTCTGCCTTTGCCGGCCTGGGTATCGACAATGCCTATGTCGACCTGTCCGCGCCGGAAGTGCCGATCATGGACGGCAGCGCCTCGCCCTTCGTGTTTCTGCTGCAGTCCGCCGGCATCGAAGAGCAGTCGGCGCCGAAGAAATTCATCCGCGTCAAAAAACCGGTGGAGGTCAGGGACGGCGACAAATGGGTGCGCTTCGATCCGCACCCGGGCTTCCGGGTGAAGCTCACCATCGCTTTCGATCACCCGGTATTGTCCAATTCCGGCCAGTCCGTCACGGTGGATTTTGCCGACACTTCCTTCATCAAGGAAATTGCCCGTGCCCGCACCTTCGGCTTCATGCACGAGGTGGAGGCAATGCGCTCGCAGGGCCTGGCGCTGGGCGGCAGCCTCGACAACGCGATCGTGATGGACGAGTTTCGCGTGCTCAACAGCGATGGCTTGCGCTACGAGGATGAGTTCGTCAAGCACAAGGTGCTGGATGCCATCGGCGATCTTTATCTGCTCGGCCACCCGCTGATCGGTGCATTTACCGGCTACAAGTCCGGACATGCCATGAATAACCGCCTGTTGCGCTGCCTGATGGCGGATGCCGAGGCGTGGGAATTCGTCAGTTTCGAGCGCCAGGAAGATGCGCCGGCCGCCTTGCTGCGGTTGAACAGCCTGGCAGCCTGAGGCTTGTTCATACTCAGGTTATTTGTCTATCTTGGCCTGATCGCCATCGTTGTTGCCGTGGTGATGTTCCTGTTCACCCGCGATGTCCGCTACCTTCGCTTCGCCTGGCAGATTTTCAAGTTCTCCGTGGTGTTCCTGCTGGTTTTCGCGGTCCTGATGATGATGGGGCGACTAATCCTTTACCGCGTCTGAATGCCGCTGGATTAAGGTATGAAGGGCGTTTTTCAGCGGCGAATCTGCCAGGCTTTCCTCTAGTTTTTCAAGACTTATCAATGCGTTATGGCTCACCGTCAGGTCTTTCGGCTTTTTGCCCGGAGGCGGGGCCTCGACTTGCACGTCCACCCGAATTGCAGTAACCTCAATCCCCTGCTTTTGAATTTTTTCCAGCAGGCTGGGCACGAGCTGCCGAAGCTTTCCGGCAACCGCGCCATTGCTCGCGTAGACGATCAGCGTTTGCTGGCGGACCGCGCCGACCCTGGATGCAGCGGCCAGCGGTTTGGGCGCGACTTCATTCCAGGCCTTCTGCAACACCAGCAGTTTTTGCGCTTGCTGAAGGAGCGCCTGCAGGTTGGGCGCGACGCTCAGGAATGAATGTGCTGGATGGGCGGGCATAGGGAACGAACAAACTAAAGGGAGAACTATGAATGTTATTCTAGTTTCCGGTAAGTTGGCAAAGGGAAAGGCTGTGGCGCTTCCGGTTTTTCCCGCGGTTGCTGGTGACGGTCTTCTCCGGCGGTTGTTTCATGCCGATACTTATGCCGGCTATGGTAATATGATAAAAATGGATCACAGCAACGGCTGACTTGGTGCTTAATGAGGGCCTCTGGAAAGTCAGAGTTCGACAAAGGGCACCCTTTTGAAATTTGAAATTGATGGCCATCGCCCTGCTCGGCGCTGGCTTTTTGTTTATTTTACTTCCTGAAAACTCATGATATCCCGTCTGGTCAGAAAAATCTTTGGTAGCCGCAACGATCGGCTAATTAAGCAATACACGCAAACGGTACTAGCCATCAACGCGCTGGAGCCGAAAATCTCGCCTCTGTCCGATGCGGAGTTGCGTGCCAAAACTGATGAATTCAGGCAGCGTTACCAGAACGGGGAATCCCTGGATGCGCTGCTGCCGGAGGCTTTCGCCGTAGTACGCGAAGCCGGCAAGCGCGTGCTCGAGATGCGCCACTTCGATGTGCAGTTGATCGGCGGCATGGTGCTGCATTACGGCAAGATTGCCGAAATGCGCACCGGCGAGGGCAAAACCCTGGTGGCCACCCTGCCCGCGTATCTCAATGCGCTGTCCGGCAAGGGCGTCCATGTGATTACGGTGAACGACTACCTGGCCAAGCGCGATGCCGAGTGGATGGGCCGCATCCACAATTTCCTCGGACTCACTGTCGGCGTCAACCTGTCGCAGATGGACCACGAGGAGAAACAGGCTGCCTACGCTGCCGACATCACCTACGGCACCAACAACGAATTCGGTTTCGACTACCTGCGCGACAATATGGTGTACCAGCCCGCGGAGCGGGTGCAGCGCAGCCTGAACTACGCGATCGTCGATGAGGTGGATTCGATCCTGATCGACGAGGCGCGCACCCCGCTGATCATCTCCGGCCAGGCCGAGGACAACGTCGATCTGTATTACCGTATCAACGATCTTGCGCCGAAACTGGCCAAGCAGGAACAGGAAGACGGGCCGGGCGATTACAGTGTCGATGAAAAGTCGCACCAGGTGTTGCTCAGCGAAGAGGGGCACGAGCACGCCGAGCAGATGCTGACACAGGCCGGCCTGCTGCTGCCCGGCACCAGCCTGTACGATGCCGCCAACATCAGCCTGGTCCATCACCTCTACGCTGCGCTGCGCGCCCACGCCCTGTACCACCGCGACCAGCACTACGTGGTGCAGGATGGCGAAGTGGTCATCGTCGACGAATTTACCGGCCGCCTGATGTCCGGGCGACGCTGGTCGGATGGCCTGCATCAGGCGGTGGAGGCGAAGGAAGGCGTGGCGATCCAGAAGGAAAACCAGACCCTGGCGTCGATTACCTTCCAGAATTACTTCCGCATGTATTTGAAGCTGTCCGGCATGACCGGCACGGCCGAAACCGAAGCTTACGAATTCCAGCAGATATATGGGCTGGAAACCGTGGTGATCCCGCCCCACCGGCCCATGATCCGCGAGGATCGCATGGATCAGGTTTTTCGCACCGCAAAAGAAAAATACCAGGCGGTGATCAACGACATCAAGGAGTGCCAGAGCCGGGGCCAGCCGGTGCTGGTTGGCACGACCTCGATCGAAACTTCGGAATACATTTCCAATCTGCTGGAGCAGGAAAAGCTTGCGCATCAGGTGCTCAACGCCAAGCAGCACGCGCGCGAGGCCGAGATCGTGGCGCAGGCGGGTCGGCCGCAAGCGATTACCATCGCCACCAACATGGCGGGCCGCGGCACGGATATCGTGCTGGGCGGTAGCATTGAAGGCGCTTTCGAAAAGATTCGCTTCGACGAGAGCCTGAGCGAAGAGGAAAAGATCAAGCGCCACGACGCGGTCAAGGGTGAATGGCAACCCGTGCATGACCAGGTACTGGTGGCGGGCGGCCTGCACATCATCGGCACCGAGCGCCACGAGTCGCGCCGGGTGGACAACCAGTTGCGGGGCCGTGCCGGGCGCCAGGGCGATGATGGTTCAAGCCGTTTCTACCTGTCGCTGGAAGATCCTCTGCTGCGCATCTTCGCCTCCGACCGCGTCGCAGCCATCATGGACCGCCTGAAGATGCCGGAGGGCGAGGCGATCGAGCACCCCTGGGTGACCCGCGCCATTGAGAATGCCCAGCGCAAGGTGGAGGCGCGCAACTTCGACATCCGCAAGCAACTGCTGGAGTACGACGATGTTGCCAACGACCAGCGCAAGGTGATCTACGCCCAGCGCAACGAGTTGCTGGAGGCCGACGATATTTCCGAAACCATCCAGGCGATGCGCGAGGATGTGGTCAACGACCACATCAGCCAGTACATCATGCCGGAAAGCATGGAAGAGCAGTGGGACGTGGCGGGGCTGGAGAAGTCGCTGCACGCCGAATGGCAACTGGTCTTGCCGCTACGCGAGTGGCTGGATAAGGAATCCAGCCTGGACGAACACGGCCTGCGCAAACGCATCATCGATGCAGCCAACACACAGTACCAGCACAAGTTGGAATCTGTCGGCCTCGAAACCATGCACCACTTCGAACGCGCAGTGATGCTGCAAAGCCTGGACACCCACTGGCGCGAGCATCTGGCGGCGCTGGATCATCTGCGTCAGGGTATCCATCTGCGCGGTTACGCCCAGAAAAATCCGAAGCAGGAATACAAGCGCGAAGCGTTCGAGCTGTTCTCCGACATGCTCGACCGCATCAAGCGCGAAGTCACCCAGATCGTGCTGACCGTGCAGATCCGCAGCGAAGAGGACGTGGAGGCGGTGGAAGCCCAGCCGCAACCGTCCAATGTTCAATACCACCACGCCGATTACGACGAGGCGCTGGGCGGGTCTGACGAGGGTGCAGAGGGTGAGGAGCATCACCCCTTCGTCCGCGCCGGCGACAAGGTCGGCCGCAACGATCCCTGTCCGTGCGGTTCGGGCAGGAAGTACAAGCAGTGCCATGGCAAGCTCAGCTGATTGCTGAGATTTGGCAGGAACAGAAAGGCCGGCTGGATGCCGGCCTTTCTGTTTCTTCTGCGGACGCCGGCTGTTAAAATACCGCAATCGTAATAACCTTTCTGGAAGTGCCATGCCCGTCAATCTCACTCCTCCCAACCCCGATCAACTGCTGCCCGTCAAGGGCATCGCCCTCGGCATCGCCGAAGCCGGTATCAAGAAGGCCAATCGCAAGGATTTGCTGGTGATGCGGCTAGGCGAGCAGGCCCGGGTGGCGGGGGTGTTCACGCAGAACCGCTTCTGTGCCGCGCCGGTGGTTCTGTGCAAGAGCCACTTGGCGGCTGGCAAGGGCATCCGCGCACTGGTGGTGAACACCGGCAATGCCAACGCCGGCACGGGAGAAGAGGGTTTGAATCGCGCCCGGCGGACATGCGCCGAGGTGGCGAAGCTGCTGGGTTGCGCGGAGGAACAGGTGCTGCCTTTTTCCACCGGCGTGATCCTGGAGCCGCTGCCGGTAGAGAAGCTTGTTGCCGGCCTGCCGGCGGCACTGGCCGACCTTAAGGAAAACAACTGGTTCGACGCTGCGCAGGCGATCATGACCACCGACATCGTGTCCAAGGCGGTGTCGAAGCAGATCAGGCTGGGCGACGCGACGGTTACCATTACCGGCATCGCCAAGGGCTCCGGCATGATCCATCCCAACATGGCGACCATGCTCGGCTATGTCGCCACCGACGCGGCGCTCAGCCAGCCCCTGCTGGAGGCGCTGGTGCGCCATGCCGCCGATCGTTCCTTCAACTGCATCACGGTGGACGGCGACACTTCCACCAATGATTCCTTCATGCTGATCGCGACCGGCGAGGCTGGCGTGGCGGAAATCACCGATGCCGCAAGTGCTCACTACGCCGCACTGCGCGATGCAGTCACCGAGGTGTCGCAAACGCTGGCCCAGGCCATCGTCCGGGATGGCGAGGGTGCGACCAAGTTCATCACCATCGCCGTCGAGGGTGGGGCCTCGGAAGCGGAATGCCGCCAGGTGGCATATGCCATCGCACACTCACCCCTGGTCAAGACCGCTTTCTTCGCCTCGGATCCCAATCTGGGGCGGATACTCGCCGCCATCGGCTATGCCGGCATTGCCGATCTGGATGTGGAGAGGCTCAAGCTCTATCTGGGCGATGTGCTGGTAGCGGAAAACGGTGGCCGCGCGGCGAGCTATCAGGAGCAGGACGGCCAGCGGGTGATGAAGGAGCCCGAAATCACCGTGCGGGTTCAGCTCGGTCGGGGTTCGGCCGCAGCCACGGTATGGACCTGCGATTTCTCTTATGATTACGTCAAGATCAATGCCGAGTACCGAAGCTGATGACGAACATTCTGGAGGTCGCCGCCGCCGTCGTGCAGCGGCCCGATGGCGAGTTTCTATTGGCAGAGCGTCCGGCGGGCAAACCTTATGCCGGATGGTGGGAATTTCCTGGCGGCAAGATCGAAGCGGGCGAGTCGCCCTACCATGCTCTGGTACGTGAACTGCACGAGGAGCTGGGGATAGCGGTGGATGTGGCGCATCCCTGGCTGACCCGCGTCTATTCCTACCCCCATGCCACGGTGCGGCTGCATTTCTTTCGCGTGGTGAGCTGGCACGGCGAGCCTCATGGCAAGGAAAACCAGTGCCTTTCCTGGCAACATCCCGATGCAGTGACCGTGACGCCGCTATTGCCGGCCAATGGACCGGTTCTGCGCTCGCTTAATTTACCTCCGGTGTATGCGATTACTCATGCCGCCGAGCTTGGTGTGGAGGCGTTTCTGGAGCGGCTGCAGGCTGCGCTGCAGCAGGGGGTCAAACTGATCCAGGTGCGAGAGAAGGCCATGGATGCGGCAACATTGCGCGCTTTCGCCGCCGAGGTGGTGCGGCGGGCACATGCTCACGGCGCGCGCGTGGTGATCAACGGCGATGCGGCCCTGGCCAGAGAGGTCGGGGCGGATGGGGTGCAACTGAATTCGGCACAGCTGATGGCGTTGACGGCCCGGCCGGAGGTGGAGTTGGTGAGCGCTTCCTGCCATGACAGGCGCGAACTGGAACGGGCTGCCGAACTGGAGCTGGATTTTGCCTTGCTGTCTCCGGTGCTGCCGACCCTGAGCCATCCTGGAGCGCCGGTTCTGGGCTGGGAGGGTTTTGCGCGCCTGGTAAAGGATTTGCCGATGCCGGTCTATGCGCTGGGCGGGGTCTCCCGCGCCGACCTGGACGAAGCGTGGCGGCATGGTGCTCATGGAATCGCCATGTTGCGTGGGGCATGGTGACGATGGAATGAACATGAAAAAAATCTGGCCTTTCCTGCTATTGCTCCTGCCGGTGCTGCTGGCGCTGGGCCTGCCTCGCCTTATAGGCGGTGATGTCGGCGGGCCGATATTGACGGCGCACTGCCCAGACCTGGTTCAAGGTTGCCAAGTGCCGTTCGGGGAGAGGCAGGTGGAAGTCAGGTTCCTGTCCGCCCCAACACCGCTCAAGCGGTTCGATCTGGTGGTGAAGGCGCCGGATGTCGGACAGGTCACCGCCGATTTCGCCATGCAGGGCATGGATATGGGGCCAAATCGTTACGTGTTGCAGCGTACAGCAGATGGGGCATGGCATGGAAAGATCGTATTGCCGGTGTGTGTTAGCGGCACCAGCAATTGGACTATGACGCTGGAGCTGGATGGCGTGAAGCGGCAAATCCCCTTTGTCGCGGTCAAGCAGTAGGATTAACGTGAAACTCGCGAAGCGAGACCTTAGTTGAGATTCTCGCCCTTTTCCGGCTCTTCCTCGGCCAGCGGGATACGATAGCCCTCCTTCGCCCACTCACCGAGGTCTATCAGCTTGCAGCGCTCCGAGCAGAACGGGCGGAATGGATTTTTCGGGCTGAAGGGCGCGGGATTGCCACAAATCGGGCAGGGGACGGAGGGAGAGGGTTTTTCAGGGGTAGTCATGTGCGGTAATGCCAATTATTGATTGCCTGGCTTAAAGGTTGCAAAGGGTCAGATCAAATTCGACATCGGTGTCGCATCCCCGTGGTTTCTGGGGCCCGCCCAGAGCGGTGAAGCGGATGTTGATCGCGTATTTGTTGGCACTGATTTCGGGGAAGCAGGGCAAGTTGCGTGCGACTGAGATGCGCAGCATCTGCGCCACCCTGCCGCTCAGCATCTGTTGAAATGTGCCTTGCTGTGCGGTGTGGTGGCTGGATCTGCCACTGTCGCGCAGCATCCGCAGGATGATCCTCAATCCATCCCGGATCGGCAGCATCGGCGCCAGCCATTCCGTCAGATTCTGACGGCGCAGACTTTCATCCTGGTTCAGCCAGAAATGATAGGAAGGCAGATCGAATTCGCAGACTCCGCCGGGGATGGAGGTGCGCTGCTTGATGCTCATCAGCCATTCATTCTCGCGCAGGTGCTGGCCGACCTTGCCGGGCAGGCTGTGCAGACGGCCAGCGACATTGTTGATATCGCGCAGCACTTCATTCAAGGCTTCTTCCGAAATGGCGGGATTGTTGCGCAGGGCTTCCAGGGTTTGCTTCTGCCGCTCCAGTTCCTGGAGCAGGTCGGATTTTAGATCGGCGCGGCAGGAAACTTCCAGAATTTCGAACACAACCAACAGTGCGGCGTGGTGATCCATCTGATGCGACTGCGAGGAAAAGTAATGCGCTTTGGCATAGAGATCCTCCAGTCGCAGGAGAGTGCGAATCCGCTCATTAAGAGGGTGGTCGTAGGAGATCACGGTCGGGTCTGGGATCGGCAAAGTTCAATTCTGCCGAATTATGAGCAATCTGACAATGATTTGTGTCGGCCTGATTTGTATTGACACATAATTGCATGAAACTTTGAATTATTTTGATTTTCAGTGAAGCGGCTTCAGGCCCGCCGCTGTAATGCCAGTGCCAAGTAACGCTGATGCAGTTCCTTGACATGCTCTTCGAGATCGGCGTGGTCGCCCCGGTTCGACAGGATGTCATCGGCTTGTTTGATGCGCTCCGCGCGAGGTGTCTGGTGAGCCATGATGGTGCGCACATCTTCGGCGGAAAGCTGGCTACGGGACATAGTCCGGGAGATTTGCTGATTTTCATCGCAATCCACCACCAGTACCCTGTCAACCAGATCGCGGTATGCACCGGTCTCAAAAAACAGCGGGATCACCAGCACCAGATAGGGCCCCTGCGCCTCAGCCATTTCCGAGACGACCTGTTGTTTGATGAGGGGGTGGAGTAGCGCTTCCAGTTTTTCCTTGGCAGCATGATCGGAAAACACCCGTTTGCGCAATCTGGCACGGTCGAGGTTTCCATCCGGCAACTGATAGCTGGAGCCGAACTGCTCGATGATGGCGGCAAGGGCCGGAGCGCCTTTTGCCGTCAGGCGATGCGCGATCTCGTCGGTGTCGATGACGGCGGCGCCCAAGGCGGAAAAAATTCTGGCGACGCTGCTTTTGCCGCAGCCGATGCCGCCGGTGAGGCCGATAACCAGCATCCCCTAAAGCCCGAGATAGGCCTGGGTGATTTGCTTTCCCCACAGCAGGGCGATCAGGCCGCCACCCGCGAGGTAGGGGCCGAAGGGGATCGGAATCTGGCGGCCATGGCCGGCAAACAGGATCAGTGAAATGCCGATCACCGCTCCGACCAGAGAAGACAGCAGGATGACCAGCGGCAGCATCTGCCAGCCCAGCCATGCGCCGATCGCGGCAAGCAGCTTGAAATCTCCGTAGCCCATGCCTTCCTTTTTTGTCACCAGCTTGAACAGCCAGTAAACGCTCCAGAGCGACAGGTAGCCCGCCACCACCCCGACCAGGGCGGAGTCCAGGTCGGTGAAGAAGCCGTTGAGATTGAGCAACAGGCCGAGCCAGATCAGGGGTTGGGTGATGCTGTCCGGCAGCAGCTGGGTGTCGAAGTCGACGAAGGTCAGTGCGATCAGTGCCCAGGTGAAGAGCAGGGCGGCCAGGGCGGTCGGCCCGAAGCCGAAACGCCAGACGATGTAACCGCTGATAATGCCGGTAAGGGCTTCGACGATGGGGTAACGTGGGCTGATCGGGGTCTTGCAGTGTGCGCAGCGGCCGCGCAAAATCAGCCAGGAAATCACCGGAATGTTTTCCCATGCCGAAATCATGTGGCCGCAGGAAGGGCAGGCCGAGCGCGGCGTAGCCAGGTTGTAGGGCGCTGCGGGCGGGGCTCCTTCTCCGTCCAGAGTGCTGCATTGCTCGCGCCACTCGCGTTCCATCATCCTGGGAAGGCGATGGATGACGACATTCAGGAAGCTGCCGACCATCAGGCCGAGGAACGCGGCCACGCTAACGTACAGCGCCGGGGAGGATTGCAGGGGTTCGAAGATCATTTGAGTCCTGTTTTTAAATCACCTGGCCCATCTTGAAGATCGGCAGATACATGGCGACGACCAGGCCGCCGATCAGGGTGCCCAGAATTACCATGATCATCGGTTCCATCAGGCTGGAAAGCGCGTCCACGGCATCGTCCACTTCGGCTTCGTAAAAATCGGCCACCTTGGAGAGCATGGAGTCCAAAGCGCCCGACTCCTCGCCGATGGCGACCATTTGCAGCACCATGTTGGGAAACAGATTGCTGTTCTGCATCGCCACCGTCAGGCTGGTGCCGGTGCTGACTTCGCTCTGGATTTTTTTCGTCGCATCAAAATACAAGGCGTTGCCGGCAGCGCCGCCGACCGAGTCCAGTGCCTCGACCAGCGGCACGCCGGCGGCAAACATGGTGGACAGGGTACGGGTCCAGCGCGCGATAGTGGCTTTCTCGATCACCGGGCCAAAAACAGGCAGTTGCAGGGACAGCCGGTCCATGAAGTACTGCATTTTCTTCGAGCGTTTCCAGGTGTAGAAAAAGAGCTGGAGTACGCCATAGATTGAGCCAAAAATCGCCCACCACCAGGCAACGAAAAAGTCGGATATGGCCATCACCACCAGCGTCGGGGTGGGCAAATCGGCGCCGAAGTTGGTGAACAGTTCCTTGAAGGCCGGCACTACGAAGATCATGATGATTGCGGTGATGACGAAAGCGACGACCAGAATCGAGATGGGATAGAACAGCGCCGATTTGATCTTGCCTTTGATGGCAAGAATTTTTTCCTTGTAGGTGGCGAGGCGATCCAGCACCGTGTCGATAATGCCCGCCTGTTCGCCAGCGTTGACCAGGTTGCAGTACAGCGCGTCGAAATACAATGGGTATTTGCGGAATGCCTGGCTCATGCTGCTACCGGTTTCGATATCGGCCTTGATGTTGCCAAGCAGCTTCGATACGGCCGGGTTGCTGTGCCCTTTGCCGACAATGTCGAAGGCCTGGAGCAGCGGCACACCCGCCTTCATCATGACTGCCAGCTGCCGTGTGAACAGGGAGATGTCTTTTTCGGTGACTTTCTTGCCCTTTTTGAAACGGCCTTGTTTTTTAACCTTGAGAACGGTGATGCCCTGGCGTCGCAGCATGGCATGCACTACCGCCTCACCCGGTGCGCTCATCTCGCCCTTTACGGCTTTGCCTTTTTTATCCGTTCCCTCCCAGGCGAAGAGGAGGTCTTTCACCGCTTCCTTTTTTTTTGCGACGGCCATGCTTACCCCTTTAAACGTTGGTGACGGCTTCGATTTCTTCCAGCGTCGTCAGTCCGGCCTTCACTTTGAGCAGGCCGGACTGACGCAGATCACGTACGCCTTCGCGCTTTGCCTGGTCGGCGATGTCATGCGCGGTGCCGTTTTTCATGATGATGCGGCTCATTTCGTCGCTGATCGGCATGACCTGGTAGATGCCGACTCGCCCCTTGTAGCCGGTGCCCTTGCAGATTTCGCAACCAACATGGCCATAAGGCTGCCAGCTGCCGTCGAGATCTTCCTCGGTATAGCCGGCGCGCAATAGTGCCTCCCTGGGAATGTCGATGGGCTGTTTGCACTTGCACAGGCGCCGCGCCAGGCGCTGTGCGGTAATCAGGATCACCGCGGAGGCGATGTTGAAAGGGGCGACGCCCATATTCATCAGGCGGGTCAAGGTGGCGGGCGCATCGTTGGTATGCAGGGTGGACAGAACCATGTGGCCGGTTTGCGCTGCCTTGATGGCGATGTCCGCCGTTTCCAGGTCGCGGATCTCACCCACCATGATGACATCCGGATCCTGACGCAGGAAGGCCCTGAGCGCTGCAGCGAAATTCAGTCCGGCCTTGTCGTTGACGTTGACCTGGTTGATGCCGGGAAGGTTGATCTCGACAGGGTCTTCCGCGGTGGAGATGTTAATGCCCGGTTCGTTCAGGATATTCAGGCAGGTATACAGCGATACGGTTTTGCCGCTGCCGGTCGGCCCGGTCACCAGCACCATGCCATAGGGCCGCTTGACGGCATTGAGCAGAAACTCTTTCTGGTCCGGCTCGTAGCCCAATGCGTCAACCCCCAGCGTGGCGATGGTCGGGTCGAGAATCCGCATCACGATTTTCTCGCCGTACAGGGTGGGCAGGGTGCTGACGCGAAAATCGATGGCGCGGTTTTTGGACAGCACCAGTTTCATGCGGCCGTCCTGCGGTATGCGCTTTTCCGAAATATCGAGCTTGGAAATCACCTTGATGCGGGAGGAAAGTTTATCCTTGATCGCCAGGGGCGGCTGCGCTGCTTCATAGAGTATGCCGTCGAGGCGGTAGCGGATACGATAGTATTTTTCGTAGGGTTCGAAGTGGATATCGGATACCCCGGCATTGATCGCGTCCAGCAGCATTTTCTGGAGGAAACGGACGACCGGTGCGTCATCGACTTCTGCGCTGGCGCCCTCATCTTTCTGCGCTAGTGCTTCCTCGTCGGTGAATTCTAGGTTGAGGTCTTCACCAGCCAGATTCTGCAGTGTAGTGTCGGTGGCTTCAGCAATTTTTTCTATCAGCTTGCCGAGCTTGTCGTCCTCCACCACCACCGGCTCAACCGTGAGGCTGGTTTTGAAACGCACATCGTCCAGGGCGCGCAGGTTGGCTGGATCGGAGGTGGCGATGAACAGACGATTGCCGCGCTTTTGCAGGGCCAGAACGCGCCGGCTTCTGATCAGCTTGGCATCGAGCACGTCATTGGGCAGGTGATCCACATCGATGGCAGCCAAGTCCAGCAGGGGAAAGCCGAAGGTCCGCGCAGCAAATTCTGCAACTTCCAGGGGGCTCATTTTTTTGCTTTGCACCAACTGGGCGACAAAGCCGGTCTCAGCGGCGCCGGCCTGGGACTGAATGGCTTCGGCATCGGCTTCCAGCAGGCGCCCGCTTTGCACTAGTGCGTTGGCCAGTCCGCTGAGCTTGGTCGAAGTTGTTGCTGCTGCCATCTGGGGTTGTCCGCTTAGGGATTAAAAACAGCCCAATAATGCACTTGGCAAGTTTTTTTGTAAAGGCGGCGGAGTCTATTCCGAGGCGGATATAAGAAGCGGGAAAATACGCACGACTTTGACGATGCGATCCTGAGTCTGGACAATTTCCAGTGTATGCCCGTTGATTTTGAAGCTGGTGCCGGCTTCCGGGATGTCCTCGAAATGTTCGAGAACCAGGCCATTCAGGGTTTTAGGGCCATCCATCGGCAAATTGAGCTTGAGCTTGCGGTTCAGGTCACGCAGAGAGCAGCCGCCATCGACCAGCCAACTGCCGTCGTCCTGTGGGTAGATGCCGCCGTGGGCAGTGGGGCGTGAGGCGAATTCGCCGACGATTTCTTCCAGAATATCCTCCAGGCTCACCAACCCGAGCAATTCGCCATACTCGTCCACCACCAGGCCGATATGATGCCGGTTTTCCTGAAAGTGCTGGAGCTGGGAAAAAAGCGAGGTGCCGGCGGGAACAAAGTAGGGCTCGCGCAAAATTTCTTGCAATGTTTCGACATCGATTTCCATGTTGCGAACCTGGTGCAGCACGTTGCGAATGTGAACGACGCCGACGATGTTGTCCAGCCTGCCCCGGTACACCGGCAGCCGGGTGTGGTGACTGGTGGCGAGCTGTTCGCGTATCGTTTCGGCCGGGGCGTCGAGGTCGATCGCCTCAATCTGGCTGCGCGGGATCATGATGTCGTCGACGGTGACGTTTTCCAGCTCGAACAGGTTGAGGAAAATGCTCTGGTGCTTGGGGGGGATGTAATGGCTCGCTTCCAGCACCAGGGTACGCAGTTCTTCCATGTTGAGGCGGGTGTCGGCGGAGGGCGGTTTCAGGCGCAGCATCCAGAGCAGGGCGCGAACGAACAGGTTGACGAACCATACCACCGGATAAAACAGCTTGAGCAAAGGGGCGAGGATGTAACTGGAGGGAATGGCAATGCGCTCCGGATAGGCGGCCCCCATGACTTTCGGGGTGATTTCGCTGAACACCAGGATCAGGAAGGTGACGGACAGGGTGCCGATGGTGAGTGCGAATTCGCTCTCGCCCATCAGGCGGACAGTGATCACGGTGACCAGGGCGGCCGCGGCGGCATTGAGCAGATTGTTGCCGAGCAGGATCACGCCGAGCAGTTTGTCTGTTTTTTCCAGCAGTTGCACGGTCAGCTTGGCGCCGCGGTGGCCACGTTTGGCCATGTGCTTTAGCCGGTAGCGGTTGAGCGCCATCATGCTGATTTCCGCGATGGAAAAGAAGCCGGAACCGATCAGCAACAGCAGCAGCGTAGCAAGCAGCAGGCTGGTTGAGATGTCATCCAAGAGCGAGAACCTTCATGCTATAAAAAGCGTAATGGGTAATGGGTAAACCGGCGACGGTGTTGCCTTTGACTTTTCTTATCCCCCATCACTCATCACCCATTACTTGTGAGTCAGCGTTGCAGAATGATTTCCAGCACGAACTTGCTGCCGAGGTAGGCCAGCAGCAGCATCGCAAACCCGGCAAGCGTCCAGAGGATGGCGGTGCGACCACGCCAGCCGTAAATTTGCCGTCCCCCCAGCAGGGCTGCGTAAATGCCCCAGGAAAGCAGTGCGAACAGCGACTTGTGGCTGAATTGCAGGGGTTTGTGGAAGAGTTCTTCGGAGAACATCACGCCGCTCAGGATGGACAGGGTGAGCAGGACGAATCCCGCCATGATGATGCGAAACAGCAGCGCTTCCATCGCCAGCAGGGGCGGCAATTTTCCCAGGATGCGCGACAGGGCATGGCCGTGCAGACGGCGTTCCGCCAGGGCCATCAGCACTGCGTGCACTGCCGCGATAGTGAACAGGCTGTAGGCGAGCAGCGAAATCAGCAAGTGAACCTTGAAAAGCGGCAGCTCGGTATGGGCGATGGCGTGCGCTTCCGGAAAAATCAGCGGTAGCAGCAGGCAGATCGCAGCGCCGGGCAATACCAGGGTTTGCAGGCCTTCCATGTTGTAACGGAAGCTGGCGAGCCAGTAGACCAGTACGGTGAGCCAGGAGATCGCCGATACCGTATTGCCGATGCCGAGGTTCAGTCCTGCGCCGGGAAACAGGGAGGGTTGCAGCAGCGCGCCATGCAGCGCGAGTGGCACCAGTATGGCAAGACGCCCGGCCGTCGAGGCTGTGGCGCCGTGCTGTGCTAATTCCGGGCCGGCGGGGCGCCAGACCGAGCGCCAGAAAAGCAGGCCGAGCGCGCTGTAAAGCAGAAAGGCGAGGAAATGGAGTGAACCGCTCATTGTGTTGTAAACTTGTCGGCGTATTGTTTCTCTAACCCCAAGTCTACACTATCCGAATTCGGATTAACATTCAGCAGGACATTTCTCCGCCATGTTCGACAATCTCACCCATCGCCTTTCCGGCGTAATCAAAACCCTGCGCGGCCAGGCCCGCCTGAGCGAAGCCAACATTCGGGACGCCCTGCGCGAGGTGCGTATGGCCCTGCTCGAGGCGGACGTCGCCTTGCCGGTGGTGAAGGATTTCATTGCCCACGTCAGGGAGCGTGCACAGGGCCAGGAGGTGCTGGCCAGCCTGACGCCGGGCCAGGCCGTGATCGGTATCGTCCATCAGGAAATGGCCAGACTGATGGGCGGCCAGAACGCCGCGATCAACTTCGCCACGCAGCCGCCTGCGGTAATCCTGATGGCGGGCCTGCAGGGCGCGGGCAAGACCACTACTTCGGCCAAGCTGGCCAAATACCTGCGCGAGCAGATGAAGAAAAAAGTGCTGCTGGCGAGTTGCGACGTTTACCGCCCGGCGGCGATGGAGCAGTTGCGTGCCTTGGCGCAGCAGATCGATACGGATTACTTTGCCGCCGGGGCGGGTCAGAGCCCGGAGCAGATCGCGCTGGCGGCGCGGGATTACGCCGACAAGCATTTCCACGATGTGCTGATCATCGACACCGCGGGGCGTCTGGCGATAGACGAAGCCATGATGGCCGAGATCCAGCGCCTGCACGAAGTGCTCAAGCCGATCGAAACCCTGTTCGTGGTCGATGCCATGCAGGGCCAGGATGCCGTCAATACCGCCAAGGCTTTCAGCGAGGCGTTGCCGCTGACCGGCGTGGTGCTCACCAAGCTCGACGGCGACGCCCGCGGAGGCGCGGCGCTGTCGGTGCGCCAAGTCACCGGCAAGCCGATCAAGTTCGCCGGCGTGGGCGAGAAAGTTGGCGGTCTCGAAGCCTTCCATCCGGAGCGCATGGCATCGCGCATCCTCGGCATGGGCGACGTGCTGTCCCTGATCGAAGAAGCCCAGCGCGGCGTCGACCAGGAAGAAGCGGTCAAGCTGGCAAAGAAGCTCAAGTCCGGCAAGAGTTTCGATCTCGAAGATTTCAAGGCGCAGCTGCAACAAATGAAAAAAATGGGTGGTGTCGCCGCCCTGATGGACAAGTTGCCGGCACAGATGGGACAGGCGGCGGCTGGTATGGCGGACGACAAATCGATCAATCGTATCGAGGGCATCATCAACTCGATGACGCCGGGAGAGCGCCGCAATCCGGCGCTCCTCAAGGCATCGCGCAAGCGCCGCATCGCCGCCGGCGCCGGGGTGCAGGTGCAGGAGGTGAACCGGTTGCTGAGCCAGTTCGAGCAAACCCAGAAAATGATGAAGATGGTCGCCAAGGGCGGGATGGCGAAGATGATGAGGGGCATGAAGGGCATGTTGCCCGGCATGTGATAGATAATCTTTCTTGCGTTTATTCCAAAACTTAGCGTAAAATGGCCGGCTTTTTAGACCGAATTTTTTAAGGGTGACATTTAATTATGGTTGTGATTCGACTTGCCCGTGGCGGCGCCAAGAAGCGCCCGTTTTTCAACGTAGTCGTGGCCGATTCCCGCAATCGCCGTGACGGCCGGTTCATTGAGCGCGTGGGTTTCTACAACCCGGTTGCGCGTGAAGGTCAGGAGGCTGTGCGCCTCGACAGCGAGCGCATCAGCTACTGGCAGGGACACGGCGCGTTGCTGTCCGACGCGGTGGCCAAGCTCGTCAAGCGTACCGCTGCCTAATTTAGTCAGGCGTGCCGCCGGCTGGCAAATGGGTGGTCATGGGGCGCATCGCCGCCCCCTTCGGCATCCTCGGCTGGGTCAAGGTGCAGCCGTTCACCGAAGAAATCGGTGGGCTGCTGGCTTTTCCTGTCTGGAATCTTGGACGAGGCGAGCAGTGGCGCGAAGTCAAGGTGCTGGAGACGGAGGCTCACCACAAGACTCTGGTTGCCAGGTTGGACGGGTGCAATGACCGCGATGCCGCTGCAGCGTTGAAGGGCCTTGAAATCGCAGTGCCGCGCGCGGCGCTGCCGGAAGCGGCGGAAAATGAATATTACTGGTCCGATCTGATCGGGCTGGAAGTGGTGAATGTCCAGGGTGAAGTGCTGGGCAAGGTGACGGAACTTCTGGAAACCGGCGCGAACGACGTGCTGGTGGTAGAGGGGGAGCGCGAAAGGCTGCTCCCGTTTACCGCGCAGGTCATCCTCAAAGTCGACCTGGCGGCGGGACGGATCAACGTGGACTGGGGCGCGGATTATTGAATTTCGACGTCATCACCTTGTTCCCGCCGATGTTCGACGCGCTTGCCAAACACGGCATCACCCGGCGCGCGCTGGAGCAGGAGCGCTTCCAGTTGCAGTTGTGGAATCCGCGCGATTTTACCGAGGACAACTATCGTACGGTAGATGATCGCCCCTACGGAGGCGGGCCAGGCATGGTGATGCTGGCCGAGCCGCTGGAAAAGGCGATCCTGGCCGCGAAAGAGCGGCAGAAACAGGCCGGTGTGGCGAACCCGAGGGTGATTCATCTTTCGCCCCAAGGCAAGGTGTTGACCCACCAGCGGGTGATGGAGCTGACCCGGGAGCCCGGTTTGGTGCTGCTGGCGAGCCGTTACGAAGGCGTAGACGAGCGTTTGCTACGCCATCAGGTGGATGAGGAAATCTCGATCGGCGACTACGTGCTGTCCGGCGGGGAACTGGCGGCGATGGTGCTGATCGACGCCATCGTCAGGCAGTTGCCGGGCGTACTCGGCGATGCCGAATCGGCAGTGCAGGATTCATTCGTGGACGGGCTGCTGGATTGCCCCCACTATACCCGCCCCGAGGTTTATCAGGGCGAGGCGGTGCCGGAAGTGCTGATGTCCGGGCACCACGCGGAAATTCAACGCTGGCGGTTAAAGCAGGCGTTGGGCAGGACCTGGTTGAGGCGGCCGGATTTATTGGCCGCCCGTCAGTTGACAAAACAGGAATCCGGGCTGCTGGCTGAATTTAAAGCAGAAAACCAGCAGGAACAGGAATCCGATAAATAACCAAGCTAAGGAGTTTTAAATGGATATCATCAAGCAGCTGGAACAGGAAGAAATCGCCCGCCTGGGCAAGACCATCCCCGATTTCGCCCCGGGCGACACGGTGATCGTCGGCGTCAATGTCGTGGAAGGTACCCGCAAGCGGGTGCAGGTTTTTGAAGGTGTGGTGATTGCCAAGCGCAACAGGGGCCTCAACTCCGCCTTCATCGTCCGCAAAATTTCCAACGGCGAAGGCGTGGAACGTACCTTCCAGACCCATTCCCCGCTGATCGCCAGCGTCGAGGTGAAGCGTCGCGGCGACGTGCGCCGCGCCAAGCTGTATTACCTGCGTGACCGCTCCGGCAAGTCCGCACGTATCAAGGAAAAGCTGGTCGCCCGTGCCCAGCCGGCGAAGTCGGCACAGTAAGCTTACACGCCGCAGTCCAAAGGCCACCAAGGCATTGCCTTGGTGGCCTTTGTCGTTTTGATCGGCTAAAATGTTGCCATGCGTTATCCGGTTGTGATGTTCCCTAGCTTCTTCCCGTTAGTCAGCGCCGCCTGTGGCGCGGTTGTGGGGTAATGGCTTACCAGGCGAGACTCACTGCGCCATTTGCGGTGCTCGGCATCAAGACCGATGGCACGGCGCTGACCGGACTTGATTTTCTGCCGCTTGGAACCCCGGATCTGGAGCCGCAGGATACCATTTCCAGACAGGCTTGCACCCAGTTGCAGGCCTACCTCGCCGATCCCCTTTTCAGCTTTGACCTGCCTCTGGCGTTGCACGGCACCGCGTTCCAATCCAAGGTGTGGCAGGCGCTACGGCAGATTCCGAGCGGCTCGACGCAAAGCTACGGCGAGCTGGCCAAGCGGCTCCACTCCGCGCCGCGCGCGGTGGGGCAGGCCTGCGGCGCCAATCCCATTCCCGTGATCATCCCCTGCCACCGCGTGCTGGCGCGAGACGGTCTGGGCGGGTTCATGAACAGCGCAGGCGGCGATCCGCTGGCGATCAAACGTTGGCTGTTAGAGCATGAGCGCAGACAGCCTGCTTGACGAATTCTGCGACGCGCTGTGGCTTGAGGAAGGCCTGGCTCGCAATACCCTGGAGAGCTACCGGCGCGATTTGCAGCAGTTCGCCGTTTGGCTCCATGGGACATGCGGCAAGAGCTTGCATGAGGCGGGTCATGCCGAGCTGGAAGGTTTTTTGTCGCATCAGTACAACGTGACGAAAACCCGTGCCAGCACCGCCAGTCGTGAGCTTTCCAGCTTCCGGCGGTTTTACCGCTACCTGTTGCGCCAGGGCCGGATAAGTGCCGACCCGACGCTCAACATCGCCTCGCCGAAACAGGTCAGGGCGTTGCCAAAAAGCCTGACCGAAGCCGACGTGGAAGCCTTGTTGAGCGCGCCCGATATTGGCGACGCGCTGGGATTGCGCGACAAGGCGATGCTGGAAACGCTTTATGCCACCGGCCTGCGGGTTTCCGAACTGGTGACGCTGAAGGTGGCGGAAGCGAGCCTGGATATGGGCGTGGTGCGCGTCATGGGCAAAGGCGGCAAGGAAAGACTGGTACCCCTGGGCGAAGAGGCTGTCGGCTGGCTAAAGCGTTATCTGGCCGAAGCGCGCCCGCATCTGCTCAATGGCAAAACCAGCGATGCCCTGTTTGTCACTGCCCGGCATGGGGCGATGACGCGCCAGGCCTTCTGGTATCTGATCAAGCGCCGCGCCGTCCAGGGTGGGGTCGGGAAGCCGTTATCGCCGCATACCCTGCGCCACGCCTTCGCCACTCATCTGCTCAACCACGGCGCCGATTTGCGCGTGGTGCAGATGCTGCTGGGGCATGCAGACATTGCCACCACCCAGATCTACACCCACGTGGCGCGGGAGCGCCTGAAGCAGCTGCACGCCATGCATCATCCGCGGGGGTGAGGCTGTTCCAAGGCACGGTCAGCGGTTTGCCGGTGGGGGAAAGTGCAAGGAAACCGGCTGCGAGCGGATTTCGGGCCGAACCTTCAGGACGGCGACTGCCTGGTAGCTGCCGGGCTCGAGCGGTTCTCCCGCAAGGTTACGGAGAGCGCCTTGCGACGTCTCCCAGTCGACCCGGTAAGCCATGACGCCCTCCGGGGGAAGAGAAAGCGGCGTCAGTACCGCCGCAAACCGCATCCCCTTTGACCAGCGCCACACCATCTGCCCTTCTTCTCGCAGCACCAGCACGTCATAGACTTGCGCGGTGGGCAGCAGGCAGTTGAGCGGGCCTCTTCCGGGGTTTCTCACCGTCACGGAAAATGCCACCGCCCGATCCATTCGCGGTTCCCCTTGCGGCGCCTTGAGAAAAACCTCCGCCGGACAGCTCTGGCCGGCAAAGGCTCCTGCACTCATTGTCAGAAAGGTCAGAACAGGGGCGATCCGGCAAATCAAGGCTGCCATCGCACGCTATTAGTGGCAGTTGACTGCCTTCTCGGCGTCCACCAGCCCCGCCCCCTGCTGATTGGCGCTCAGCCCGAGGGGTTCGGCGGTGTCCTGGAGGCATTTTTTGACCTGGTCAGGCTTTAGGTTGGGGTTTTTCTCCAACACCAGCGCAGCCACGCCGGAAACATGCGGCGCCGCCATGGAAGTGCCGCTCAAGGTCTTGTAGCCGGCCTTCTTGTAAGTGGAGGGGATAGCCACCCCGGGGGCGGTCAGGTCCACCGCGTCCCCTTGGCTGGAAAAGGAGGCGAATCCGTTGCTGCTGTTGATCGCCGTGACGGCGATCACTTTAGCGTAAGCGGCCGGATAATCCACTGCGCCGCCGTAATTGTTGCCGGCCGCCGCCACCAGGGTGATTCCAGCTGCATCGGCCGAGTCCAGCGCCTCTTTTTCCCCGCTGCATAGCTCCGAACCGCCGTAGCTCATGTTGGCCACTTTTATGCCTTTTTGGATGCTCCAGTCGAGCCCTTCGATGATGTCTGAGCAGTAGCCCCAGCCGGAAGCGCTGAGCACCTGGACGGCGCAGAGCATGGCCTTGGGCGCCACGCCCACCACCCCGATGCCGTTGTGAACCGCGGCGATCGTCCCGGCAACGTGGCTGCCATGGCCGTTCAGGTCCTCGGGGGCTTTGCTTGGGTCTATGGTGTTGTAGCTGCAGTTGGTGTTGATGTTGTCCTTGAGGTCGGGATGGGACAGGGAGATGCCGGTGTCGAGCACGGCCACCTTGACGCCGCTTCCCGTCGAGGTGCCCCATGCCTTCTCGGCATCGATGCGGTCCACCCCCCAGGGTATGGTTTGACCTGGAGCGGGCTTGGCTGTCGCCTTGCGGATCACGTCTTTTTCCACCCGCTTTACCAGGATGCTGGTGCGCAGGGTTGCAACCATGGACTCGGGACCCCGCACCGCACGGCCGTTGATCAGATGAAGCCGCTTGACGGTCTGCCCGCCGGTGTAGCTGATCAGCGCATCAATTTCGTTTTCGGACGGAGCCCCTTCGAACTGAACGATCCAACGGTCATTTTCCGGTTCAGACGGCGCGCCATTGGGCTCCTGAGCAAATGCCCCGCCAGTCATGGAGGCCACCACTAACATCAATAAGCCTATCGAACGTAACTGTTTCATGATTCCTAACCTCGGCAAAGATGCGTTAATGAAGGATGAAAGCCCTTAAAGGGAGGCTCGTAAACTGTATCGACCCCGCGCGAATGGGGATCCGGCAAGGTTTTTTTAGGGACGGCCGCTTTCTGAGAACGGCGCGAAGAAACAAGAAACCATTTGGTTTAAAGATAGCAAATGAAACTCAGCTTGTCACGGCGCGGAAGTGGCGGCTGGCGCTTGAAGACCGCTTCTCACATCCAGGCTTTCCAGAGAAGCGAGGCGCCGCTGCCGATGAGCAGCACGCCGATGAGTTTGAGCATTTGCCGGCTGGAGATGCCGAGGTGGGCGCGGTGGCCGAGATACAGGCCGAGCGCCATGACCGGCAGGGCGGCAAGCAGGGCGGTGAACATCCCGTTCTGCAGGAGCAGGCCAGTGGCGAGGAAAGAAACGAGCCGCAGCCCGCCATCGAAGATGAACAGGCCGGAGAAGGTGGCGCGCAGTTCGGCCTTGTCCTTCAGGCGGTGGGACAGGTAGATGATGTAGGGCGGACCGCCGGTGCCGAACAGGGCGCCCACGGTGCCGCCCGTTAGCCCGGCGGGAATGGCCCAGAGACGCGAGATCGGTTTTTCGCCGTGGATATTGAGCAGGTTGCGCACGCCGAAAATCAGGACGAAAATCCCCAGCCCGACCAGCAACGGCTCGCGCGGCATCCGGATGAGCAGGGCCACGCCCAGCATCACGCCTGCCGCGCCGAAGGGCAGCAGGGGTTTCAGCTCATTCCAGTCGATGTGCTGGCGGGTTTTGCCGCCGAGCGCAATGGACGCCGTAAAATCCAGCATCAGCACGAACGGCACGACGAATTGCAGGGGCAGGAAGTGAGCCAGGAGCGGTACCGCAATCAGTCCGGAGCCGAAACCCGTGATGCCACGGATGAAGTAGGCGAGAAGGAGGATTAGCAGTGCGGCCGCTAAGGCTTCCAGGCTGATGGCCGTTCCCCGCGTTCAATCACGATTCCCAGCCGCTTGACGCCGCGCAGCATACCCAGTTTGGAGACAGAGACTTTAACCCAGGGCGCGCCGAACTCGGTGCGGATCAGGGCGGCAATGTGCTCCGCCAGGGCTTCCACCAGGGAAAAGTGCTGTTCGGCCGCAGTTTGACGAATGCGCGCCATCACTGCACCATAGTCGATGGTGTCCGTTATGCTGTCGGTTTCGCCGGCACGGCTGTGCGGCAGGCCGATGTCGATGTCGATGCGGATGGTCTGGGGGACTTTGCGCTCCCACTCATAGATGCCGATGACGATGTCGAGCTTGATTTCTTCCAGGAAAACGATGTCCATCGGGTGTTCGGGCGGGCAATTTGCCGTAAAATCTAAAAGTGGCCATTTTAAGTGATTTGATATGAATACGGTAATTTTCATCCTCGCGGCTTACCTGATCGGTTCGGTTTCCTTTGCCGTCCTCACCAGCAAGGTGTTCGGCCTGCCCGACCCGCGCACCTTCGGCTCGAAAAATCCGGGCGCGACCAATGTCTTGCGCACCGGCAAAAAGCTGGCCGCCGCGGTGACCTTGCTGGGCGATGGCGCCAAGGGCTGGCTGGCGGTTTTTCTTGCATTGCGCCTGGCGCCCGTCTACGGCCTGGACGAGACTGCCGTCGCCGCATCGGCAATCGCGGTGTTCCTCGGCCATGTCTACCCGGTTTTTTTCGGCTTTCACGGCGGCAAGGGCGTAGCCACGGTGCTGGGCATCCTGCTGGCGCTTAATCCCTGGCTGGGTCTCGCGGCCTTGGCAACCTGGCTGCTGGCGGCCTACATGTTTCGAATCTCTTCCTTGTCCGCCTTGATCGCGGCGCTGTTCACACCGTTTTACGGCTGGTTGTGGTTGAAGTCCGGTGTGCTGGTTGCGGCGGTGGCGGCGCTGTCGCTGCTCCTGATGTGGCGGCACAAGAGCAATATCCAGAACCTGCTATCCGGCAAGGAACGTGCGATCGGCAAGACCCCGCCCGGTGATGCACCGCCGCAGTAAGCGCTATATTTAACACGGGAGGTGTGGCTGTGGCTTGGTTCGAAAAGGAAATGGATTACGCACGGGAAAGCCTGGAACAGGTTTCCCGCACGGCCATCGAGGAGGCCGCGGAGAAGTTGAATGGCGTTGTCCAGGGCGGGGTGAAGGAGGCCAGCGGCGAACTGCGTGAGGCGGTATTGAGCGCGAGCCGGGAAGTGGATAACAAGCTGGACAAGATTTCCGCCGAATTGCACAGCCAGCGCCAGTTCACCAAGGACGACGTGATCGAGCTGGTGGATTACGCCGCGGAGAAGCTCGGGGCCACGATCGATGCCCGTGTGGCCGTGATGAAGGCGGAAATCACCGGCCTGGTGCAGGACCGGGTCGAGTATCTGAAGCGCGAGGTGGACAGCTTCTTCATCCAGCGCCAGCAGGATCTGGCTCGCGAACGGCGGCGCCTGATTGCCAACATCCTGATCGCGGTAGTCGCTTCTGTGGTCATGGGGGGGCTTTCGCTGATGTATCACCGCGCCCTGCTCGGCGGCATGGACATGTACAGCCTGTTTCGCGTGGTGTTCCTGTCGCTTAGCGGCGGCTACGCCGTGTATCTGCTGGTCAAGCTGGTGCTGAAATACCGCAGCATGTCGGAGCACAAGAAGGATATGGTGTTCCTCGCCATGAAATACTGGGGGGTGTTACGGCCTGAAAGCGTGCTCGGCCACGTGTTGTTGATCCTGATCCTGATTGCATTCTATGCGGTGCTGTTTTTTCCGCTGGAGGTGACGCGGATGATCGGCAACGAAGCCCTGATCCGCTGGGTGAGCGGATTGCGCGGCATCAAATAGCAGACAGATCCCAGCGCGGCCGCACGTTGAACTTCCAGCCCTTGGCGGGAGAAAGCTTGATCCGCATCGCGCCGGCGAAGGCGATCATGGCGCCGTTGTCGGTGCAGAATTCGAGTTTCGGATAAAACACCTCAAAGCCCCGGCGGGCGGCAAGCGCGGAGAGCTGTTCGCGCAGCTGCCGGTTGGCGCCCACCCCGCCGGCCACCACCAGCCGGTCCAGGCCGCTCTGGCTCAGTGCAGCCAGAGATTTGGCGGCGAGTACCTCGACGATGGCGTCCTGAAAGGCGCGGGCGATGTCGGCTACGGTCTGGTCGTCCAGGGTCTGCTGCCTGGCCAGGGTCAGCACTGCAGTCTTCAGGCCGCTGAAGCTGAAATTGAGGTCGCCGCTGTTGATCATTGGCCGCGGCAGCTTGAAACGCCCCGGCACGCCCCGCTCGGCCCGCATGGATAGCGCCGGTCCGCCCGGATAGCCCAGTCCGAGCAGCTTGGCGGTCTTGTCGAAGGCTTCGCCGGCGGCGTCGTCCAGGGTTTCCCCCAGGGTTTCATAGGCGCCGATGCCGGAAACCTTCATCAACTGACTGTGGCCGCCTGAAACCAGCAGGGCGACAAACGGAAAGGCCGGCGGATCGGGCTCGAGCAGCGGCGCGAGCAGGTGGCCTTCAAGATGGTGGATGCCGATGACCGGCACCTTGAGCGCAAATCCGAGCGCGGCGGCAATGCTGGCGCCGACCAGCAGTGCCCCTGCCAGCCCCGGACCCTCGGTATAGGCGATGGCCTCGATATCGTTCAGGGTGCAACTCGCCTCTAGCAGGATTTGCCGGGTCAGTGGCAGTACGCGCCGGATGTGATCACGCGAAGCGAGTTCCGGCACCACCCCGCCATATTCGGCGTGCATCGCCACCTGCGAGTGCAGCGCATGGGCGAGCAAGCCTCGCTCCGTATGGTACAGGGCAACGCCGGTTTCATCGCAGGAGGTTTCGATTCCGAGGACGAGCATAAGGCCGCCATCATAGCGGTTTTGCGGGCAGCGGTAAATTTGGCTATGAAAAAGACAATTTAGCCGATATAATTATCGATTTACTCCAAAACTCATTAACTAATTTAGAAGGTGATTTGCTCATGCCGAGTGTACGCGTCAAGGAAAATGAACCGTTCGATGTGGCCCTGCGCCGTTTCAAGCGCGCCGTGGAAAAAACCGGTCTGCTGACCGAACTGCGTGCCCGCGAGTTTTACGAGAAGCCCACCGCCGAGCGCAAGCGCAAGATGGCTGCTGCCGTCAAGCGCCACTTCAAGCGCCTGCGCGGCCAGACGCTCCCCCCCAAGCTCTACTGAGCAATGAGTCTCAGGCTTCAAATCGCCGAGGATATGAAATCGGCGATGCGTGCCAAGGATGTGTCACGCCTTTCGGCGATCCGGCTGCTCATGGCCGCGATCAAGCAGCGCGAGGTGGACGAGCGTATCGAGCTCTCCGATGATCAGGTGATCGCGGCGATCGAGAAAATGCTCAAGCAGCGGCGCGACTCCATTTCCCAGTTCGAATCCGCCGGACGGCAGGATCTGGCCGACACCGAGAAGTTCGAGGTGTCGGTGCTGCAGGGCTATATGCCGCAGCCCCTGACGGACGCCGAGGCCGAGGCGCTGGTTGTTGCCGCGATTGTTTCCTCCGGGGCCGCCGGCGTGAAGGACATGGGCAAGGTCATGGCGATCGTCAAGCCGCAAATGGCCGGACGTGCCGACATGGGCAAGGTGTCTGCCCTGATCAAAGCCAAGCTGGGCGGCTAAACGCTTCATCTCCAAGGTTTCACCCGTCCGACTGTCGTTTCTGATTCCCGCATCAATGACGGGCGGTGCCGTTTCGGTTTAGCAGGGGGTTCATGATTCCGCAGTCCTTCGTCCAGGATCTTCTCAATCGCCTGGATATCGTCGACGTGGTGGACCGCTACGTCCCGCTCAAGAAGGCGGGCGCGAACTACGTCGCCTGCTGTCCGTTTCACAGTGAAAAATCTCCTTCTTTTTCGGTTAGTCCCACCAAGCAGTTTTACCATTGCTTCGGCTGCGGCGCGCATGGCAGCGCCATCGGTTTTGTCATGGAGCATCAGGGGCTGGGCTTCGTCGAGGCGGTGGAGGAGTTGGCCAGAAGCGCCGGCCTGACGGTGCCGAAAGAGGAATCCGGGCGTTATGAGCACAAGACGGGGGGCGATTTTGACGCCCTGTCCGAGGCCATGCAGCATGCGACCCATTATTATCGCGACGAACTGAAGCGCTCGGAAGTGGCGATCGCTTACCTGAAAAAGCGCGGCCTTTCCGGCGAAATCGCGGCGCGCTTCGGCATCGGTTATGCGCCGGGAGGCTGGCAAAACCTCGCCACGGTTTTTCCCGATTACCAGGCAAAGTCCCTGGTGCAGGCGGGGCTGGTGATCGAGGGCGACGGTAGGCGTTACGACCGTTTCCGCGATCGTATCATGTTTCCCATCCTCAACCAGAAGGGTGCGGTGATCGGCTTCGGCGGGCGGGTGCTGGAAACGGGAGAGCCCAAGTACCTGAATTCTCCGGAAACGCCGCTGTTTGAGAAGGGTCGGGAACTGTACGGGCTGTTCCAGGCGCGCCAGGCGATCCGCGCCGCCGGCAAAGTGATCGTGGTGGAAGGTTACATGGACGTGGTGGCGCTGGCGCAGCACGGCGTTGAATATGCGGTGGCGACGCTGGGCACCGCGACCACGCCGGTGCATGTGCAGAAGCTGCTACGCCAGAGCGATAACGTAGTGTTCTGTTTCGACGGCGACACGGCGGGGCGCAAGGCGGCGTGGCGCGCCCTGGAAAACAGCCTGGCGCTGGTGGGCGACGGAAAAAGCATCAAGTTCCTGTTCCTGCCCCAGGGCGAGGACCCCGACAGCTACGTGCGCAAGGAAGGGAAGGCGGCATTCGAGGCGTTGCTCGAAAGCGCGATGCCGATGTCGGAGTTCCTCCTGCGTGAACTGGCCGCCGGGGTGGACATGCAAACCATGGAAGGGCGGGCGCACTTTCTCAAGCTGGCGCAGCCCCTGGCGCAGCAGGTGGCTGCACCGGCGCTGCGTCTGATGCTGCAGCAGCGTCTGGCGGAATTGGCGGGAGTTTCGCGGAATGAACTAGAGGGACTGATCCCGGTCAAATCGACGGTAAAGCCCGCTGCTACGCGCCCCCGACCTTCCCGCAAGCCGCCCTCGCTGGCCAGAAAGCTGCTGCAGTTGCTGCTTTTCCAGCCCGAACTGGGGGCGGAGTTCGATATGGGCCTGCTGGGCGAAGGATCGGAAGAGCTGAAGACCTTGTCGGCACTGCTTGGTCTCGTCGCCGGCGGCCATTCACAGCCAATGACGACGGTGGCCGTATTGGAGCGTTTTCGTGGCACGTCTCATGAGGCTTTGTTGAGCGAGGTGTCGGGCGAGATTCTCCAGTGGGATGGGGAATTCGAGGTGGCTGAGGAGTTCGCCGGCGCGCTGGAGCAGTTGAAAAAATCCGGCCGTCAGCGGCGGATCGACGAGCTGCTTGCTCTCTCCCGTGTGCAGGGGCTGTCCCCGGAAGAGAAACAGGAGTTGCAGCGCTTGCTGCAGGGTGGCTCCGCTTCGACAAAAAGTGGCCAGTCCACCCAAAAGTAGTATATAATTTAGCACTTTTTTGCAACGAAATCCTTTGCTGGAACAGAATGTTATGGTGACTGAAAACGACAAGCCCGAATCACGCATGAGTGACGTCGATGCGCGACGGATGCGCCTGAAGAACCTGATCGTGCTGGGCAAGGAGCGTGGCTACCTGACCTATGCCGAGATAAACGACCACCTGCCGGACGACATGCTCGATGCCGAGCAGATCGAGGGCATCATCAGCATGATCGGCGACATGGGGATTTCCGTGTGCGACGAGGCGCCGGATGCGGAAGCCCTGCTCATGTCCGATGCTACGCCCGCTGTGACCGACGAGGACGTCGTGGAAGAGGCCGAGGCGGCGCTTTCCACCGTGGACTCCGATTTCGGCCGCACCACCGATCCGGTGCGCATGTACATGCGCGAGATGGGTTCGGTGGAGCTGCTTACCCGTGAGGGCGAGATTGAGATCGCCAAGCGTATCGAGGATGGTCTGAAGCACATGGTGCAGGCGATTTCCGCTTGCCCGACCACGATCGCCGAGATTCTTGCGCTGGCAGACAAGGTCGAGCGCGACGAAATGCGTGTGGACGAGTTGGTCGACGGCTTGATGAACGCGGATGGAGAGCTTGCCGCGGATTTGGCGGATTCTGTCGTGGAAGCGGCGGCAGAGGAAGAGGAGCTGACGGAAGAAGAGGAAGAAGAAGCCGGCGCCGCAGTGGCAGCGGCCAATCTGGCTCAGCTCAAGGCTGATGCGCTGGAGCGCTTCGCCGTGATCCGCAAGGCATTCGACAAGATGCAGCAATCGCTGGCGAAGAAAGGCCCCAAGGCTAAGGGCTATAAGGAATGGCAGGAGCAGGTCTCAAGCGAGCTGCTGTCCATCCGTTTTTCTGCCAAGCAGGTGGAATTCTTGTGTGAAAGCCTGCGCTCCCTGGTGGAAGAAGTGCGCAGCTACGAGCGCGAGATCATGGAATTGTGCGTGACCAAATCCGGCATGCCGCGCCCGCATTTCATCAAGACTTTCCCCGGCAATGAAAACAACCTGGACTGGGTGTTGACGGAAATCGCCACCAAGAAGCCCTACTGCGAGAAGCTGACGCGTTTCCAGCACGCCATTGTCGACCAGCAGCAGCGCCTGCTGGATTTGCAGGAGCGGGTGCGGATTCCCGTCAAGGACCTTAAGGAAATCAATCGCCAGATGTCCACCGGCGAAGCCAAGGCGCGTCGTGCCAAGCGCGAGATGATCGAGGCCAACCTGCGCCTGGTGATCTCCATCGCCAAGAAATACACCAACCGCGGCCTGCAGTTCCTCGACCTGATCCAGGAAGGCAACATCGGCCTGATGAAGGCGGTGGACAAGTTCGAATACCGCCGCGGCTACAAGTTCTCGACCTACGCGACGTGGTGGATCCGTCAGGCCATCACGCGCTCGATCGCCGACCAGGCGCGCACCATCCGCATCCCGGTGCACATGATCGAGACCATCAACAAGATGAACCGCATCTCGCGGCAGATCCTGCAGGAAACCGGGCAGGAACCCGACCCCGCCGAGCTGGCGACCAAGATGGAAATGCCCGAGGAAAAGATCCGCAAAATCCTCAAGATTTCCAAGGAGCCAATCTCCATGGAAACCCCGATCGGCGACGACGAGGATTCTCACCTGGGCGACTTCATCGAGGACTCGACCACACTGGCTCCGGCCGACGCGGCGCTGTACGCCTCCTTGCGCGAAGCCACCAAGGAAGTGCTGGAATCGCTCACGCCGCGCGAAGCCAAAGTGCTGCGCATGCGCTTCGGCATCGAGATGAATACCGACCACACCCTGGAAGAAGTCGGCAAGCAGTTCGACGTCACCCGCGAGCGTATTCGCCAGATCGAAGCCAAGGCCCTGCGCAAGCTGCGCCATCCCTCTCGTTCCGAGCGCTTGCGCAGCTTCCTGGATCACGAGGTCTGATCCAGGGATTGGCGTAGCATAGAGTTATTGGGCCTGTAGCTCAGTTGGTTAGAGCAGAGGACTCATAATCCTTTGGTCCACGGTTCAAGTCCGTGCGGGCCCACCAAAATAACGGCTTAGAGCTAACGCTCTAGGCCGTTTTTCTTTTCCGCCGGTTCTGGTGTCTATTCAGTACCAGTTGGGTCGGATGTAAATTTATAAGCCGCAGGCTGGCTTTTTTCAATCCATGCCAGGCACAAACCTGCCCCATCGGCTTGCCAGGAAGGTCGTGGCTGCGTTTACAGGGGGTCGAAGGAGTTATAGATACCCAATCGCGCCGGCGGCGGATTACGGGACGGCGAATGAAGCGTGGATGTGGGCGGGTTATAAGTTGGGCTCGTACGTTCGTCAGTCCGTCTTGTCGGTCGGTTTTGGCCGCAGGATGGAAAGCCCGAGCATGAGTTGTCCATAGGGTTGGCGACCGGTAATCCAAGCCACAGCCTCGCGGATGGCGCCGTAGAGCACGCTATGGGCTGTAATCATTACACCGTGGGCAGCTTCCTCTGGTGACAGGGATTTATCGACAATAAACATGCCGACGCACTCCATATCAATCATGTATGGGGTATTCTTGTCGCCGCCCGAGTTTAATACTGACTGCATGGTCGCTATGTAGCGCCTTGGCTCCTCTTCTTCCTCGACGGCGGCCACATCAATCTTATTTTCCGGTGCAATTGAGAGTGTGCCATCGTCAGGCTTGTGATCGGGGATAGCGACTACGATGGATCGGGTAAAGAACACCCTGTCCAGAACGATGGGGTGGATTGGATGTTCCATAATTCCTCGTCAGGCTGCGATCTTGTTGTCTTTGTCCTGAGCATAATTACTCAAAGACACGACTGGCGCGGTTCGGATGTATGGTTGATTGGCCGCTTCATGTGTGTGCGCTGCCATGGCGGCGTTAATCCAGCGCTTGGCGTCAGCCTGCTCGTCAACGATCTGAATGTTGACCCGGCCGCCTGTGGATCGCGCCAGCTTTACCATGGATTCGATGGTCAAGTTGGCATCACCGCGGAACACCTTGGTGATGTATGCTGCGCTGGTGCCAATCTTTTTTGCAATGGCGGCATAGGTCATGCCGGCGCCCCGGCGCTGGTTTTCCAGCGCCATGGAAAAGTCGAGCTTGGCCCGTTCAATCCAGTAGGTATCGTTACCCTTCGCCAGTTCGGCAAATTTCTGCAATGCCTTGCTAAGTCCCATCTTCGTTCACCGTAGTCAATGTGTCGTTTTTCAACGCTTCGTAATAATCGTCACGCCACTTGGCGGCTTTCTTAATCGCAGCCGGGTCAGCCTTGTTGCCTGATTTTATGATCCCGGTCGTACACACCGCAATCTGCCCATTCTTGCCCTTGAAGAAGAACAGCCGCAACGGACCCTTGATGAATTCGTAAATCTTGAGATTCTTGTTCGCTTCATGAACCCAGGCATGCGGTACATTCTGCAACCCATTCTCCGCAATCGTGCCCAACATGTGCATCAAGCCGTATCGCACGGCCTCGGTGGATTCCTCGCCATGCAGCAAAAAACTTTCCGCCGGACATTCGTCCCCGTCCATAACGGCGACAATCTCAAAACGGTGGGCCACCAGTCGTTTCAGCTTCAAAGTTTAACCTATAGGTTAATTATGTCAAGGTAGATTGCTGGTGCTAGGCGTTTCTTGTCCGGCACATCCGCCGCTCTTTCCGGCCGGCAGTTATCGTTTGCCACGCCATATAATACAGCGCATCAGCCGAACCTTGTGCTGCTGGTTTGAATAATCCGGGACGGTAACCGTGTCACCAAAGAGCAGTTGACCTGTTGCCACTCACCCGCGCCTGCGGACGATAGGGCGAAGCATGAAGCGCGGACGTTGGCTGAAAGCGCTAACGCTCTAGGCCGTTTTCTACAAATCGCGCTTGTTTTTCTACAATTCTCATTTCAGCGGCTTAACCTTCTCGCCCATTTTGTTCCTGGTGTAGTGCTCAGTCATGCCGCGATTTTTGTGCCCCAAAAGCTTCTGTGCATGTGCAAGGTCGTCTGTGTCGGTGGCGGCTTTTGCACGGATATCGCGGAATTGAAAATTGACCTTGGCGAGTTCCCGCGCCTTGTCAAAACGAGAGCGCAAAGCGCAATAGGTGAGACGGTGCCCCTTGGTCTTCATTGAGGACTCTTGATTCTAGCCGAGTCGGCCTGATTCTCCCAGTAACATACTCGGGATTGAATCGCTCCATGAAAAAGCTGGATCAGCTGGATTTTCAGAATACCTTTGCGCGCCTGCCGGATACTTTCCACCGCCGCTTGCACCCCACGCCTCTGCCCGAGCCTTACCTGGTCAGCTTCAACGCGAATGCGGCGGAATTGATCGATCTGGATGCGGACGAAGCGAAGCGCGCCGACTTTGCCGAGTATTTCATCGGCAACCGTTTGCTGCCCGGCAGCGACCCGCTGGCGATGCTCTATGCCGGGCACCAGTTTGGCCATTTCGTGCCGCAGCTGGGCGATGGCAGGGCGATATTGCTGGGTGAAATCAAGAATCGTGCCGGGGAGCACTGGGATCTTCAACTGAAGGGGACAGGGGCCACGCCGTTTTCACGCAGTGGCGATGGCCGAGCCGTGCTGCGTTCCAGCATCCGCGAATACCTGTGCTCGGAGGCCATGCATGGCCTGGGCATTCCCACCACGCGCGCCTTGTGCATAGTCGGCAGCGACGAGGAGGTTTGGCGCGAGAGCGTTGAAAGTGCCGCGGTGGTTACGCGCATCGCCCCTTCTCACGTGCGCTTCGGTTCGTTCGAGGTGTTTTTCTACCGGGACCAGCCTGAGCCGATCTCCCTGCTTGCCGATTATGTGATCGCCAGGCATTTCCCCGAGCTGGCCGATGCGCCTGACAAATATCCGCGCTTCCTGAACGAAGTGGTCACGCGCACCGCCAGGCTGATGGCCAAGTGGCAGGCGGTCGGCTTCTCGCATGGGGTGATGAACACCGACAACATGTCCATCCTCGGTTTGACTTTCGACTATGGCCCATTCGGCTTCATGGATGCCTACAATCCGGGTTACGTCTGCAACCATTCCGACCATGGCGGGCGCTACGCCTTTGACCGTCAGCCGCAAATCGGGCTGTGGAACCTGACCTGCCTGGCGCAGGCCTTGACGCCGATTGTTCCGGTGGAGGAAGCAAGAGCGGTGCTGGGCAACTATGGCCCGGCTTATGCCGAGCACTATGTGGACTTGATGAGCCAGAAGCTGGGGCTGGCTCACACGGGCAAAGAAGATGTTGCACTGATCGAGGCGCTGCTGGGGCTGATGCACGCAAACCAGGTGGACTATACCAATCTGTTCCGCAGCCTGGGCGATTTCAGATCCGCACCGGGCGAGCAGAACAGCGTGGTGCGCGATCAATTCATCGACCGTCCGGCGTTCGATGCCTGGGCCGAAACTTATCGCACCCGTTTGCAAAGTGAGCCGGGCTCGGACGGGGAGCGCAAGGTGCGCATGGACAGGGCCAATCCCAAGTACATTCTGCGCAATTATCTGGCGCAGGTCGCAATCGGCAAGGCTGAGAAGGAGCGCGACTTTTCGGAAGTGGATCGCTTGCTGAAATTGCTTGGCCGCCCCTTTGACGAGCAGCCGGAGATGGCCGATTATGCCGCCCCGCCGCCGGACTGGGCGCAGCATATCTCGGTGAGCTGCTCGTCGTGAAGGGTTCCTGGTTTCAGGTTTTGATGGTAATGGATTTGGACGGGCATGGCGCGAATTTTACATGCGAATTTCGGCGTAAAATAAACCATGGCAAATGAAGCGATGTGGCAGGCGATCGGCAAGGCAATCCGGGTTGCAACGGGGGAAGATTTTGCCGTCCGGAAATGCCGCGCCATCGGCGGCGGATGCATCAATTCGACGTATTCGGTCGAGGACGGTGCGCTCCGCTTCTTCGTCAAGGTTAACCGCGTGTCTGGTCTGGCCATGTTTGAAGCGGAGGCCGACGGGTTGCGTGAAATCGCGGGAGCCGGCGTTATCCGCGTTCCCCATCCGGTGTGTGCCGGAGTCGCCGAAGATTCGGCATTTCTGGTGCTTGAGGTTATTGATTTCAGTTCCGGCAGGAGGGGGCGGGCAGAAGATCTGGGGCGCCGGCTGGCCGACATGCACCGGGCAAGTGCGACACAGTACGGCTGGCGGCGCGACAACACGATCGGCTCCACCCCCCAGGTCAACACGCCTGCCGACAACTGGCCGGAGTTCTGGCGTGACCGGAGGATCGGGCGCCAGCTGGCGCTGGCGGCAAGCATCGGTTACGGCGGTGCACTGCAACGCAAGGGGGAGCGTTTGCTGGCGAGGCTGGACGGGTTTTTTGCCGGCTATGCACCGTTGCCCTCCTTGTTGCACGGCGATCTGTGGGGCGGAAATTATGCTTACGCCGCTACCGGTGAGCCGGTTATTTTCGATCCGGCGGTCTACTATGGCGACAGGGAAACTGATCTGGCGATGACAGAATTATTCGGAGGGTTCCCCGAGGCATTCCATGCGGCCTACCGCGAGGCGTTCCCTCTCGATTCCGGCTACCCCATGCGAAAGGCGTTATACAATCTGTACCACATACTCAATCACCTGAATATGTTTGGCGAAGGCTATCTTGGGCAAGCAGAAGGGATGATCGAAAAGCTGTTGAGCGAGGCAGAATAGCTTTGCGCCAAAAATGATTGCCTTTGGTTTGATCGGCAATTGGTAATATGCTAATTTACCTAGTACATTTGTACTAACTATCGGAAATAAAACAAAAAATTTCAAAAAAAGCTTGCTTTGACCAAGGTAAATTCAGTATGCTTGTTTTACACAAACAGCAAATTTTTCCAGGGTAAAGTGGATGCCTTCGGAGAATGCTCGACAAAACGGAGAAGGAGGAGTGATGCGGAAAATATCGACACTTTTGTTTGCGCTGATCGCCGGCTTGGGTATCGCGAACCTGTCCATGGCAGCCGAAGTTGCCAAGGAGCCCGCTGGACGGACGGTCTTGTTCAACAAGGCGAAGGGCAATTGCCTCGCCTGCCATGCGATCCCCAATGATCCGAAGGCCTTGTCGCCTGGTAACATAGCGCCACCCTTCGTCATGATGAAGGAGCGCTTTCCCGACCGGAACAAGCTGCGTGCCCAGGTTTGGGATTCCACGGTAGCCAATCCAAAAACTTCGATGCCGCCTTTCGGAAAGCACCAGATTCTGACTGAGCAGGAAATTGATCAGGTCGTTGAATATATACTTAGCCTTTAACTTTTTTATTCGGAGATCGAAAGATGAATCACTTGCGTAGAACTTTTTTGAAGAGTACCGGTGCTGCCGGGACGGTGGCGGTCGCCATCGCCGCGGGCCTGCTCAGGCCTGGTCAGGTATTGGCAGCGGAATGGAACAAGGTGGCATTTGATGCCACGACCACGGCGGATGCGATGAAGGGTTTGAATGTTACTGGCGCCACCGAGAGCAAGGATATCCTGATCAAGGCGCCGGATATTGCCGAGAATGGCGCGGTGGTTCCGGTGGAAGTGACCAGCAAGATTCCAGGCACCACTTCCATCATGATCTTTGTAGACAAGAACCAGAATCCCTTGATCGCTGATTTCGAGTTTTCCAATGGTGCTGAAGGATACGTTTCCACGCGCATCAAGATGGCCAACACTTCCCACGTCAGGGTGGCAGTGAAAGCCGGCGGCAAGGCATACACCGCCACCAAGGAAGTCAAGGTGACGATCGGCGGCTGCGGCGGCTGATCGGCATTGAATGGATTTGAATATTCACTTTATTTGACAAGGATACGAACATGGCTGAAGGAATGAAAATTCGCGCGACGCTGCAAGGCGATGTCGCCGATGTGAAAGCGCTGATGAATCACATCATGGAGACCGGCTTGCGCAAGGACGCCAAAACCGGGCAATTGATTCCTGCCCACTTCATCAATCACGTCGTTGCTACCCTGAACGGCAAGACCGTGCTGGAAGCGCAGTGGGGTGCGGCAATTGCCAAGAATCCCTTTCTGGGCTTCAAGATCAAGGGCGCCAAGGCCGGCGACAAAATCGTGATTAATGCGGTGGACAACAAAGGCGAAAAAATGAGCGGCGAAGCGAGTATTGCCTGATCAAGCCTGGCCGGATGCTTCTTGTCCGGCCAATTTCACACAAAAAATTATAACGATTTCTGCGAAAGGAATGATGATGAGACGGAGACTCACCGCTTTTCTGGCCTGTCTGTTTCTGGGTGCCAGCCTTGCTGCGAGCGCCGGGCCTGCCGAGGATCGCAAGGCCTTGACCGAGCATTACAAGCAGCGTCTTCCTGGCGTAAAGTTTGAGGATTATGTGCTGGGCGCCCTGGCGTTGAATAAAGACGCCCTGGATCAGTATGAAAGCATCATGATTTTCCCGCCTTTCGTCAACGATGTCGATGATGGCAGGAAAATATGGGAAAAGCCGTTCAAGAACGGTAAGAAGTTCTCTTCGTGCTTTCCCGATGGCGGCAAGAATGTGGCTGGCCGCTATCCCTATTTCGACAATGCCAGCGGCAAGGTCATCACTTTCGAGAACGCGCTCAATGCCTGCCTGAAGGCGAACGGCGAGGCGGAGTTGAAATATGGCAGCAATGATCTCGGGTTGTTGTCGGCATATGTAAAGAGTTTGTCGGACGGGATGAAAGTGCAGGTCAAGGTGGAGGGCCCTGCTGCCCTGGCTGCGTATGAAAAAGGCAAGACACATTACTATAGCCGCCGCGGCCAGCTGAATTTCTCTTGCGCATCTTGCCATATCGACAATGTCGGTATGTTCGTCCGTAGCGAACAGCTCTCCCCGATGATCGGGCAGGCGGCACACTGGCCGGAATTTCGCGCCGGAACGGAACTGGTTACGCTGCAAGGGCGTTTTCGGCAATGCCAAAAGAATGTGCGTGCAACTCCGCTGGAATTCAACAGTGAAGAGTACAACAATCTGGAATACTTCCTCACCTACATGAGCAACGGCCTGCCGATGCAGACGCCGGTGTTCCGCAAGTAAGCCACTCGGGCCAGGGGTATGGGGCTAGAGGCTGGAGGCGGTTGTCGCTTCGCGTTTTCCTCCTGCCCCTCGCCTCGTGCCTCTTTCCTGATTTGGAGTTCCCATGTCCATGAACCGCCGCGAATTTCTGCAGATGCTGGCAGTGGCCGCCGCATCCGGCTTCGCGCTGAACAGCCGGCAGGCCCTGTCTGCCAGCCACGCAGGAAGCTTCTACGATTTGCCCGCATACGGCAATGTCTCATTGCTGCACATCACCGATTGCCATGCTCAGTTGATGCCGATTTATTTCCGTGAACCCAACGTGAATATCGGCCTGGGCGCCAGCCTCAACAAGCCGCCGCACCTGGTGGGAGAGAAGCTGCTCAAGGCATTCGGCATCCGTCCCGGCACGGTCGAAGCGCATGCTTTCACTTCCCTCGATTTCGAAAAGGCCGCCCGCACCTACGGCAAGGTCGGCGGCTTTGCCCACCTCGCCGGACTGGTGAAGAAGGTTCGCGCCAACCGTCCGGGGGCCTTGCTGCTGGATGGCGGCGATACCTGGCAGGGTTCCGCCACCGCGCTGTGGACCAATGGCCAGGACATGGTGGATGCCTGCAAACTGCTTGGTGTGGACATCATGACCGGACACTGGGAATTCACTCTGGGCGCAGAGCGCGTCAAGCAGATCGTGGACAACGATTTCAAGGGCAAGGTGGATTTTCTGGCGCAGAACATCAAGACCAACGATTTCGGCGACCAGGTGTTCCAGCCTTATGTCATCAAGCGCATGAACGGCATCCCGGTTGCGATCATCGGCCAGGCCTTCCCCTACACGCCGATCGCCAACCCGCGTTACATGACCCCGGACTGGAGCTTCGGCATCCAGGACGACAATATGCAGAAGATGGTAGATGAGGCTCGCGCCAAGGGCGCCCAGGTCGTGGTGGTGCTGTCCCACAACGGCATGGACGTGGACCTCAAAATGGCCAGCCGCGTCACCGGTATCGATGCCATCCTCGGCGGCCATACCCACGACGGCATGCCTGCTCCGTCCATCGTCAAGAATGCCAAGGGACAAACCCTGGTGACCAACGCCGGTTCCAATGGCAAGTTTCTTGGCGTGCTGGATTTCGACGTCAGGAACGGCAAGGTGGCCGGCTTCAAATACAAGCTGCTGCCGGTGTTCGCTAACCTGATTAAGCCGGATGCAAACATGGCAGCCCTGATCAAGAAGGTTCGCGCGCCCTACGAAGCCAAGCTGGCGGAAAAGCTGGCCGTCACCGAGGGGACGCTGTACCGCCGCGGCAACTTCAACGGCACCTTCGATCAATTGATTCTGGATGCCCTGATGGAAGTGAAAGGAGCGGACGCGGCCTTCTCTCCCGGCTTCCGCTGGGGCACTTCGCTGTTGCCGGGCGACACCATCACCATGGAAAATCTGATGGACCAGACCGCCATCACCTATCCCTATACCACGCTGACCGAAATGACCGGTGAAACGATCAAGTCCGTTATGGAAGACGTCTGTGACAACCTGTTCAATGCCGATCCCTACAAGCAGCAGGGCGGCGACATGGTGCGCGTCGGCGGCATCAGCTATACCTGCGATTTGCGCCAGGGCTTCGGCAAGCGCATCAACAACATGGTTCTGAAGGGCAAGCCGCTCGATCCCAACAAGAAATACAAGGTGGCGGGCTGGGCACCGGTGGCGGAGGGCGCCAGCGGCGAGCCGGTCTGGGATGTGGTGGCGAGCTACTTGCGCGACAAGAAGGTGATCACGCCGCGCAAGCTCAATCTGCCCAGGCTGATCGGGGTGGAGGGCAATGCCGGCATCGCTTGAATAGGGTAAGATAGGCGGGCAACTGCTATAATTTTTTCTTTGCCGAAGATGCCTATGCCCTCAACCCGTTCCATCCGAATCCCGCTGGTTATTCTCGCGCTCATCGTCGCTGCCGGCGGCGCCTATTACTGGAAGACCCGGAGCGCCAGCCCCTCCCAGGAAAAGTTCAAAACCCAGGCTGTTGACCGCGGCGATATCGTCCAGACCATCTCGGCCAATGGCACCCTGAGCCCGGTGGTGCTGGTGAACGTAGGCACCCAGGTGTCCGGCACGGTGAAGAGGCTCAACGCGGATTTCAACAGCCGGGTGAAAGAAGGGCAGATCCTGGCGGAGCTCGACCCCGCCCTGTTCGAAGCCCAGCTCAGGCAGGACCAGGCCAACGTCGCCAATGCGGAGGCCAACCTTGTACTGATGAGAGCCAAGGAGGAGCGCGCGCGCTCATTGCAGAAGAAGGGTTTCATTTCGCAGGATGGCGTGGACCAGGCCCGGCAGCAACTGGACTCCGCATTGGCACAGATGAAGCTCACACAAGCCCAGTTGGCGCGTTCCCGCACCAACCTGAACTATAGCGTGATCCGTTCGCCGATTTCCGGCGTGGTGGTGGCGCGCAACATCGATGTGGGCCAGACGGTTGCGGCCAGCTTTCAGACGCCGACGTTGTTCCAGATCGCCGGCGATCTCAAGCAGATGCAGATCGAAACCAGCGTGGCCGAGGCGGATATCGGCAATCTCACGATCGGCCTGCCGGTGCGCTTTAGCGTCGACGCCTTTGCCGACCGGCAGTTCGAAGGCCGCGTCAAGCAGGTCAGGCTGAACCCCACCGTGCAGCAGAACGTAGTGACCTACAATGTGGTGGTGGCGGTGGACAACCCGGATGAAGTGCTGTTGCCGGGTATGACCGCCCACGTCCAGATCATCGTTAGCCGCCACGAAAACGTGCTGCGCGTGCCGAATGCGGCGCTGCGCTTCAAGCCGCTGAAGGAAGAAGGCGGCGAGACCGCCGGCAAGAACAACAACAGGAAAGAAAAAGGGCGCGGCGGCGCTACCGTTTACCGGCTCGATCGCGGGGAGCCGAAGCCGGTGAGGATCAAGGCCGGCATTTCCGATGGCACCTACACCGAAGTGCTGGGGGATGAACTCAAGCCCGGGGAGTCGCTGGTAGTCAGAGAGATCGATACCAAGAAAGGCAAAGGTTCTGGCTTTGGCCTCAGGATGATGTAATGGCCGATTCCCTGATCCGCGTCGAAGGCCTGCACAAGCAGTATGAAATCGCCGGCGGCCGCACCGCCCCGGTGCTGCATGACGTCAACCTGAGCATCGCCCCCGGCGAATTCGTCGCCATCATGGGGCCCTCCGGTTCGGGCAAGTCCACTTTCATGAACATCCTCGGCTGTCTCGATACGCCAACCAGCGGGCATTATTTCCTGAATGGCCGGGATGTCGCGCAGCTGAATCCGGACGAACTTGCTAATCTGCGCAACGGCCTGATCGGCTTCGTGTTCCAGGGCTTCAATTTGCTCAAGCGCGTCACGGCTGTCGACAATGTCGCGCTGCCGCTGCTGTATGCCGGCCTGGGACAGGCTGAACGCCGTGAACGCGCCCTGGAAATGCTGCGCCAGACCGGCCTGGAAAAGTTCGCGCTATCGCTGCCCAATCAGCTCTCCGGCGGCCAGCAGCAGCGCGTCGCCATCGCCCGCGCGCTGATCAACCGCCCGCCGCTGATCCTGGCGGACGAGCCCACCGGCAATCTCGACACCCACACCGGCCAGGAGATCATGGAAATATTCACCCGCCTCAACCGCGAACAGGGCATGACCGTCATCCTGGTAACCCACGAGCTGGATATCGCCCGCTATGCTCACCGGATGGTGCGCTTCGTGGACGGGCGGGTGGCGCATGATGGGGAGGTGGCGTCCGTATGAAAATTCTCGCCATCTTTGCCGAAGCCTGGCGCGCCATGGCGATGAATGGCATGCGCACCGCGCTGACCATGCTCGGCATGGTGATCGGCGTGGCGGCGGTGGTGCTGATGCTCGCCGTCGGCCAAGGCGCGCAGTACACCGTCAACCAGTCCATCGCCTCGATGGGCAGCCACCTGTTCATCGTCCTGTCCGGCGCCAGCACTTCAGGCGGGCTGCGCTTCGGCGCGGGCAGCGTGCCTACCCTGACCGTCGCCGATGCGCAGGCGCTCGCTCAAATCCCGTCGGTCAAGGCGGTTTCCCCCTCGTATCCGGGCAACGCCCAGCTGGCCTATGGTTCAAACAACTGGAGCACCATCGTCACCGGCTCCACGCCGGATTACTTTACAGTGCGCAACTGGAGTCTGGACTCCGGGCATCCCTTCGAGGAAAGCGATGTGCGCGGCGCGACCCGGGTGGTCCTGCTCGGCCAGACGGTGGCAAAAAACCTGTTCGGCGAGGAAGACCCCACCGGCAAGATCATCCGCATCAAGAACATGCCGTTCCTGGTCGTTGGCCTGCTGTCGGCAAAGGGGCAGAGCCTGGACGGACGGGATCAGGACGACACCGCCGTGGTGCCGGTCACCACCGCCCAGCGCAAGCTTTTCGGCAACCAGTTCCCGGGCACGGTGCGCTACATCATGGTTCAGGCGCGATCGGCCGAAACGATGGATGAAGCGGAGCGTGAAATGACCCAGTTGCTGCGCCAGCGCCATCGCCTGGCCGAAGATGCGGAAAACGACTTCACAATCCGCAACCTGACCTCGGTGGCGCAATCCGCCGCCGGATCGGCGCAGGCCATGTCCTTCATGCTCGGCGCCATCGCCTCCATTTCCCTGCTCGTGGGCGGGATCGGCATCATGAACATCATGCTGGTATCGGTCACCGAGCGCACCCGGGAAATCGGCATCCGCATGGCGATCGGCGCGCGCCGCCGCGACATCCTGCTGCAATTTTTGCTCGAAGCGCTGATTATCTGCATCGTCGGCGGGCTGGTTGGCGTGCTCTTCGGCGTAGGGGGCGCCTGGCTGGTCAGTTCGATGGCGGAAATGGTCGTGGTGGTGACAGTGTGGTCGATCCTGCTGTCGTTTGCCTTTTCTGCCGCCATCGGCGTATTTTTCGGCTATTACCCGGCACGCAGGGCAGCGATGCTCAAGCCGGTGGAGGCGTTGCGCTATGAATAATAAAAGCTCCGATACCGTCTGGCACCATGCCACGGTAACGCGCGCTCGCAGGGAACAACTCAACGGCCACAAAAGCGTGATCGTGTGGTTTACCGGGCTTTCCGGTGCCGGCAAGTCGACATTGGCGCACGCGGTTGAAGAGAGGCTGCACCAGAGGAGTTGCCGAACCTTTGTTTTCGATGGCGACAATGTTCGTCACGGACTGTGCGGTGATCTGGATTTTTCCGAGGAGGATCGCAGGGAAAATATCCGCCGCATCGGCGAAATGGCCAAGCTGTTTGTCGAAGCGGGCGTGGTTGCGCTGACCGCCTTCATCTCGCCCTTTCGCGCGGATCGTCTCAAGGTTCGCAATCTGACGGCTCACGGCGATTTCATCGAAATCTATTGCCGCTGTCCGATTGAGGTTTGTGAGCAGAGGGATGTGAAAGGGATGTACCGCCGGGCCCGTGCCGGCGAGATTCGCGATTTCACCGGCATCTCCTCCCCCTATGAAGAACCGGAAAATCCGGAACTGGCCATCGATACAGGCAGCATGCCGCTGGATCAATGTGTGGATCAGGTCGTCGGCTACCTACAGGGCCGCGGAGTGATCCCCAAACCGCAATGAGCCAAATGGTTTTCAATCCCCTGCGCATCGTTGCCGATATCTGGCGCCATCGTTACCTGCTTGGCCAGCTCATCAAGCGCGATGTGCTGCTGCGCTACCGGGGCGCGATGTTTGGCGTGCTGTGGATTTTTCTCAGCCCACTGCTGATGCTGGGTATTTTTGCCTTCGTCTTCGGCCATATCTTTCAGGCGCGCTGGCCCCAGCAGCAGGAGGGGCTGCCCTTCTGGCTGATCCTGTATAGCGGCCTGATCGTATTCAACATCTTTGCCGAAGCCGTATCCCGCTCGCCCTCGGCGGTGCGCGGCTACCCCAGCTTCGTGAAAAAAATCATCTTTCCGGTGGAAATCCTGCCCCTGGTTCCCCTCGGCGCAGGGCTGGTGCATGGCGCATTCAATTTCCTCATTCTGCTGGCGGCACTGGCCTGGACAGGCAATCTGCACGCGCAAGTGCTTTTCTTCCCCTTCCTGCTCATTCCCATCCTGCTGCTCGCCTTGGGTTTTTCCTGGTTTCTCGCCGCTTGGGGAGTGTTCATCAAGGACATGACCCAGATCGTGCCGCTGTTCGTGCAGATGCTGATGTTTTTGTCGCCGGTGTTCTACCCGGTGAGCGCTGTGCCTGAAGCGCTGCGCCCCCTTTATTTGCATAATCCGCTCGGTGCGGTGATAGAGGCTGGACGGGCGGCTTCCCTGGGAACGTCGATTCCGTGGGCTCCCTGGATCACCGCGCTGGCCATCGGTTTGGCAGCTGCCATTCTCGGTTATGCCTTCTTTCAGCACAGCCGCGAGGAATTCGCCGATGCGCTGTAAAAAGGCGCCCGCATCGCTGTGTTCATGGTATGTCAGTGCGCCCTATTCATTGTTTATACAAATTTATATATAATTACAAAATGAAGCCAGTTGAGTTTATCGGTGCTGCGCTTGATGACCTGCGCGCCTTTCCCGAAATCGCACGACGCGAGGCCGGGTATCAAATTGATAAGGTGCAGCATGGCGAGACGCCGGACGATTGGAAACCAATGACCAGCATTGGCTCGGGTGTCAAAGAGATTCGCATTCAGGATGCTTCGGGCGCATTCCGGGTGATCTATCTCGCCAAACTGGCTGATGCAGTCTATGTGCTGCATTGCTTTCAGAAAAAAAGCGAGCAAACCAGCGAGGTCGATATTCGTTTGGCGCGTAAGCGGTTCAAGGAACTGACAAAGGATCCATCATGACCGGGCAACGTTTTTCCAGTGTTTGGGATGCAATCGAGGACACCCCACAGCAAGCCGCCAGCATGAAGGCTCGCTCTGATTTGATGCGGGCGTTGCAATCGTGGATCGAGTCCGAGGGGCTAAATCAGGTTGCCGCAGCGGGGCTGTTTGGTGTCACGCAACCACGAATTTCAGATCTTGTGCGCGGGCGAATCAATCTATTTTCGCTGGATACCTTGATGGATATGGCGGCAACAGCGGGCTTATCGCCTCATGTGGCAATCAAGGTGCCAAAGCGTGGCAAGCGACGGGATTCTGACGTGATCCATGCTTGAGCAAGCAGCCCAATCATCCATCGCCTTACCACGCTGCACTTGTCGAAAAGCTGATTAAATATGCGGATGAGTGAAATGAAAACCGGACATGCGCGACAAGCCAGCCATCAGGTCAGAAAACAACGCCCTCTGCTCACAGATATAGAGAAATCACACAAAGCAACCCCTCCAGCAGGAGACATGACATGCCACGAGATGACATCCTGACCTTCCTGAGAACTCACAAGCAGGAAATGCAACTGAACTACGGTGTGGCCGTTATCGGACTTTTTGGCAGCTACGCACGCCAGGCTGCGCGGGACGACTCGGATATCGATATCCTCGTCGAATTTCAGGCCGAGAAGAAAACCTTGCGGAATTTCTTCGGGTGCAAACGCTATCTTGAAGAAAACCTTGGAAGGCACGTCGATCTTGGCATCGAGAGCGCATTGAAGCCGATGGTTCACGAGACAATAAAAAAAGATGTTCTCTATGCCTGAACGCCATCACCAGCTTTATCTCACGGACATACTGGATTCTGGGCCCGCATTCCAGTCCTATGTTCAAGACATTGCCTTCGAACAGTTCATTGTCGAGAGGATGCGCTGCGCAGCCGTCATACGTGAATTTGAGATCATCGGCGAAGCGGTTGGAAAACTGCCGGAAACAGTCAAGGCTGACTCCCCTGAGGTGCCGTGGCGTGATATCAATGCCATAAAGACAGAACTCCCATTACTGCTGGACGCGACTCAGACGATCCTCAGCGGCGAGCAAACAAAGGAAAGTAATCGGGATGCCCTCTGACGAAATCGCCATCTCGGTCAAAAATCTCACCAAGAAATATCGTATCTTCGGCCACCCCGGCGACCGGATCAAGCAGGCGCTTACCTTTGGTCGGGTTCGCTTTCACCGGGAATTTACGGCCTTGCAGGACGTTTCCTTTGAAATCAAAAAAGGAGAAACCGTCGGCATCATTGGCCGTAATGGGTCGGGTAAGAGCACCTTGCTGCAGCTCATCTGCGGCATTCTCAAACCCACATCCGGCACCGTGCAGGTCAATGGACGTGTTTCCGCTTTGTTGGAATTGGGTGCTGGCTTCAACCCGGAATTTACCGGGCGTGAGAATGTTTACTTCCAGGGTGCGGTGATGGGCCTGACGAAGGAAGAAATGGACGAACGTTTCGATGTCATCGCCGCCTTCGCGGAAATCGGGGAATTCATTGACCAGCCGGTGCGGACTTATTCGAGTGGGATGTTTGTGCGGCTGGCGTTCGCAGTGGCCGTCAGTGTGGAGCCCGATGTCTTGGTGGTGGATGAGGCGCTTGCAGTGGGCGACTCGGGGTTCCAAGCGAAGTGTTTCCGCCGTATGCAGGAGATGTGCGATGGCGGCGTCACCATATTATTCGTTACCCATGATATGGACCAAATCATCCAGATGTGCCGACGGGCACTGTTCCTAGATGAAGGGACTCTCTTGGGCGATGGGCAGCCGAATGGTATTGCGAACCGCTATCTGGACAGCCTGTTTACCCATGTGCGGGGTGAAAAAGTGAGTGAACGCCCCTCGTGTGGACACGTCAACGAGGCCGAACATTTCCACCTCCACCCTGCCTATCACTCCGGTGAATACCGCTGGGGCAATGGAGGGGCCGCCATACAGGATTTTGTTCTGCGCCAGAATGGACTGGATAACCCGCCTGTATTGGAGTCGGGTATGCCAGTGGAGTTGTCGATTCTCGTTAGCTTTCATCAGAGCACCACTCACCCCGTTTTCGGCCTTGCCCTCAAATCTAAGCAAGGCGCCATCCTGTTCGGAGCGAATTCCGACACTATTCCAGATATCCCAGACACGCTGCCTCGCAGCGCCGGGGAAGTCTTGTGGGCGATCTTCACATTCACCCCGTGGCTCCACTCTGGAGACTACTTCCTATCCGTGGGCGTGGTGGAAATCTGTGACCAGGGAATTCTTCCCCTGGATCGGCGCTACGACTCTATCCGCTTCTCTGTGCGGCACTCCGCCTCCCAAGCCGGTCCGGTAGCGATGAACCCGGGCTTCAGTTTTCTTGATTCACCATGAGCGCCTACGACCACGACCCTGTAACTTGTGTCTGGTTACGCCAAGACGCAGCCTCACTGTCTTACTCTGATGGCTCAGAAGTGGAAAACCGCATGCTCAGTATCCTCAAAAATACGGAGGATGTTTCCACCCTATCACCTCAGTTGGCCAACGCCATCCGAGACTGGCCTACTGAGTACCATTTTTCGTCTGCACGCCACAATCTTCTGCGTCCCTTTGCCATCGGCCCGCGCCAACGTGTCCTGGAGTTGGGTAGTGGGTGTGGCGCGTTAACCCGTTACCTAGGCGAATCTGGGGCCACCGTGGTGGCAGTGGAAGGTAGTCTGCCCCGTGCCGGCATCACCGCCGAGCGCTGCCGGGATCTACCTAATGTCTCAGTCTATTGCGACGACCTGATGGCCTTTGAGGCGGAGGGCTCCTTTGACTATGTGCTTCTGATCGGTGTGCTGGAATGGACCCCAGTCTTCATGGCGGGTGATGAGCCTGTGGGCCGAACCCTTTCTGTAGCTGCACGCTACCTTGCAGAGGATGGCACCTTGCTTCTTGCCATTGAGAACCGACTCGGCTTGAAATACTTCAATGGCTGTGCTGAAGACCACATTGGAATACCCTATTTTGGTATCCACGACCTATATGGTAGGGGTACGCCCGTTACTTTCGGACGTGCACAGATCTCGACCTATCTCAGGGCGGCCGGGTTCCAGGAACAGGAGTTTTTTCATCCCTTCCCGGACTACAAGCTGCCGGGACTCATCCTAAGCGAAGCGGGAAGTAAGGATGTGCGGCTGCGCCAAGCCGATCTCCTTCTCCCCTATGCCGGATGGGGTTGCCAGGAAACATATCACCGTGCATTTGATGAAGCGCTGGTCTGGCAGAGTATCGCTGCCAACGGGCTGATGGGTGAATTTTCCAATTCATTCCTGATCCGAGCTCGGAAATCTGTATCCTCACCTGTAGATTGGCTCGTTAAGGCATATGGTCGCACCCAGCGACACACCGCCTTTCTCACGGAAAGCACCATTACACCCGGTGATGGAGGAAGTCTGGAAGTAACGAAACGATCTCTCTATCCGGACGTTTCAACTCCAATTGGTCTGTTTCGCCAAGTTCTGGAAGACAGTACATATCTCCATGGGCGCCTTCTCGAAGGGGATATAAGGCGCGCCTTTGCTCAAGGGGCCGACATAGATGACCTGGCAGTTCCATTTTTGCCTTGGATAGCCTTTCTCCGTCATCATGAAGCCCCTTGTACAGAAGGGATCCCTTGCCTGCCAGGCCACTTTGTAGACTGCGTGCCAGCCAACCTAATCGTTGGGGAGGATGGGGAATTGCACTTCATTGATCGGGAATGGATCTGTGTTCAACCGGTGCCGCTCGCATGGGTGACCATCCGGGGAATAATGATCGCTTCCAGGAGCTGCCTCGACAATTCAGCCTTGGCCGGCATGAGCTGCCGATCCTTCATCGAGGTAATCGCCAGTCGGGCAGGTTTGATTTTTTCTGAGGCTGACTACGTCGCCGCATCGGCAATGGAGGCCCGATTTCATGAATTCTGTTATGGGGCAGAGAAAGTGGTGCCTGACTTGGCAGGAATGCTGGATCAGGAGATGTTATTGTTCCACCGCTTGTCAGACGCTCCAGCTCTACGTCGGCAACTCATGTGGCATCGCCAGGAACTGGCTCGTGTCAAAGCTACGCGCTCTTGGCGTTTCACCAGCCCTTTCCGGGTAGCATGGAACCTGGGTCGATGGATCATGAAATGACCGGACAGGAAGATCGAGTCATGACAGCTTTCCGTAATAGGCATTCGACAAGAGCCAAGACTCAGTCCAGAGACCGACTAACCCGGTTTTCACTACGTTGGTTATGAGAATATCGGGTAAGCCTCAATCTCCTCAAGCAATTGGCAGAAAGACTTCTCCATGCTGAAAAAACTATGGACATTGCTTGTTAGAATGCCATCCCATGCAGCCATTGCGGGGGGATGGATTCCGTTATTCAAGGTGGCGGTATTGGTCATCAAGCGTGAGGGGCTAGGCAGTTTTGTTATCAAGCTCAATCGGCTGCTTGGTGTCGCACTCCAGGCCAGTCACAGCGCTGGTCATCTCAAGAGCGTGGACGTCCAGAGATTTAACGGCGAGGAGGCATTGAGGGTCGCGCAGTCGCTCGAGTTTCAGTGTCACGCCAGCCCTCGTGTATCCATCATTATTCCGGTATTTAATCAGTTCGCGCTCACCATTGAATGCCTGGCTTCAATCAGGCGTCACCCTCAGACGACGCCTTTTGAGTTACTGCTCATTGACGATGCCTCCACAGATGAGACTCAGGCAGTGCTGGCCTCCATTCCGGGCATGCGGTATCAGAGAAACAGTTCAAATGTTGGCTACCTGCATTCCTGCAATGGCGCGCTTCTGAATGCGTGTGGGGACTATATCTATTTTTTGAATAATGATACCCAGGTTCAGAAGGATTGGCTCGACCCTCTGGTAAGAAGGCTGGATGCTCATTCCGATATCGGCATTGTCGGCTCCATGCTGCTTTGCCCCGATGGCCGGCTACAGGAGGCGGGCGCCAGGCTGATCAAACCATCAGACAATTCCCAAGGCGAATTGATCGGAGAGTTAATTGGTCTGGGGTGTAGCGCATTCGACCCGTGCTACCAGTTCGCGCGTGAGGTTGAATACTGCTCTGGTGCGAGCTTGATGGTCAGGCATGACCTGCTTACCGCTGTGGGTGGCTTAGATGCCAGTTATGCCCCGGCATATTTCGAAGATGTAGACTTGGCCTATAAGGCCCGACAGTCGGGATACCGAGTCTATTACGAACCTCTCTCTGAGGTGGTGCATCATCTTAGTGCATCGACAGGGGGAAACTCCGGTCTCAAGCAACGGCTTATTGCTCGGAACGCCCAGATATTTCAGGATAAGTGGAATGACGAAATTGCCTGTAACCGACGTGTCCGGTCAATTGCCTTTTATCTTCCCCAATACCATCCTATTCCCGAGAATGACGAATGGTGGGGCAAGGGTTTCACGGAATGGACGAATGTCGCAAAGGCGAAACCCAATTTCGTAGACCATTATCAGCCACATATGCCGGGAGAACTTGGGTTTTATGACCTGCGCCTTCCGGAAGTAAGGGAGCAGCAGGCGACCCTTGCCGAGGAGTACGGCATATATGGATTCTGTTATTACTATTACTGGTTCAATGGCAAGCGCCTGCTGCATCGTCCTCTGGACGAAATTCTGTCCACAGGCCGCCCGGATTTCCCTTTTTGCGTCTGCTGGGCTAACGAAAACTGGACTCGTACCTGGGATGGGCAGGCCAGCCAAGTATTGATCGCCCAGCACCATTCCCCTGAAGACGATATTGCCTTCGTCCAAAGTCTGTTTCCCGCCCTGCGGGACAGCCGCTATATCCGCGTCGGCGGAAAGCCCTTGCTTTTGGTCTACAAGGTTGCTCTGCTCCCTAACCCTGAGAAAACCGCCCTTGTGTGGCGCGACCAATGCCGGGCTGCCGGGATCGGCGAAATCTATTTGGCTTGTGTACATAACAACGCAAACCCAGAGCTTAACGTCGATCCGAGAACGATAGAATTCGATGCTGCTGTTGAGTTTCCACCTTTAGGCAAAGGAGTTATAGCGCCGACACCTCACCATCTTCTCAATAAGAAATTCCGCGGGCTCTGTTATGACTACATTGCTACGGCAAAAAATATCGCCTTGGGTAGATGCCCCCCTTTCACATTCTTCAGGGGGGTCATGCCGTCTTGGGACAATACCGCCAGACGGCAGGATTCCGGACATATTTTCCTCGGGGCTAGTCCGGAGGAGTACGGGCGCTGGCTTGAATCCGCCGCTGAGTGGACGGCGCGTATGCATGTAGGCGATGAGCGCATCGTATTTATCAACGCCTGGAACGAATGGGCGGAAGGTAACCATCTTGAACCTGATCAAAAACATGGGCGTGCCTATCTAGAGGCCACTCATGCGGTTATGCAGCGATATTCCTGACTAGGCAGATGAAATCCTCATCTTTGTGGCTACGCTCATTGTCGATACGCCTGACTTATGAATGGCAGCGTCTCGGCGGCTTACGTCCATTAATCCTCAGGCTGGTGGAAATTCAGCGCTCGGAGGGTTGGGCTGGAGTGCGGAAACGTATCTTCAATTTGACAAAGCGCGCCGCCAGACTCGTAGCGTACGAAGACTCGCAAACGGAAAGTACGGCACAAGGCATAACTACAGGTGCAGGAGCCTTGGTGCCGGGTGTTCTGCTCATCGGGCACCCTTACGGGATTCTGGGAGTCGGGGAGAATTTACGTGCTATTGCGACTGCCCTTGATACGTCGGGCATCCCATTTCATATCTGCAACGCTTTCGAGCCCCAATCCAAACACAATGCGCTACTACAGGATTTTCCATATGGAGGGAAAGTCGCGGCTCTAACTAGCAGATATCGCACCAATTTGTTTTGCCTCAACGCCAATGAAATGGGTATGGCGCTTACCTATCTCGGTCCCGATATATTCGATAAGTCCTATAGCATAGCGTGCTGGATGTGGGAGCTTTCGGAGTTTCCCGACAGATGGACTGGCAATTTTCGTTATGTACAGGAGATATGGGCTCAATCCCGCTTCGTGCAGGAGGCGATTGCCAGAAAGTCACCCGTGCCGGTCATTTGGATGCCCCAAGTGGTAGAGCCGGGGGTGGCCGATTCCGGGATTGCCCAGACGCTGGGGGTCCCGAAAAATATGTTCACCTTCCTGTTCTTCTTCGATTTTACATCCTATATCTCGCGGAAAAATCCAAGGGCTGTCATTGAGGCTTTCCATCTTGCATTCGATGCCAGCGCAAATGAATCTGTTGCTCTGGTTGTAAAAATGAATGGCATGGACAAATGTATCGATGAGTATCGGAACTTCATGGACAGTATTGGTAGCCCGGATGGTCGCATCATATTTATCGACAAGGTGCTCAGTGACCGAGAAATAAAGGGGTTGATCAGTGGCTGCGATGTCTTTGTTTCACTGCATCGATCTGAGGGTTTTGGCCGCGGTATCGCAGAGGCTATGTACTATGGCAAGCCGACGATTGCCACGGGATATTCTGGCAATATGGATTTCACCAACCACTTCAACAGTTGTTTGGTGGACTATAACATCGTACCCGTGCGCAAAGGCGAGTATCCATTTTGGAAGGGGCAATTCTGGGCCGAGCCGGATATTAAGCACGCAGCTTGGTGGATGCGCCGGCTCTATGAGGATCGTGGTCTATGCGACACCATAGGGAAGCGGGCCGCAGAAAGTATTCGTGCCACCCACGGAGCGCATGTTGCAGGTATGCGTATGAGAGAAAGACTTGTTGAAATTAAGACGTTATGAGGCCAAGGGCTGAGCCAATACCATATTTTCTGGATGGGTTTTTCAAGCTACTCTTTTACCGCGATAATAACGTCTTGAAGGGAACCCACAAGTTCTTTTCTTCCGCACCATGAGCCATACGTAATTTCAGTTACGCTCATCCCATTATGTTCGTAGAGACGCCTGACTGCTTGTTCATCGTGAGCAACTGTAGTTTCCAGCTTGTTATTGTTCGCTATACGACAGGCCTCAGATTCATATATAAATGGAACTTTAATTGTGTTCATTTGCATGTCCATTCTTCTTAGGGATTCTGGATTTAGCAAAAAATAAGTGGTTACGGAACGCCCCCCTTTTCTGAGAACACGAGCAATTTCGCTAAAGTAGTTTTCCATGTCCTTTGGAAGCATATGTGTAAAAACTGACGAGAGGAATACTAGGTCAAATGTTTCATCTTCATAGGGGAAACGGTATTCTGATGCTTTCTGTTTCCCTTTAGGGTTGTAGTGAGCGCTATAAAGATCAGCAAGCTGAAATCGGAAGTTTGGAAATTTCTTATAGTTTTCGGCGCACCATTTTATTCCTTTTGGGACTATATCAATACCATCATAGCTGCCATTGCTGTTTAGGTATTTGGCTAGTGCCAAAGCCTTTTGTCCTATTCCACACCCAACATCTAATATATTTTCATTGGGTTTTAGTTGTGCATGCGCTATCAGGAAATATCGTGTAAATCCTTCGCCAACCATTTTAAATTCTTCTTGAGTGGTTGATCCGTCAAATAACATATTCTTTGGTGGCAAGAGCACGTCAAAATCGCAGGCGTTGGAATATTCAGAGCTCTCTAGAATTGGCGTGTCCAATTTTTTATCCGAACCCTTCAACGCCAAATATTTATTTATCAATAAGTTAAAAATCGCCATTATCAAATCATCCTATGGAATTTATTCCGTCACGCCGCCACTTTAGCGCCCGTTGAGGAAGGCCATATCATAACATTGTCAGTTGTGCCGGACTTCCGGCAGGCCATGTCGCCAGAGCATTTCCAGTTTCCATGGCCAGCAACGGAAAGGGCCAAGGAAGTGGGCGAGTGTGATTTTGCGGCTGGATTGAACCAGTTTTCGAAGTGCAAACAGGTGTCTGCGCTCACCCCACAGGGTGGGTAGCAACGGTGCGTAGATGATGTGCCATAGGCTAATGTTACGTTTGAGCACCGCAAGCAATAACCCCTCCAGATGCAGCAGGATAAGATGCAGGGGGAATAGAAAAGCGAACAATAGCGTTGGATAGGTGATGATGAGGGTATAGGTTTTGTTGCGTTCCGTCAGTGTGCGTCGCTTCAGGGTAGTCACCAGACGCTGCTCTGTGGTGACCTTGCCGCCGCCAAAACTCTGCCCCACCCAATGTCTAAAGCCTGAATCTGCAACAACCCGAACTGAATGCCCGGCCAGGCGGGCACGGCAGCATAGGTAAAGATCCTCTCCGATGGATCCAAACCATTCTGGAAAGCCACCCAATTCGTCCCATAATGTTGTCGACATCCAGAGGCAGGCTCCCATAACCAGTCCGACCTCGCCCCGATGTGGGTTCATGTTCGGCACGGGGTTGAGGAAGGGGTCGAGCAGGCTGCCGATGTCCAGTAATTCACCGGTTTCGGCATCGAACTGGGGAAGGCCGAGTATGGCTGGCTGATCCAGCCGCTCTGCTTCGATAAGCAGGGTTTGCAGGGCATCCGGGTAAAGCGCCGCGTCGTTGTTGAGCAGCAGCAGGTACTTGCCCTTGGCTGCGGCTACCATGCGGTTGTTGGCGACGCAGAATCCGACGTTCTCCGAGCTTTCAATCAGCTTTACGTCTGGGTAACGGCTGCGGATATAGGCTGCCGAGCCGTCGCTGGAGGCGTCGTCATGGACCAGGATTTCCACCGGGATATGGCCTTCCTGTTCCAGTACCGAGCGTAGGCAGTCGTCGATCACCTCCATGCCGTTGAAGTTGGCGACGCACACGGAAATTATAGGGCTTGACTCTGTCATGCTTGTTGAAGCCATTCCCAGGTGTGCCTGAGCCCTTCTTCCAAGTTGATGCGTGGCTGCCAGCCCAAGGCCGCGCGGATGCGCGATACGTCGAGCACTACGCCGCGGACATCCCCCTCTCGCGCTGGTTTGTGCAGGGTGTTGATTTCCACCCCGGTGATCCGTTGAGCCAAGGCAAGGACCTCGTTCAGGGTATACCCCTGGCCCGAACCGACGTTGTAGGTGCCGTTATCTGCCGGGTTGCCGATGGCCAGTGCAATCGCTTCGGCTACGTCTTCCACGAAAACAAAATCCCGTACGGCTTCGCCGTCGCCCCAGATTTCCAGGGGTGAGCCGTTACTGGCGTGCTCCAGCACGGTGCGGACAAAACCAAAGCCTCGCCTCAGGTCTTGCCCTGGTCCATAGGCATTGGATGGGCGGAGGATCGTTACCGCATGCCCGGCCGCACGGAAGGCCTGAAGGAAGCCTTCCAAGGCCATTTTCCCGGCGCCATGATAAGACTGCGGTGCAAATGGTGCATCTTCATTCACCGGAATGTGGGGCGGGTTGCCATATACCGTTCCGCCGGACGATACAAAAATCAGGTGAATGCCCTTCTGGTTGTGGAGCCGTTCAAGCAGGTTGAGGGTGGGGCGCAGGTTGTCGAGCTCGTCCGAGGGTTTGCTGGCAGAGCTGCCCGGTGTGGTGGACGAGGCTAAATGCACCACGGTGCCGCATTGGGGCAGCAGGGTGTCGAGTATGGCGAGGTCGGACAGGTCGCCGGTGTGGGGGTGGATGGCGGGCGCTGCCGATAATGTGTACTGCCGCGAAAGGATGTGCACCTGCATTGCGTCTGATGCCAGTCGTCTGGCGGTTGCCTGGCCGATAAAGCCTCCTCCGCCAAGAAGCAGAACGTTCCTGCTACGCATGGCCTGCCCCAGTGATTTCAGTGTACAGGGACAGGTAGCGGTTTGCGCAATCCGCCCAGGTTCCGATCTGTTCCCTGACAAACTTGTGTCCCGCTTCGCCCATCCGCACGTTCTGTGCCGGGTCTCCCAGGAAATGCATTGCATCAGAGAAAGCGCTTTGGGAGGTGACCAGCCAGCCGGTTTCTCCGTGGCGAATCAGGTCGCGATGGGCTGGCAAATCCGAGGCGATCACCGGTAGCCCTGCGGCCATCGCTTCCAGCATGACCTGTGGGCGCCCCTCGTCATGGTGGCTAAGGGTGATCAATCCGGCTGCGACTGGGAACCATTGATCCCGCAAGGCAGCGGGATGGGTCGAGCCATGATAATGCACCCAGGAGGGCAGGGAAATCTGCTCCTGCATCGGGCCGAACAGATGGAGCTCATTCTCTCCACAAAATAAGTCGTCCCCCCATTCAAACAGCTTGCCCAGCTTGCCGCGGGTCAGCCGACTGACAACCAGCCATTTTTTTGCGCTGTCTGGCGGGAGGCGCTGTATATCGAACCAGCCGGCTTCAACTCCGAAAGGAACAGGGCGGATGTCGGCGATGTCTCCGAAAGCGCGATTCAATTCGGGCGCCATCCATTCTGCATTGGGTGCCAGCACGGCACGGCGCTGTTTCAGGACATGGCGCAAGGCCTGCCGCATTCCCGGCAGTGCCAGCAAGCGAAAATCGCTGCCGAGCACGGTGATCACGGCGGGAGTGGACGTGCCCCATAAGGCCAGTGCATTCTGCAGCCAGTTGATATGCGCCACATCCGTTGGCGTTTTTTTGAGCGCCCGTCTCAGTCGGCGCAGCAGGCCGATTCCGTAAGTTACTCCGGTCAGTTTCCGGGTGCGCAGTAGATGGGCAATTCCCCCTTGATCCAGCATGTTCGTAAGCCATTCGGCATCGCCGGGCAGGAGTGCGCTGGATACTCTGGGTGGCAGGGGGCCAGCAGGCGCCCACAAGGAGAGTTGTTGTGAGGATTGTTTTCCCAAGGCGGCCGCCATGTCGTAAATAAAGCGTCCCCGCCAGTCTTTCTCGTGCAGGGGGTAGGAGGCGCTTGCCATCAGGATGCGCATTCTACTTGCTGGGATCTCCGCCATGATAGTTGTCGATGTCTATGTAGTGTAGCGCCGCTATATCTTCGGACGTACGATGATAACGCTGATAAAAAATTAGAGCATCTGCTTTATTCTCTTCTGCAATCCTTGGGAAGTATCTTATAGCCATTCTGATTTATTACGCATAACAATTTTCGTGTGAAACGGGCGCGATCCCGCATGTCGAGATGTGAGCCATCTGGACATATGAGGTTCTGTAATGTTGGTTCATATGAGGAGTGAACCCCTATTCCGCCAGATTCATTGATGAAACGATTCCAGAAGAATGCTCGTGGGTAGCGACGCTCTTCTATCTCTCGTACCATCCCGCTGGATGGCATGGCTACAAAGATTACATGCCCGCCACGAGCTTGTATTGTTGAGACCATATGACCGACGATCTGCGCTTCTTTTAGGAATGCTGAATTGTCCATAGGTGAGATGGTGGATATTCGCTGAGATAGCTCCGCTTTATTTGTGGAGAGTTGTGGATCAAGTTTCTCATCCAATGTTCTTGCGACTCGCTGCAAGTAGAATTCCGGCATGATTACCTTCGAATAATCAGCCAGACGAGAACGGTCAGGGAGTGTAATAAGGTATTGACGTGCTTTATTTCCTGGAATGACGCGCCAGCGGAGGGAAAGCATTGGATTGGCTCCGTCAGCGTAAGCCCTTAGGCGCTCCTTGATCCATTCAGTTAATTGACTCTCTATTTTCGCTGCCGGGTGCAGAAAATATCCATAGGCTCCATGCGATTCTTCATAACGATGTTGCATGTTTTCAGCGGCGCCGCCCTTAGCACCGATTGCGTGGTCATAGTAGTCAACCAGTACTGTTCCCCGGATCGATGGATCGTTGGCCAAGCCTGCGAGGACAGGGCCGCCAGCGCTGCCGTCCAGTGCAAGCTGGACTGGCTCCAGCCCCGTTTCACTTCTCAATACATCCAGATCCAAGCCAAGCAGTATCCGTGACGCTCCAACGAGAATCAAGGCTCGATCACCGAGCTTGCTTGCACGTTCCCGTTCCTTTATCCATTTTGCGGATGAATCCTTTGAATTAGGGTGGTAGCCAAGTTCTGAAAGCGCCCATTCGAGGGCGCCAGCCGCTGTAAACAATAACAAGATTGACAACCCTGTAATCCAGAGCCACTGCACCTGAGGGAGGCATCGGTCAGAACTGAAAGTAGATGAAGGCACGCTGATCGCCTCCTGAGAACATGAACATCGCCAATAGGCACCCGATCATGGCCGCGGCTTGCTTCGGTTGGCCCCAGTCCGAGATCACAGATTCGAAGCGCCGATTATGGAGTAGCATGTGCCAGCGCAAGGTGGCTATTATCGCCATGATGGCCATCAATCCCTGCATTTCTAGAATTGATGGCATGTCGTTTCTGAACAGACCTGCGGTAATAGCTAGCGCATTTTCTGGGGTAGGTGCACGAAATGGGATCCAGGTTATAGAGATCACCATAAAAGTCAGTAGTTGAAGCAACACCTTGATGTCCGAAGTCAATGCGACGCGGCCCCCAAGGCGCTGTACGGCTATCCTCTCTGCCACAAGGTAAAATCCATGTAACCCACCCCACAGGACAAACATCCATGATGCTCCATGCCATAGGCCACCAATCAGCATTGTCAGCATCAGATTCCGGTACATGCGCCATTCGCCATCCCGGTTCCCACCCAGTGGGATATAAAGATAATCGCGCAGCCAACTCGACAGGGAGATATGCCAGCGATGCCAGAAATCTGAAAATCCTATAGCCGCATACGGATGATGGAAGTTATCGGGAAAGGCAATGCCGAAACACATAGCTAACCCTATAGCGCATAAGGAGTAGCCGTTAAAGTCGTAATAGATTTGACCTGAGAAGGAAAGAATCCCAACCAAGGTATCAATCATGCCGAATTTGCTTGGGTTGGTGTATACCTGGTCTACGATAGGGGCAAAGATGGCGTCGGCCATGACAACCTTGCAGAAAAGCCCGAAGCAGATCATTGCGAATCCCCACCCTATTTCATTGCCATTCGGTCTTCTGGGTGAGGCAATTTGTGGAAGGAGATCGCGTGCTCTTAATATCGGGCCGGCAACCAGATGAGGGAAAAAGCTGACAAATAGCGCGTAATCAGAAAACTTCCAGTCTGAAGGAGTCTCTTTCCTGTACACGTCAATCGTGTAGGACAACGATGCAAACGTGTAAAAGGAAATGCCAATTGGCAGGATGATACTTGCCTCAGCCGGATGGTACGAAATGCCGGTAGAGGCAAGTAGCGAAATAAAATTGGTCAGCAGGAACGCTCCGTACTTGAAGTATCCAAGCAGCACAAGATTTACTGCGATGCTTGTCCACAGGAGTACGCGGCGTCTCCGTATGTTATCGGATTTGCCAATAAGTCTTGCCAGCCACCAATCCAAAGATGTGGATAGCAGCAGTAGTAGCACATATGGAGGACTCCATGCTCCATAAAATACATAGCTGGCCAGCAACAGTAACCGCTTCTTCCCAGTTTGGGATGGAATGGTCCAATACAGGCTATAGACAATTATGAAAAACAGCAGGAACGTGATGGAATTAAAGACCACAACCAGACCTTCCTATAGAACAGGTGCCTGGCTGGGCGTCTGACAAGCGTTCCCGTATCGACGCCATTGAAGCATCGGTGATGTCCTCTTGGGGAATGATTACTTCAACCAGAAAAATGGCGCCTTGTACTTTGCACGACATTTTCGGGTCATGTCTCTCAAGTTATTTGCCTTCGTGGTCGGTTTCGATATCCTTGTAGTGCAATGCGGAAATCTGCTCCGAGATGATGCCGATGAGGAAGGTAAAAATGGCCGAGATGAATAGTAGGGCGCTCATGTTGGTGAAACGCCCCGCCGTCAGATAGGTGTAGAGGTAATAGCACAGGCCGGTCCAGAAAAAGCCGGCGCTGATGGGAATAAAGAGTTTCTGTGGGGAGAAGAGAGTGCCGACCTTGATGATGATCATCATGAATCTCACGCCATCACGTATCGGGCGGATATGGCTCTTCCCAGTCGAGCGCCGTGGCGTGTGGATAGGCAGGTAAGCCACATTGAATCCGGCACGGAAAAAACTCATGGTAATGGTGGTTGGGTAGGAAAACCCATTGGGCAGCAGGTAAAGAAATTGCCGGAATTTTTTTGCCCTGACTACTCTGAATCCGGAAGTTAGATCTTCGATCGGTTGTTGCACCATCCAGGTGGCAAAACGGCTGAAAAGGTCATTTGCAACCGCCCGATGAGCACCGGCTTGTGAGCCTGATTGACGCGCGCCCACCACCATGTCGTAACCCTCGGCGAATTTCTCCAGCAGACGGGGGATATCCTCCGGTTTGTGCTGGCCATCGGCATCCATGAAGATTAGCACGCTCTCTTTCGCAACCCGCGCACCGGATTTTACCGCTGCCCCATTACCTTTCGGGTAAGGATGGCTGACCACCTGAACGGGGAATTTCGCGCACACTGACAGTGTGTCATCGTCCGATCCATCATCGACGACGATGATTTCCGCATCCGGTAATGTCGCCACTAGTGCGGGCAGCAGGCAACGCAAACTCTCTGCCTCATTGCGAGCGGGAAGAATTACGCTCAGTCGTGATTGTTTCACGCCAGGATCCAGAAGAATGTCATTGTTTTCTCTCATTCTAGGGTAGGGGATATGTTACTGGAACCAGGAATAAATGTTAATGTATGTTGATATTAAAATTCAGCAGGAGAAGCAGAATGGTTTTAAGTTGGTTTGATGCACGCGAAGCCAAGGAATTTGGCACCTCCCTGGCCCGTTTTTATATTGAAAGAATTCCACTGGATGACTCTGGCGGAAAGAATAAACCCACAGCCAAAAAGCAGCAGGAAGTGGTAAATAAGATGTATCAGCAGCTGGCGCGATTCAAGATCGAGCACAAACTGAATATCTACAAAAAGGCACAATTGGGGAATGCCTTCAAATGGGCATTAAAAGACGCGGGATATGATGACGCATTCGTGGATCAATTTACCAAAGAGCTGATGCTGAAATCCTGATGTTTCCAAATTGGCCGCCCTGATTGGGCGGCGTTTCTTGCTTGACTTGACTGATTGTCCTAAAGGGGGTGCCGGTGAGTGTGCTTTTCAGCCTGATTAAAGAGATGTTTTTCGAGAAACCCGGTAGCCAAGAAACTGCTGCTCAGTTCAGCGTGATTGATCAAGATCGCCAAAAAGTTTTCAAATCTTCTGGGAATACGTCACTGGATATCGACAATTCCGCTGCAGAAAAATTGCCACGGGAAAGGAAGGTGCTGAACGTGGGCGGCAATAACAAGAATATCCCGATTCCGTCACAGTACGATGGATGGGAACATGTTTTGCTGGACATTGACCCGAAAGGTTTGCCGGATGTGGTGTGTGATGCCCGGAACCTGACGGATTTGCCCGGAGCCGATTACGATTCTGTCTATTGCTCCCATAATCTCGAGCATTATTATCGGCATGATGTCGAGAAAGTTTTGGCCGGATTTTTTCATGTACTGAAAGATGACGGCTTTGCCTATATACGGGTACCGGATATGGGGGAGTTGATGCAAGTAGTGATCCAGCGTGGCTTGGACATAGATGATTTTCTTTATCAGTCCCCCGCCGGGCCAATAACTGTCCGCGATGTCATTTATGGTTATGGCGAAGAGATCGAGAGAAGCGGGTGCGATTTTTATGCACACAAGACGGGGTTCACGCAGAAATCGTTGAAGGCGAAACTGCTCAATGCCGGTTTCCCTGTTGTATTTGTCCGTGGAGGAGACCTGGAAATATCGGCTCTTGCCTTCAAGAGCAAGCCAAGTGAGCATGCCACTACGCTTTTCAATCTGTCTGACGCATTCTCGGTCGAGTCGGGTCAATAATTAACAGCCAGGTCAATCTGCTGAATGATTAAACTCTGGTCAGTTAAGAAACTCTGGAACGAGTTTTTAGCCCAAGACAGGCTGGAAGGCGTTCCCGCAGCCAGCGGTGCAACCAAGCCGCCCCCCCCCGGGCAGGACGCCTCGCGCCTGATAGACGAAGGGAATGCCCTCGAGGACGCGGGCCGTCTTGAAGAAGCGATGCAACGCTACGAATCCGCCATAAGCCTGGCGCCGAAACTGGCGCGCGCCCACCTCAACCGCGGCAACATCCTGCTGGCGCGGGAGAAGGCCGAAGAAGCGCTGGAAGCCTATGGGAGCGCGCTTGCCCTGGATCCGGACTATGCCGCCGCCCACTACAACCTGGGCAACGCCCATGCCCGGCTGGGGCGCAATGAAGCCGCCCAGGACGCCTACCGCGCAGCGATCCGGTTGAAACCTGACTTTGTCGATGCGGAAGTAGCGCTGGGCTGCGTGCAGGAAGACCTCGGACAGCTTGAAGAAGCGGCGGCCAGCTACCGCCGTGCGCTGGAGATCAGGCCAGACTATGCCGAAGTGCATGGCAACCTGGGCAAAGTCCTGAGAAACATGGGGCAACTTGACGCTGCTGCAACCAGTTACCGCCGTGCGCTGGAAATCAAGCCGGACAGTGCTGAAATGCACTTCGGCCTGGGTGGCATACTGAGCGAACTTGGGCAGCATGAAAGTGCGTTGGCGAGCTTCCGCCGGTCACTGGAAATCAACCCTGCCCAAGCCGAAGCGCATAGTGCCTCAGGAAGAGCACTGTTGGAGCTCGGGCAAGCTGAAGCTGCGGTATTGAGCTTTCGTCGTGCGCTGGAGATCGACCCCGGTTCCGTCCTTGCGCTTATCAACCTGGGCGATGCCCTGAGAGAGCTCAAACAGTTTGACGCTGCGGTGGCGAATTACCGCCGCGCGCTGGAGATCGTTCCCGATTTGGCCATGCTGCGCAACAACCTGGGTAATGTCCTGAAAGAGCTCGGGCAACTCGACGATGCGGTGGCAAATTACCGCAGGGCGATTGATATCGCTCCCGATTTCGTCATGGCGCTTTACAACCTGGGAAATGCCTTGAAAGAGCTCGGGCAACTCGACGCCGCCGTGGCGAATTACCGCCGCGCGCTGGAGATTGAGCCCGGCTTCGCCGATGCGTATAACAACCTGGGAACTGCCCTGTATGAAGCCGGCCGGCTAAATGCAGCGCTGGAGAGCCTTCGTCATGCGCTGGAGATAGAACCCGATTCTGCCATTACGCATAAAAACATGGGCGTTGCCTTGAAAGATCTCGGTCAACTTGACGGTGCGATAGCGAGTTGCCGCCGTGCGCTG
>JASJPA010000002.1:0-202877 GCA_031426955.1 Sulfuricella sp.
GCAGCGGCGGGTAATCCAGCTTGGGCGCAATGGCCTTGTTCTCGATGGCCAGCCACACCTCGAAAGGGGCTTGGGTAGTCAGGCCGTGAAAACGGAGCGCCGAGAGCAGGCAAACGAGTCCCTTGGGCACCCTGCGCGCCACTTCCGCCAGCGATCCGTGGACTGAGACCTCACGCCCAGGCAGCCCGTAGAGCCCCCGTCCGACACGCTCCAGTTGCCCACGACGGACAGCACGGCTCAAGGAAATCCGGGGGATTCCCAGCGGTGCCAGATCACACGGGCGGATCAGCCCCTGGGATCGTGCCAGATCGATCAGCCTTTCGGCAACATTGTCCATATCGGGCATAGTGTTCCATAACATCGGTAGATGTCAATATCTGCCGATGCATCGGAACGGGTGTACCACGGCACGCTCAAACCGGCATCGATGACATCACACCACCGAAACGACCTTCGTTGAGACCAGAGATCGGGGATGCGCGTCCAGCATCCGATGCCGGAGATATTCGAAATCCGCCGGCGTTGTTAATCAACCAATTTCCCTCCCCTTAACCCTCTCCCGCTTGCGGGAGAGGGGACTTGTGTGCATAGATTAGCCTTGAAGGGGAAGGGACGATCGCCCTCTCTCCTTGTGGGAGAGAGTTGGCGCAGCTCCCACAGCGGTGTTTTGGTTCTAATGGATAATCTGGGATCAAGTCGAAGCGGAATATCTGGGAGGTGAACATCGACGACGAGTATCACGAGGAAAAACGCTGAGCAAGCGTCTGCTCCCACTGCCAGGCGTGGCGGATGATTTGTTCTAGCTCGCTGTATTGCGGCCTCCAGCCCAGCTCCTGATGTGCGAGGGAAGCATCCGCCACCAGCCGGGCAGGGTCGCCGGAGCGCCTCGGCGCAACAACCACCGGAATTTTTCTGCCGGTGACACGTTCCGCCGCATCGATGACCTCGCGTACCGAAAATCCACCCCCGTTGCCGAGATTGAATGCCGCACTGCCGCCGCCCTGGAGCAGGCTTTCGAGTGCCAGAAGGTGCGCCTGGCACAGGTCGTTGACGTGAACATAGTCCCTGATGCAGGTGCCGTCCGGCGTGTCGTAATCCTCGCCGAAGATTTTCACCTGCGGCCGCCTGCCCGATGCAGCCATCAGAACAAGGGGGATCAGGTGAGTCTCCGGCGTGTGGCACTCTCCTATCGCTCCGCCTGGATCGGCCCCCGCCGCGTTGAAGTAGCGGAAGCAGACGGAGCGCAGCCCGTAGGCTAAATCATAATCGGCTAACACTTCTTCGATCATCCATTTTGATCTCCCATAGGGATTGATCGGGTTCTTCGGGTGAGATTCGGTAATCGGAACAGTCAGCGGTTCGCCATACACCGCGGCGCTGGAGGAAAAGATGAAGCGCCCGACTCCATGCTTGCGCATCGCATCCAGCAGAATCAAGGTGTTCGAGACGTTGTTTCGATAATACTTCGCGGGATCAGTGACCGATTCACCGACCTGAATATGTGAGGCAAAATGCATGACTCCAGCAAAGGCGTTGCCAGTGAACAGGCGCTCCAGTAATAGCGGATCGCCGACATCTCCCTGGACAAAATCACCGCCCAGAACGGACTGCCTGTGCCCGGTTGCAAGGTTGTCCAGCGTTACCACCCTGAAACCCCGGTCGAGCAGCATCTTGACCATGTGGGAGCCAATGTACCCGGCGCCGCCCACAACCAGGATCGTTCCTTGCCTCATCGCGGGCACTACAACTTCGGTCACTTGTTACCCTTTCTCTTTTCGGACTGCTATCATTCAGCTACGTTGGCTTTCGGCCTACAACTTGATCCGGTGGCAACCATTTTAGGGGGCGCATCCCGGCCGTACAACACTATTTGATCAATCTGACCCGTGTCCAATCAACCTATAAGCGCTCTTAGCCGGAATCGATTTCGATGGAACCCAGTATTTATACCCTGATGGCTTCGCTCGAGGCAAACCACTGGTGGTTTGCCGCTCGCCGAGCCATTGCGGAAAACATCATCAGGCAGTTAAGGTTGCCGCCTGACGCAAAAATTCTGGATGCCGGCTGCGGCACGGGCGGGAACCTGGCCATGCTGAGCCGCTATGGTCAGGTTCATGCGATGGAACTGGACGATCAGGCAAGGCAAATGGCGAATGCAAAAGGGTCTGCCCTGGTTCTTTCCGGCAGACTTCCGGACGAAGTGCCCTATCAGCAAGAACAATTCGACTTGATTGCGCTGCTCGATGTGCTGGAGCATGTGGAAGATGACCGCAACACCTTGGGGGTTCTGGGCTCTTTGCTGAAACCTGGAGGATACTTGTTGATTTCGGTGCCCGCTTTTCCATTCCTGTGGAGCACGCATGACGAGGTTCATCATCATAAACGCCGCTATTTCCTGGGCGAGTTGAAAAGCAAACTTGAAAATGCTGGTCTTGAAATAACTTACGCCAGCTATTTCAATACGGTATTATTCCCGCTGATTTTCGGCGCGCGGCAGCTTGGCAAGTTCCGTTCCAACAAGCGGGAAAGCGGCGACCTCACTATGCCTCACCCCTTTATAAACCGGTTGCTGTTTGCCATATTTTCCAGCGAACGTTTCGTGCTTGGCCGCTGGCGTTTGCCGTTCGGCGTTTCCGTCATGGCGATCGCCAGGAAGGGAAACCGGTAATCATGTTGCTGCAGATGGTTAAATTTGGGTTCGTTGGGTTAACTGCAACGGCTATACATACCGTCATGCTGCTTTTCCTAGTGGAAAAACTGGGAGTGGGGCCTGTTCTGGCGTCGATACCGGCATTCTTGACGGCATTGGTGATCTCGTTTCTGATCAACCATCACTGGACCTTCATGGCTCAAGGGGCCTATGGACGTTATTTCTCCAGATATGCCGCCGTGTCTGGCGCCGGCCTGATCCTCAATATCGCCATCATGTATGGCACGGTTTCACTGATGCATCAATCCTATGTGGTTGGATTGGGGGTGGTGATTATATTGGTGCCTTTGATCAGTTTTTTCCTTCAGCGCTATTGGACATTTTCCGATCCCAACCAGGGAATCCTGGAAGAATGAAACGTCAACTATTGGCAAATCGCCGGGGGAAGCTTTGGTAAACGAGTTCAAGGATGACATTTCCGGAAGCGGGCAGCCCGATCTGCTTTCGGTGGTAGTAACCGCCTTCAACGAAGCGGAAGTGCTGCCGGAGTTCCACCGCCGCTTGTCGCAAACCCTGGTCGGGCTGGATATCGACAGCGAAATCATCTACGTCAATGACGGCAGCAAGGACGCTACGGCCGGCATCCTTTATACGCTGCAAAAAGGCGACCCCAGGGTGGCCATCGTTGACCTGAGCCGGAATTTCGGCAAGGAAATCGCCATGACGGCGGGGCTCGATTATGCTTCGGGCGATGCCGTGGTGGTCATCGATGCCGACCTGCAGGACCCGCCCGAGTTGATCCCCGAGCTCGTCAAGCATTGGCGGGAGGGCTACGACGATGTCTATGCCAGGAGATCGTCGCGGGATGGCGAGAGCTTCATCAAGCGGGCGACGGCGCATCTGTTCTACCGGCTGCTTCATGCCTTGAGCAATGTCGACATTCCTCCCGACACCGGAGACTTCCGCCTGTTGAGCCGGCGCGCGGTGGATTCCTTGAAGCAGCTGAGGGAGCAGCACCGCTTCATGAAGGGCTTGTTCAACTGGGTGGGCTTCGAGTGCAAGGAGGTTCTCTACCAGCGCGACCCGCGCGGCGCCGGAAAATCGAAATGGAATTACTGGCGCTTGTGGAATTTCGCCCTGGAGGGCATCACCTCGCACACCACCGCACCACTCCGGTTAGCTTCCTACCTGGGTTTTGTGGTTGCGCTGCTTGCGTTTGTTTATGCGCTCTACATGGTGTATGACAAGCTGGTACATGGCAACCCGGTGGCGGGCTACCCTTCGCTGATGGTGACTCTTTTGTTTCTGGGCGGGGTGCAGTTGATTACCCTGGGCGTGATCGGGGAGTATCTTGGCCGCATGTTCGATGAGAGCAAGAGACGGCCATTGTATTTCGTCAAGAGCTATATTCCATCGGCATCCGAAAAAGACGCCAGTTGAAGCCGGAATGTCACGATAACCCTGGATAAAACTTAATAAAATGGACGGGCCAATGATTTGATTTCGCGTGAAATTTGACACCCCGCAAGCGGGGGAAGGTTGGGATGGGGGTTGGCCGTGATTTGCGTCCGTATTCGCGCCCAACTCCCATCCCCATCCTAACCTTCCCCTTGAAGGGGAAGGGACGATCGCCCTCTCTCCCTGTGGGAGAGAGTTGAAGAGAGGGTTCGCGACGCTCCTACATGCATGTGCATTCCAATGGACAATCTGGGTTTAATTGATAGCCAACATCAAATGCCCGACTGGTTCGGAGGCTGGCTTCACCTTGATTTCGATGTCGTAGCCAAGTCGGTTCAGACAATCCATTAGCTTGCGCTCGGACAGATTGGAGAAATAGCCGCGCATCATGTCTGACACCTTCGGCTGGGTGATCCCCATGCGCTTTGCTGCCTCTTGTTGAGTCAGCCCAAGGCGGCGCATGGCCTTTCTGATCTCGATGACCAGGCCCGTCTTGATTTTGAGCTTTTCCGCGTCGGGCAAGCCAAGATCGGCATACACGTTGCCAGAGCCGCGCTGCACTTCGATACCGTCAATGAACCGTTTTTCCATTTCGTAGCTCCTTTGCAAGCGCCTCAGAAAGGACACCCCTGAGGCTCATTTGCCGCCCTTGCCATAGGCGTTACCCTGGCCGCCGCCTCCGCCGGTGACGATCCCGGCGCCATGCGACTGGCCCTTGTCGGCTCCGCCGGCAGAGGACACGCCATCAGCTGCGCCCGCTCCGGTCACGATGCCGCTCTTGCCGCCAGATACTTTTGAGCCCACGACATTGGCCCCGCCAGAGCCGCCTGCGGTGGCAACCCCGCTCCTGCCGGTCCCGGTGGATGCCTTCGGTTTGGCCGTGTCCGCCTTGCCTGCCGTTGTCGTGCTGACGGATCCGGTCTGGGCAGAAGTGGCGGACAGCGCGGCGTTGGCGGATTTCATGCCGCTGATCACCGGCCCGAGCTTGGTGCCCATGGCTTGGGCGATCTGCCCCCAGCCCATGCCGTCTGCCCGCATTTGCAGCACGCCTTGCACCGGCTGCCCGCCGGAGACCAATGGCCCGCCCGTCATCGCCGCCTGGATCTGCTGCGCGGTGGGCTGGGTGATCCCCTCGGCGGTGAGCCGCTGCTGGGCCAGTGCCATGGAAATGTAGACGTTGCCGTTCCCCATGCTGCCCGTGGGCGGGGTGAAGGTCGCGGTGGAGACGGAGCCGTCCGGAGCCTGTGTTGTCAGGCTGATCTCGCTGCCGCTGCGCAGCCCGCCGGCAAGGGCCTGGGCGTTGTCCTGGCCGTAGAAGCTACCGAAATCGGCAGCCGTTCTGCCGATAACGGCGGTCTGGCCACTGGACGATGCGTAGCGGTCCATCTGGGCGGCCTGGGTGGTCAGGCTATCCGCCGCGGAAACGGCGCCGGCGGCCGCACCCAGTATGACCGCCGCAACTACTCCAATCAGTTTCGCTTTCATGTCAACCTCCTAGCACTTTTTCCGTCTGAATAATAATCTCGACTGCCGTGGCGGAATCCATCAGAGCCGAATTCTTTCTCGCTGTTGCGCGCATGCGTGTCGCATTGGCGCTGAGGGCCTCCAGTTCGATTTCGATATCCCGATCCGCTGCACGGGCTTTGATGACTTCGCCGCCCTCCATTTTTTCGACCGCGCTGACCTTGATCGCCATGCGATTCAGCGCGACCAGCGCGGCTTTTTTTACCTTGGGCATAGGTTCGGTGAAGGTCTTGTAGGCAATGCCGCTCAGGGTATGGGCAACCCCCGCACCCGACCCCACTCCAAGCATGGTCAGAGAAATAGGATCGCAACCGGAAAGCATAAAAAAACAGGCTCCCAGAACGGCAATCCGGCTCGCTGAATATCTCATCGCAATGTCACCAAAATCCAGATTTAAACAAAAGTAACGAGCTGACCTATACTTCAATAATAGATAATAATTTGGTTAATAAAAGAGGGAAATCATGGCTTCTACCATTGGTGAACTGCTGGTTCGCGAAGGCATCATCTCCATGGCGCAGCTCAATAAGGCGCTAACCCACCAGAAACAGCACGGGGGGCGCCTGGGCGATTCGCTGGTGGCTCTGGAGTATATTTCTCCCGCTGAACTGAAGCAGTTCTTTAATTCGGTCCCGCCTGTTCCGCTCAAGATCGATCAGACCGGTTTGGGCGAAACGTTCCTGACAGATCTGTTGCTGAAGATCGCCTATTTCGATGGCGGCACATTTTCCCTTGGCCCCGTGAGCAAAAACATGTGCCTGCCCATGAGCGTTGTGGACGAACTGACGGAATCAGCGCGGAGCGATGGCCTTGTTGCCATCCGAAGTGCCGCGGGGTACAACCGTGCCACGCATGTCTTCGAATTGACAGGACAGGGGCGGCAGCGTGCCGATGAGGCATTGAATCAGTCCCAGTATGCCGGGCCTGCACCCGTTCCGCTCCAACTCTACAATATCATGACCGCACATCAGACCGTGCGCCAGATCGAGATTGATGAGAACTGGGTGCGCCATGCGCTCAGCCATCTGGTGGTGGATGACGATCTGCTCCACCAACTCGGCCCCGCCTTTAACTCCGGCCGCTCAATTTTTATTTATGGCCCGCCCGGCACGGGAAAATCCAGCATCTCGGAGAGCCTGGCGCGGGCGCTCACCGCCGAGGTTTTCGTTCCCTATGCGGTCGAGGTCGGCGGCCAGGTCATCCGGCTGTTCGACCCGGCGATACACATTCCCGCTGATGAAAGTGGCGAAGAAGGCTCTCAGCTGGATCTGGAATCAAGGGTCAAGTACGATCCCCGCTGGCGCTTGTGCCGCCGTCCGGTTGCCATGGTGGGCGGCGAGCTGACGCTGGAATCGCTGGACCTGGACTTTGATCCGGTAACCAAATTTTATGAAGCGCCCATCCACATGAAAGCCGCGAATGGTTTTTTTATCCTGGACGACTTCGGTCGACAAATGGTGCCGCCACGCCAATTGCTGAACCGCTGGATTGTCCCGCTGGAGCGGGGCACCGACTTTCTTTCATTGCATACCGGCAAAAAATTCGAGATTCCCTTTGATCAGGTCACGGTTTTCTGCACCAACCTCAAGCCCAGCGAACTGGTGGACGAGGCATTCTTGCGCCGCATCCGGCACAAGATACGCATCAACTACCAGACCGAAGCGCAGTTCTATGAAATTCTCAGGCGCGTTTGTGACCAACAGGGGATAGCCTACACCGATTCTGCCGCAAACTACCTGGTGGAGACCTATTATTGGCAAGCAAAACGGCCGCTGGTTGGCAGCCATCCCCGCGATCTGGTGGAACATATCATAGATCGGGCCAGGTTCATGAAAACGCTCCCGGAGTTGACGCCTGAAACCCTTGATGCCGCAGCCGCAAATTATTTTGTCGATATGGACGCATGAGCCGCCCCATGTAAACCCAGATTGCTCGTTAGTCTCTTATCAGTCAAGTCTTCACAATTTATGAGAAGAATATATCGTAGATCAAGCGCTAACGCGGCTTTCCGGGTAGTCATGTAGGTTGGCGGTGAACAACGTGAACCCCACCAGAAGTAGGCGCCCCCAGGCGACATTTCCCCGGCGGCATTGTGTTGGGGTTCGCTACGCTCACCACCAACCTACATCCCCCATTTTGGTTCCGGCTCGTCCAGTTTAGTGTATGCCGCTGATCGACTACATCCACCGCCTTCAGAAAAAGTAAGAGCGGAATAAGCAGGACCCGGGGAGGGGTTACGTCTTCACCCCTTCCCAAGCCTTCTGCAGCCTTTTGACCGATACCGGATAAGGTGTCTTCAACTCCTGCGCAAACATCGACACCCGCAATTCCTCGATCATCCAGCGAAACTTGTCCAGCTCCGGGTCACTGATCCCCTCCTTGCGGTGCTTCTCCAGCCGCTTCTGGTAGTCCTGCCACAGTTCGCGGATGGCCGCCGTCCATTTGGCGTCGCGCTCGACCGCGCCGGAGAGCTTTCCCAGCCGGCGCACGGTGGCCTTGAGATAGCGCGGCAGGTGCTGCAACTGCTCCCACGGAGTGGCGGTGAGAAAGCCCTTGTAGACCAGGTTAGCGAGCTGCTCGCGGATGTCGGCGGCGACGTTGCCGGGCGGTTTGGCGGCGAGCCTGGCCTGTATCGCCTGGTAGTCGGCGGCGATGGTGGCAAGGATGCGGCAGGCGGCGTCCGATACGGCGGCGAGGCGGGTGCGGGCGCGGTCTTTCTGGGTGGCGAAGGCCTTGGCGGTGCGGGGCAGTTCGTCGTCGCCGATGAAGGCGCGGTCGGTGATGGCGGTGAGCAAACCCTCTTTGAGATCGTCGGGGGAGGCGACGGCGCGCAGCAATATGGCGGTCTGGGTGAAGCCGGGCAGGCTTTTTTCCAGCTGCTTCATCTGCGGGTTGAGGGCGAGCCGCAGCAGCCGGCGCACGCCGGCGCGCATGGCGGCTTGCGCTGCTTCGGGGGTGTCGAACAGGCGGATTGAGACCGAATCGCCGTCGTCTTCCAGCGCCGGGTAGCCGGTGAGCTGCTGGCCGCCCCGGGTGAAGGCGATCTTTTCCGGCAGGTCGCCGAAATCCCAGTTGGTCAGTCCTTCCTTCTCGATGTCGAGTTCCGGCGTTTTGGCGAAGGTGAGGCGCGCGGCCTGGCCGAGTTTTTTCTTGAGCGCGGCGAGGTCGCGGCCAGAGGCCATTTCGGCACCGGCTTCGTCCACCACCTTGAAGTTCATGCGCAGGTGCGGCGGCAGGTCGGTTTCCTTCCAGGTGTCGGGCGGGACTTCCTGGCCGGTTTTCTTGCGGATGAAGGCGGCGAGGGATTCGGTGAGCAAGCCCTGGCCGGGTGTCATCGCTTCCAGCGCGGCGGTGACGAAGTCCGGCACCGGCACGCAGGCGCTGCGCAGCCGCTTGGGCAGCGACTTGATCAGCACGGTGAGCTTTTCGCGGATCATGCCCGGCACCAGCCAGTCGAAGCGCTTGGCGTCCATCTGGTTCAAGAGGTGCAGCGGCACGGTGAGGGTGACCCCATCCAGCGGGTGACCGGGCTCGAAGCGGTAGGCGAGACGGCAGGCGGTTTCGCCCACGATTAAGATTTCTGGGAACAACTCGACGGTGATGGCATCGGCGCCGTGGCGCATCAGGTCGTCCTTGTTCATGTACAGCAGACGCTTGTCCTTGGCCTCTGCAGCGCGGCGCCATTTGTCGAAATCGGCGCCGTTGTGGATGCCTGCCGGGATGCGGGCGTCGTAGAAGGCGTAGATGCGCTCCTCGTCCACCAGCACGTCCTGGCGGCGCGACTTGTGCTCCAGTTCCTCGACCTCCGCGACGAGCTTGCGATTGTGCTCGAAAAACGGGGCGCGGGTGTTGAATTCGCCCGCCACCAGCGCGCCCTTGATGAAGATGTCGCGCGATTCGGTCGGGTTGATCGCGCCATAGTTGACGCGGCGGCGCGCCGCCAGGGTCAGGCCATACAGGCTGACGCGCTCGAAGGCGGCGACTTGGGCGGTCGCCTTTTCCCAGTGGGGGTCGAAGTAGTGGCGGCGCAGTAGTTCGGCGGCGACCTTCTCCACCCATTCCGGTTCGATTTTGGCGGCGCAGCGGGCGTAGAGCTTGGTGGTTTCGGTCAGTTCCGCCGCCATCACCCATTTCGGCGCTTTTTTGTAGATCACCGAGCCGGGAAAGAGGTGGAACTTGATTTCCCGCGCTCCGGCGTATTCCTGGCTTTCGGTTTTGACGCCGAGATTGCCGAGCAGGCCGGCCAATAATGCGCGGTGGATTTCTTCGTAGCTGGCCGGAGTCTGGTTCGGGCGCAGGCCGATTTCGACGACTTGGGCGTGGAGCTGGCCGTGGATTTCGCGCCATTCGCGCAAGCGCGTGGCGGAGAGGTAATGTTCGCGGCACAGGTCGAGCAGCTTGCGGTTGGACTTCCTGTGCTTCAGCGCCTCGTCGTAGAACGCCCACAGCTTGAGGTAGCCGAGAAAATCCGAGTTGTCGTCATTGAACTGGCGGTGCTTGTCGTCCGCCGCCTGCTGGCGCTCCATCGGCCGGTCGCGCGGGTCCTGCACGGATAGGGCGGAGGCGATGATCAGCACTTCGGTCAGGCAGTTTTCCGCCTTGGCCGCCAGGATCATCCTGGCAATGCGCGGGTCGATCGGGAACCTGGCGAGGCTACGGCCGGTTTCGGTCAGCGCGCGCTGCGCATCCACCGCGCCGAGTTCCTCCAGCAGCTTGAAGCCGTCGGCGATGGCGCGGGAATCGGGCGGTTCGAGGAACGGGAAGTCCTCGATGTCGGCCAGCCCCAGCGCCTTCATCCGCAGGATCACGGCGGCGAGGTTGCTGCGGCGGATTTCCGGGTCGGTGAAGGCGGGGCGGGAGTTGAAGTCCTCCTCCGCGTACAGCCGCACGCACACCCCGCTCATCACCCGGCCGCAGCGGCCGGCGCGCTGGTTGGCGGAGGCCTGGGAGATTTTTTCCACCTGCAGGCGCTCCACCTTTGATCTGTAGCTGTAGCGCAAGAGGCGGGCGTAGCCGGGGTCGATGACGTAGCGGATGCCGGGCACGGTGAGCGAGGTTTCCGCCACATTGGTGGCGAGCACGATGCGGCGCGCCCCGCCGGGCTTGAACACGCGTTCCTGCTCGGCGGCGGAAAGGCGGGCGAACAGGGGCAGGATTTCGCTGCCTGCGGGGTGGTGTTTTCTCAAGGCCTCGGCGGTGTCGCGGATTTCACGTTCGCCGGGGAGGAAGATCAGGATATCGCCCGAGCCGGTGCGCGTAACCTCGTCCACCGCGTCGAGAATGGCTTCCTCAAGGTCGGCATCCTCATTAGCAGCCAAAATGTCGGAAGGCGCTTCGCTTTTCCGGCCTATATGTAATGGGCGGTAGCGGATTTCCACCGGGTACAGGCGGCCGGAAACCTCGATCACCGGGGCGCCGTCGAAGTGACGGGAAAACCGCTCCGCGTCGATGGTGGCCGAGGTGACGATGACTTTCAGGTCGGGGCGTTTCGGCAGGATCTGCTTCAGGTAGCCGAGCAGGAAGTCGATGTTGAGGCTGCGCTCGTGCGCCTCGTCGATGATGATTGTGTCGTAGGCGGTAAGGAAGCGGTCGTTCTGGGTTTCCGCCAGCAGGATGCCGTCGGTCATCAGCTTGATGTAGCTGTCCGGGCTGGTGTGGTCGGAAAAGCGCACCTTGTAGCCGACCGTCTGGCCGAGCGGGCTCTTCAGCTCCTGCGAGATGCGCGAGGCCACAGTGCGGGCGGCGATGCGGCGAGGCTGGGTGTGGCCGATCAGTCCGGCGGCGCCGCGCCTGAGTTCCAGGCAGATTTTCGGCAGCTGGGTGGTCTTGCCCGAGCCGGTTTCGCCGCAGACGATGACCACCTGGCTGGCGGCGATGGCGGCGGCGATATCCGCGCGCTTGCCCGAGACCGGCAGCTCTTCGGGGTAGGTCGGAACGGGCAGGCGCTCCAGCCGTTGCTTCAGCCGCCCGGCCGAGCGCGCCATGGCGCTTTCCAGCTGCTGCAGAGGGCCGTCCAGCGGCTTGCCGGCGGCGGCCAGGGCGCGCAGCTTGTCGAGTTGCCGCCGGAAGGCGTGGCGGTCGGCGATCATGCAATCGGGAAGCGCGGCGGCGAGGGTTCGGAGTGTTTGTTGCACGGTGGTTTACGGGTAAGCGGACGTAGCGGAATTATACACCTTGGTATTTGCACATTCTGAGCTCAGATTACCCATTTAGAGCCAAAACACCGCTGTAGGAGCGCCGCCCTCGGCGCGATGCAGTTTGCAAATCGCGGCGAGGGCGCCGCTCCCACGTTTTGCGGCGAGCGTTTTTTTTGCTGTTTTTAATCCAATTGATACTTGTATAAGACATCTTACCTAGATAACATTGCAAAAATTGCCTGGCTTGTCGAGTCATGGTAGTTTGAACATGTTATTGCCAGTTTTGTCTATGCTTTAACGTAGGTCTTAATTCAAGGGGTGTTTTGATGTCACAAGCGCGCATGGTTACGATCGACGGCAACGAGGCCGCTGCCTATATTGCCCACCTGACCAACGAGGTGATCGCGATCTACCCGATCACCCCTTCCACGCCGATGGGCGAATATTCCGACGCCTGGTCGGCGCAGGGCATCAGGAATCTGTGGGGCACCGTGCCGGAAGTGGTCGAGATGCAGAGCGAGGGCGGCGCCGCCGGGGCGATCCACGGCGCATTGCAGACCGGTTCGCTGGCGACCACATTTACCGCCTCGCAGGGCCTGCTGCTGATGATCCCCAACATGTACAAGATCGCCGGGGAGCTCACCCCCTTCGTCATGCACGTGGCGGCCCGATCGCTGGCGGCGCAGGGACTGTCGATTTTCGGCGATCACGGCGACGTGATGTCGACGCGCTCCACCGGCTTTGCCTTCCTCTCCTCCAATTCGGTGCAGGAGGCGATGGACATGGCCTTGATCGCCCAGGTCGCGACGCTCGAATCGCGTTTGCCGATCCTGCACTTCTTCGACGGTTTCCGCACTTCCCACGAGGTGGCCAAGGTCGAGCAGGTGCCGCGGGAAGTGGTGCGCGAGATGATCGACGACAGGCTGGTGTTCGCCCACCGCGCCCGCGCCCTGTCGCCCGACCATCCGGTGATCCGCGGCACGGCCCAGAATCCGGACGTGTATTTTCAGGGGCGCGAGTCCGTCAACCCCTATTACAGCGCCATGCCCGGCATCGTGCAGAAGGCGATGGACAAGTTCGCTTCTCTCACCGGGCGCCAGTACAGGCTGTACGAATACGTCGGCGCGCCCGACGCCGACCGCGTGGTGGTGCTGATGGGCTCCGGCGCGGAAGCGGCGGAGGAAGTCGTCGAGCACCTCAACGGCCACGGCGAGAAAGTCGGCGTGCTCAAGGTGCGCCTGTACCGCCCGTTCGCGGCGGACGAGCTGCTCAAGGCATTCCCTGCCACGGTCAGGCGCATCGCCGTGCTGGATCGTACCAAGGAACCGGGCGCCGACGGCGAGCCGCTTTACAAGGACGTGGTGACGGCGTTTGCCGAAGCCTACACCGCCGGCGCGAGCAAGTTCGCCGCCCTGCCGCGCGTGGTGGGCGGGCGCTACGGCCTGTCCTCCAAGGAATTCACCCCGGGCATGATCAAGGGCGTGTTCGATGAGCTGAAAAAGGACCAGCCGAAAAACCACTTCACCGTCGGCATCTTCGACGATGTCACCCACACCAGCCTGGACTGGGACCCGGATTTCCGCACCGACGCCGGCCGCGGCGTGATGCGCTGCATGTTTTACGGCCTGGGTTCGGACGGCACGGTGGGCGCCAACAAGAACACCATCAAGATCATGGGCGAGGAAACCGAGCTCTACGGCCAGGGCTACTTCGTCTACGACTCGAAGAAGGCCGGCGCGGCGACCATCTCCCACCTGCGCTTCTCGCCCAGGCCGATCCATTCCCCCTATCTGATCGGCCACAACGAGGCGAACTTCATCGGCTGCCATCAGCCGGTGTTCCTGGAGCGCTACGAGATGCTGGATTCGGCCGCCGAGAGCGCAGTGTTCCTAGTCAACACGCCGGAGCCGGCGGACAAGGTATGGAACAGCCTGACGCGCAGGATGCAGCAGCAGATCATCGCCAAGAAAATCGAGTTCTACGTGATCGACGCCTACGCCATCGCCAAGGCGACCGGCATGGGCAGCCGCATCAACACCATCATGCAGACCTGCTTCTTCGCCATTTCCGGCGTGTTGCCGCGAGATCTGGCGATCGAGAAGATCAAACACGCTGCCGAGGAGTCCTACAGCAAGAAGGGCCGCGCGGTGGTCGAAGCCAACTGGAAGGCGATCGACGAGACCATCGCCAACCTGCACAAGATAGCCGTCCCGGCAGCCGCGAGCAGCGTCCACGAGATGCCGGAGCCGGTGCCGGCGTTCGCACCCGAGTTCGTCAAGAAGATCACCGCCGAAATCATGGCCGGCCGCGGCGACCGCCTGCCGGTGAGCGCGATTCCCGCCGACGGCACCTGGCCCACCGGCACCGCGGCGTGGGACAAGCGCAACCTGGCGCAGGAAATCCCGGTGTGGGACGAGGAACTTTGCATCTACTGCGGCAAGTGCCCGTTCGTCTGCCCGCACACCGCCATCCGCTCCAAGGTGTTCCCCGCCGGCCTGGCCAAGGACGCCCCGCCCACCTTCAAGCACATCCAGGTCAAGGGCAAGGAATTCGAGCAGGGCATGCACATTTCTTACCAGGTGGCGCCGGAGGACTGCACCGGCTGCGGCCTGTGCGTCGAAGTCTGCCCGGCGGTGTCCAAGACCGACGGCCACAAGGCGCTGGAAATGCGGCCGCAGGCGCCGCTGCGCGAACAGGAACGCGAGAACTTCGCGTTCTTCCTCACCCTGCCCGAGTTCGACCGCACCCAGTTGCGCACCTCCACCATCAAGGGCGCGATGGTGATGGAGCCGTTGTTCGAATTCCCCACCGCCTGCGTCGGCTGCGGCGAAACGCCCTACATCCGCCTCGCCAGCCAGCTGTTCGGCGACCGCATGGTGATCGCCAACGCCACCGGCTGCTCCTCGATATACGGGGGAAATCTCCCCACCACGCCCTACACCAAGAACGCCGAAGGACGCGGCCCGGCCTGGGCAAATTCCTTGTTCGAGGACAACGCCGAATTCGGCCTGGGCTTCCGCGTCAGCATCGACAAGCACGCCGAGCAGGCGCGCGAGCTGCTGGAGGGCTTGAAGGATAAAATCGGCGCCGAGCTGGCCGAATCCATCCTCAACGCCGACCAGTCCACCGAAGCGGGCATCTTCGCCCAGCGCGAGCGGGTCGAATCCCTGCGCGGCGCGCTTGCCGGCATAGCCTCCGCCGAGGCGCGCCAGCTGGAAAGCCTGGCCGACTACCTGGCGAAGAAGAGCGTGTGGATCATCGGCGGCGACGGCTGGGCCTACGACATCGGCTTCGGTGGCCTGGATCACGTGCTGGCATCGGGGCGCAATGTCAACATCCTGGTGCTCGATACCGAGGTCTATTCCAACACCGGCGGCCAGGCGTGCAAGGCCACCCCGCGCGGCGCCATCGCCAAGTTCGCCGCCGGCGGTAAGCACACCGGCAAGAAGGACCTCGGCCAGATCGCCATGAGCTACGGCCATGTCTACGTCGCCCATGTCGCCTACGGCGCCAAGGACATCCATACCCTGAAGACCTTCCTCGAAGCCGAATCCTTCGACGGCCCGTCGCTGATCATCGCCTACAGCCCCTGCGTCGAGCACGGCTACGACATGAACAAGCAGCACCAGCAGCAGGAGCTGGCGGTCAGCACCGGCCACTGGCCGCTGTACACCTACGATCCGCGCCGCGAGCAGGAAGGCAAGAACCCGCTGTCGCTGGATTCCAGGAAACCGTCCGTTTCCTACCGCGAGTTCATCCAGAACGAGCCGCGCTTCCGCGGGCTGGTGAAGGAGCTGGACTGCGACGGCGGGGAAGTGCTGGCGTTCTACGAGAATGAGCTGCAGAAGCGTTTCGCTTTTTACGAGCAGATGGCGGGCGGAACCGGCAAGGGGGGCGAAGCTGGCGTCAAGAAGGAACCAACTGAAACCTGATTGGTCTTAATTTGTGTGTTCCCTCCCCTTGGCCGTGCCGGTATTTATGGCACGGCATTTTTTTGTCCATTACAAGGTTAAAACCACCGGCTTTAGCTGGCGGTTGTCGAGTCGGCGGATGTCCATTTTTGCACCACGCTGAATCCCACCGCCAGCAGCGTCGGACCGATAAAGATGCCGACGAAGCCGAAAGCGAGCACGCCACCCATTACACCGAGTATCACGAGGAGAAACGACAATCTGCTGCCGCGGCTGATCAGCAGGGGTTTTACCACGTTGTCCACGCTGCTGATGAGGAAGAATCCCCACAGCAGCATGAAAATACCCCATCCTGTTTCGCCCTGCTGGAACAGCCAGATGGCTGCCCCACCCCAGATCAGGGGCGGGCCGACGGGAATCAGGGAGAGCAGGAAGGTGGCTACGCCGAGCAGCATGACGGCCGGCACGCCGGCGATGGCGAAACCGATGGCTGCCACGAAACCCTGTGCCAGGGCGGTTCCCAATAGCCCGTACATAACACCGCGCACCGTGCTGTTGATGATGACGAGCATGTTCGCAGCATGAATCCCGGCCAGACGCGCCATCCCTGCCCCGATCGATCGTGTCAATGCTTCGCCATCGCGGTAAAAAAAGAAGCTGATGAAAGCGGCCAGACTCATTTCCATGACTCCTTGCCCCAGCAGTATTCCGCTTGCGAGGAGAAAATTCCTGGCGGGTTCCAGCAAGCCTTTCGCCAGGGCGAGCATTTCTTCCTGGCTGCCGGCGATATTGCGCCAGTACTCATCGATCGGCCCTCCCAGCAGCGGCAGCCCGGTCAGCCATGCCGGCGGCTCCGGCGGTCCGGCTTCCATGGACTGCCTGACCGCATTGTAAAAGGCGGTGACGTTGTCGGCGAGGTTGTATGCCACCAGGGCCAGCGGCAGGATGACCACCAGTGTTAACGATAGCGTCATGGTGAGTGCTGCCAGATTTTGCCGGTTTTTCAGCTTGTGCAACAGCCAGAGATACACGGGCCAGGTCGAGACGCAAACCACGGCGGCCAACAGCATGGCGGTCATGAATGGCCTCAGCACCAGGAAGCAACCCGCGACCAGAATGATCACGGCGGCAAGTTGCGCATAAATTTCGAATCGTTTTTCCACGGCATCAGGCCTTTTTTAACTGGGTAAATTGCGGAAACCGGAACGCCAAATCAGGTGTTCTTCAGCGTTTTACCCAAGGTGGCAGTAAAAGATTATAGGGTCATAAAGCAACTATTTTCAAAGCCAGTCTGCAAATTGCCGACATGGACCGCTATTACTGCCATGAGCACATTACAACAGGGGACCCCCCCTTATTCGCTTTGTGCATACGAGCGCTCCACTCCCGAGCTTGTGTACTATATTTAAAAAAACGCCGAATAAATCCATTCGTCCTGTGCCCGTCGAATGGCATTCTATGTAAATCATAATGTTATAAATGGCTTTGACCAACGGGTTGCCTCACAAAATCGACCAAGGAGGGCATCATGGACACAAAGGTTCGCATTCCCCGCCTGTTTGTACGGGTGATCACCTTGCTCGTGTTGATCGCTACATTGACCGGAGCAGGGTTCGCTGCGGCGAAGGGAGATAAAACCGGATACGAATATTATGTCGTCGGCAACGCGGGTGACGTGACCACGGCTACAACCGCCGGCCTGCTTTTAATGGGCGGTGGCCCGGATGTTGACGAGGCTTTCCAGTGGATGGGCAAAAAGTCTGGCGGCGGGGATTTTGTCGTGATTCGGGCCAGCGGCACGGATGCGTACAACCCATACATCTATGCAATGGGCCTGGTGGACTCGGTTGAAACCCTCATCATCAAGACACGCGCCGCTGCAAGCGATCCCTTCGTGGTGGACAAGATCCTCAAGGCCGAAGCACTCTTTATCGCCGGCGGCGACCAGTATGATTACGTGAAATACTGGAAAGGCACGCCTGTCGAAGATGCCATTCATTCCCTGGCTAAACGGAATGTTCCCATTGGGGGCACCAGCGCCGGGTTGGCGATTTTGGGCGAGTTTCTCTTTTCCGCACAAAATGGCACCGTGTATTCAGATGATGCGCTGGCTAACCCTTACAATCGGCGCGTGACGCTTGACCGGGACTTCTTGACGCTGCCGAATATGGGCAAGGTCATCACCGACGGTCACCTTGACTATCGGGATCGAATGGGGCGGCTTGTCACCTTCCTTGCGCGCATCGTCCAGGATGGTTGGTCCGCCGAAGCAAAGGGTATCGGCATTGACGTAGAAACAGCCATCGCAGTCGAAAACGGCACGGCTTCCCTGTTTGGCACCGGCGCGGCTTATTTCCTTCGCACGCCGGGTATGCCCGAGGTATGTCAGGACCGAACGCCGCTCACGTTCCGCAACCTTTCGGTGCAGCGCCTGTCGGGTTCTTCAGGCACGTTCAATGTCAAAAACTGGAGCGGTAATGATACGACAAACTATACCCTCTCTGCTGAGGAGGGCGTTTTGACCTCCACGCAAGTGGGCGGGGGAATTTATTGAGGGGATCCTGTTTTGTGAGGACGCCATGAGGTTGCTTGATGTTGCATAGACAGTAGGTATACAGGAGCAACAACAGGGAGCAGGATCAGGTCAAACCATTTCCATGGCTCGAAATGCGCTTACCATGACCGTACCCGCCCCACATCCACATGCACGAAATTGGAAGCCGGATAATAGCCGACTCCGCCGCCACGCAGAGCCAGGGCTGCATCACGCAAAGTGGAAAGCCCACGGTTCGGCAAGCTGATATCCACGGCCTGGCCTCTCATGTGCAGGCTGCCTTTCGCCACCCCGGAACTGTGGGCGACCAGCGTGGCGTTGCTGGCCGGGGAGCGGTAGCCGGAAATGATGTGAAATGGCTGGCTGGCCTCCAGTTTGCTGTGAAGCAGGTAGAGAAGGTCGAATAAATGACTGTCGATGGGCGCGACTTGATCGGTCCGGTGATCCCGCAGTATCCGGTTGAATTCGGCCATGGATTCCGGGATGTAACTCCCTTGTGCCCAATACACGGCCTGAAGGCTTTCACCGGTGTGGATGTTGTAAAGGGCCAGCCCCCGTTCCGGCGCGGCCAGTGAGCTTCTGGCCAAAGAGGGGCGTGCTGCGATGCCGGCGACTGACGCTACCCCCCACTTCAGAAAGAGACGCCGGGAGGCGTCACCTCCACAAATTATTTTACCAGGCCGATTCTTCATCTCTGTCCATTTTCCTGCACTGCTGTGACAAGCGTCACCTCTCGTGCCAGGCCTTCCTGGCGCCTGATGACTTCCGCAACCCGATCCCAGTCAATATGTTGAGCGAGACCGTTGTCTTCCGCCAAGCGGCGTGCCGACTCCAGCGGATCGCCGGCCTTCCTGTAGATGTTCCCGTGTATTTCCAAAAAAATACGGCTATCCGGAAGCTGTGCCAGCAACACGGGAGTATAAATAATCCTGCCCTTCATGCCTACCTTTACCGTGGTGAAAAGGGACTTGATATCGTCCGGATGCAGCCGGATGCAGCCGTGGCTCTGGAAGTGATACACGCTGGCCGGCGCGATGGTGCCATGAATTCCGTACCCGGCCAGGCTCAAGCCTATCCAGTATTTACCCAAAGGGTTGTCCGGGCCGGGCGGCACCTTTGTTCGCACTACCTGGCCTTCCCGCCGCATTTCCTCCTGGATGGATTTGGGTACGATCCAGGCTTTGTCCTCCTGAAGGTTGGCAATACTGAACGAACCGGAAGGGGTGGGCCAGTCGGGTCTACCCAGTCCGACCGGGGAGAAGGCATTAAGTTCGCCCGCGCGGAAGAAGAACAGCATCCGCTGCGGCAGGTTGATCAGGATGCCCTCGGGCAGAGGGGGCGGGACGATATGGAGGTTGCTGACCCGAAGCTTGCGCCCGGGGTGAAGAATGCCATCGTAGTCCAGGCCGTTTTCCTGGGCCAGAATCCTGGCCGAAACACCGAAGCGCGCGCCGATCTTGATCAGGTAATCCCCAGGCTGTACGGTATATTCAAATTGGTCTCCCGTCACAGACCGGGAAAATGCGCCGAACTGATCGACATCTGTTGGCGCGGCCAAGGACGGGTACGCCAGCAGGACAGCGAAAAGACATGCGATGGATTTCAAGGTACGTTGGGTTGACAAGGATGCTTGGCGCCATTGTGAAGGTAGGGATTGTAACAGCGTTCTATTTGCGCTTCAGATAGCGCGTATCGTCGAAGGTGCTGACCCAGTGCGGCGTGTAAACCACCATCAGGGTCACCGCCATGCCGGTGGTGACCGCCTCGGACCAGGCCATCAGGATGAAGTAGGGCAGGTAGTCGTTGTAGAGATAAGCCGGCAGGTAGGCGCCGGACAGCTGCAGCAGCAGTGTTCCGCCCAAACCGGTGGCAGCCATTGCCAGCGCGCCGCCGAAAAAGGCGTTGAGAAAGATGTAGACGAAAAGATGGTTGGGCAGCTTACGGTCTGCCAGCCAGTAGATGCCGTAGCTCACCGCTACCGGCAAGGCCCCCATGATGAGGCCGTTCCAGCCGTAACCCTGCCATCCGCTCATGCCCGCCAGGGTGACGGCAGCCAGAACGATGGTGAGCCCGAGCAGGGCCAGTTGCGGCCCGAACATCAGCGTCATGGCGGTGGCGCCGAGCAGGTGAAAGTTCAGCCCCGGCTTGATCCCGGTCTTGATGCTCCAGAGTGCCATCAGAACCACGCACGTGCCCAGCCATACATTCAGCATGCTGGCATCCTTGAGCCTGCGCCAGGGAGCGGTGCGGATTGCCCAGAACAAGACCAGTGCGAAGAGTCCCTGTCCGGTCCAATACCAAGCGGAAGGCAGGAGATTGTCGGGGAAATTCATCTTGTTATTCTAACCCGGATGTTTCATAAATTGACGCGCGCCCTCGCTGGTCTTTTGTTTCGTATGGAAATTTTATTCAGTCGGGCGTATGAATAACTACGCCACTCCTTCACAAAATCCCCCTACAAAACAAAATCCTGCGCGATCATCACGCGAATTCATGAAACATCCGGGTTAGGCTATACTCCGCCTTATTTTTTCGATTGTGGAGATTGATTTTGCGACTGGTGCTATTTGACCTGGACAACACGCTGCTTTCCGGAGACAGCGATTTCGAGTGGGCGCAGTTCCTGATCGAGCGCGGCGTGCTCGACCGCGAGGTGTACGAGGCGCGCAACCAGGCGTTCTACGATCAGTACAAGGCCGGCACGCTGGATATCCACGAGTTCCTCGATTTTCAGCTCAAGCCGCTGTCCCGCCATCCGCGGACCCAGCTGGATATATGGCATGGACAGTTCATGCGCGAAAAGATTTTTCCGATCATTAACCAGAAGGGGCGCGACCTGGTTGACCGGAGCTTGCGCGAGGCGGACCTGGTGGCGATCATCACCGCCACCAACAGCTTCGTCACGATGCCGATCGCCAGAGCGTTCGGGGTCGAGCACTTGATCGCGACGGAACCGGAACAGAAAGGCGGCGAATTCACCGGCAAGGTGGCCGGCACGCCCAGCTTTCGCGAGGGGAAAATCACCCGGCTCGAAGCCTGGCTGAAACAGCGCGGGGTGGACTGGGAAGGCGTGCAGGAGAGCTGGTTCTACAGCGATTCCCTCAACGATCTGCCGCTGCTGGAACGGGTCAGCAACCCGGTGGCGGTGGACCCCGATCCTACCCTGAAGGTGCATGCCGAGAAGAGCGGTTGGCCGGTGATTTCATTGCGTGTTTAACCGGTTCGCAGCACGATTTTCTGCTCGTTCTGTTTCGGTTTTGGCCCCGCCCGGCCTGTTGGCCGGGACGTTATTGTTATCACACCCTGATGTTGTATGATGCTAAATAGGGCGGATGAGGCCGCAGGCCGTTATCCGCCGTATGGTTTACGACGCTTCGATTCATACGGCGGATAACGCTACGCTCATCCGCCCTACGAGCTGAAAAATATAGAGGAGCTCTACCAGTGCGGATTGCGGGAAATCGAAACGGAGGTCGGCAGTTATTTTCTGCCTGCATGAGGTTGGTCGTCTGCAGCCTGTTTGCCTTATCGTTCGCCTCACATGCCGACCGTTTGCCCCAGCAGGCGGTGGATACGGCGGAAATTCCTGAAATTGTCATCTCCGGCAGGGATCCCGACAGCAAGCCCCTGCCCTATTACCGCATTGCTCCCGACGTTTATTTCCTCTATGGCAATATTGCCGAGGTGGACCGTAAGAACCGCGGCTTCAACGGCAACGCCGGCTTCGTCGTGACCGACGAGGGGGTGGTGGTGATCGACAGCCTGGGAACGCCCAAGCTGGGGCGGAGGCTGATTGCCACGGTGCGCAAGGTGACGGACAAGCCGATCAAATACCTGATCCTGACCCACAACCATCCCGACCATTCCTACGGCGCGGTGGCGTTCCGGCGGCTTCCCGGCATCAGGATCGTCGGCCACGTGGGCACGCTGGACTATCTCGCTTCCGACAATCTGACGGCTTCGGTTTCTTTCCGCCGCCGCATCCTTACCCAGGACATGAAGGGATTCAAGGGCGTGAAGCCCGACATCCTGGTGGGCGGCGAGATATATAGCCACTACGATTTCACTTTGGGCGGCAAAACCTTCGCCGTGTATAATGCCGACCACCACCATTCGTTCGGCGACCTCGTGGTGCACCAGGTGGAAGACCGGGTTCTGTGGATTTCCGATCTCGCCTTCAATAATCGTTCCACTTTCATGGGCGACGGCCATTCCGGCGCCGCCCTGGAAGCGATAGACTGGATGCGGAAAACTTTCCCGGATACCCGGCTGATGATCCCGGGTCACGGCAGCGCCCAGACGCCGCCGTTCCCGATGGTGGAAAAGACTTACAGTTACATCAAGCGGCTGCGCGATGAAATGCGTGCCGCCGTGGAGGCGGGGCAGGATCTCGAAAGCGCGGTGAGGCAATCCGATTTTGCAGACTGGCACGCAACCCCGCTCTACCATGAGAACCATAAAAAAAATGCTAATTTCATTTACCGCGAGATGGAACAGGAAGTTTATTTCGGCAAATGAATGAAGGATAGGATCAAACGGCTATTCACCGCAGAGGACGCGGAGGACGCAGAGGAAAAGCAAGAGATATGTATCTACGGCAAAAATTCGTTCTGGTAAACAGGCAATGGCACATACTATCCGCCAATTCACTCGAGGATATGAGCCTTTGAACTCCTCCGCGTCCTCTGCGTCCTCCGTGGTTCAATGTTTTTTTATGTTGAACCCTTTTCCTTGTTCCCATCAAGCTATTATTCCGAAATCTCCTAAAGCATGATCCGTAAACTTATCAGCCGCGTTTTCCAGAAAAAATCACCAAAGAATGGCGAACCGCGCATCTTCAAGCTGAAGGCGCACGGTATCACCGCCAATCAACTCACTCCGTGTGCGCTGAAGACGGTGAAGACGCTGCAGCAGGCGGGTTTCAAGGCCTTCGTCGTGGGTGGCGCGGTGCGCGACCTGCTGCTGGGCCGGCAGCCCAAGGATTTCGACGTGGCCACCGATGCCGATCCGGATGAGGTGCGCAATCTGTTCCGGCGCTCCCGCATCATCGGGCGGCGCTTCCGCATTGTCCACGTGATGTGCGGCGCGGAAACCATCGAGGTTTCCACCTTTCGCACTGTCGCCGTCGCCACCAACAACGACAGCGATGACCGCCAGACCGACCAGGAAAGCGGCCGCATCCTGCGCGACAACGTATTCGGCTCCCAGGTGGAGGACGCGATGCGCCGCGATTTCACGATCAACGCGCTGTATTACGACCCCGTCAGCCAGGAAATCTGGGACTACCACAACGGCGTGGCCGACCTCAAGGCCGGGGTGCTGCGCATGATAGGCGACCCGGCTCAGCGCTACCGCGAGGATCCGGTGCGGATGCTGCGCGCCGTGCGCTTTGCCGCCAAACTCGGGCTGAAGCTGGACCCGGCGGCGATCAAGCCGATCCGGGAACTGGCCGAGCTGCTGGAGGACGTCCCCGCGGCGCGGCTGTTCGACGAAATGCTCAAGCTGCTTTTTTCCGGCCATGCGGTGCAAAGCATCCTGCTGCTGCGCAAGAAGGGCTTGCACCATGGCTTGCTGCCGATGCTCGACGTGATCTTGGAACAGCCGATGGGCGAACGCTTCGTCATGCTGGCGCTGGCCAAGACCGACCAGCGCATCCTGGATGGGAAGCCGGTTTCGCCCGCCTACCTGTTCGCGGCCCTGCTCTGGCACGAAGTGCTGGCCGCCTGGCAGCAATGCCAGGCCGAGGGGGAAAAACCGGTTCCGGCGCTGCACCTGGCGATGGATGTGGTGTTGGCGGCGCAGAGCGAGAAGCTGGCGATTCCCCACCGCTACGATGCGGTGATGAAGGAAATCTGGACCATGCAGCCGCGCTTCCTGCAGCGCGCAGGCCAGCGCCCGTTCCGCCTGCTCGAGCACCCGCGCTTCCGCGCCGCCTTCGATTTCCTGATGATGCGCTGCGAAAGCGGCGAGGTCGATGCCGAGGTCGGCCGCTGGTGGGAAGATTTCCAGAACGCCGGCGAACACGAACGCGGCCAGATGCTGATCAAGGACGAAGCCCCCACTGCCAAGAAACGGCGCCGGCGCAAGCCCAAGGCTGCCGTGGCGGCTGTTGAAAATCAACCTTTAGCCACGGATTGACACGGATTACACGGATGAATTCATGGAGGTTTTAATCCGTGTAATCCGTGGCTGGTTTTTAAATCTGACATGCACTCACAACCTCACTTCAAGCGCGCTTACATCGGCCTCGGCAGCAACCTTTCCGACCCCGGCGCGCAGATCCTCAAGGCTTGCGCCGAGCTCGGCAATCTGCCGCAAACCCGGCTGCTGTCATGTTCCTCGCTCTACCGCAGCGCGCCGGTGGGCTACGCCGACCAGCCCGACTTCATCAACGCCGTGGCCGAAGTCGAAACCGGCCTGGCGCCGCATGCGTTGCTCGAAGCCTTGCTCGACATGGAGCATCGCCACGGCCGCGTGCGCGAATTCCGCAATGCGCCGCGCATCCTTGATCTGGACATCCTGCTCTACGCCGACCTGGCCTGCCACGAGCACGGTTTGACCCTGCCGCACCCGCGCATGCACGAGCGCGCCTTCGTGCTCCAGCCTTTGCATGAAATCGCGCCATCCTGCATCATAATCGGGCACGGCAGTGTGGAGGCGTGCCTGGAGAAATGCGCGGATCAGCGGGTGGAGAGGGTGGAGGGAAGCCGGCCATGATGCCCGACAAATACCGCTATATTGTGGTCGAGGGGCCGATCGGCGTCGGCAAGACCAGTCTGGCGCGGCGTTTGTCGGAGCGCTTTCAGGCCGGGCTGATGCTGGAGGACGCCGACACCAACCCGTTTCTGCCCCGGTTTTACCAGGACGCGGCGCGCTACGCGCTGCAGACGCAACTGTTTTTCCTGTTCCAGCGCGCATCCCAGGTGCGCGACCTGAAGCAGATGGAATTGTTCGGCCAACCCACCGTGGCCGATTTTCTGCTCGACAAGGATGCGCTGTTCGCCCGGCTCAACCTGAACGACGAAGAATACCGCCTGTACCAGCAGATTTATGCCCATCTGCAGCCGCAGACGCCGCCGCCCGATCTGGTGATCTACCTGCAGGCGCCGGTGGAGTCGCTGATCGAGCGCGTCAGGCGGCGCGGCGTCGCGTACGAATCGCCGATCACGGAAGATTACCTGGCGCGGCTGGCGGAAAGCTACAGCCGCTATTTTTATCAGTATGATGCCTCGCCGCTGTTGATCGTCAACAGCGAACATCTCAATTTCGCCGATCAGCCGCAGGATTTCGAGCTGCTGCTGGAGCGCATCGGCCAGATGCGCGGCGGACGCGAATATTTCAACCGGGCGGGGTCAGCATGAGAACCACATTGAGCAATTTGCAGAAGCTGGCGCGTGACGGCGAGAAAATCGCCGTACTCACCTGCTACGATGCGAGCTTCGCCACCCTGCTGGAAAAGGCGGGCGTGGACGTGCTGCTGGTGGGCGATTCGCTTGGCATGGTGGTGCAGGGCGAGGAAACCACTTTGCCGGTGAGTATGGATGACATGGTTTACCACACCCGCTGCGTCGTGCGCGGCGTCGGACGGGCCTTCATTGTCGCCGACATGCCGTTCGGCAGCTACCAGCAAAGCCCTGCCCAGGCATTACGCAATGCTGCGAAGCTGATGGCGGCGGGCGCTCACATGGTCAAGCTCGAAGGCGGTGCGGTGATGGCGAAGACGGTGGCCTTCCTGGTCGAGCGCGGCATCCCGGTGTGCGGTCACATCGGCCTGACGCCCCAATCGGTTCACCAGCTCGGCGGCTATAAGGTGCAGGGCAAAGACGATGTGGCGGCGAAAAAAATGCTGGAAGATGCCCTTGCCTTGCAGGATGCGGGCGCTTCCATGATGTTGCTGGAAGCGATCCCGGCGGCACTGGGACAACAAGTCACGGCTGAATTGACGATTCCCACTATCGGCATTGGCGCGGGACCCGATTGCTCCGGCCAGGTGCTGGTGCTGTATGACTTGCTCGGCATCTATCCCGGCAAGCCGCCGAGGTTTGCCAGGAATTTCCTGCAAGGCGCCGGCAGCATCCGGGCGGCTGTCGAGCAATACGTCCAAGCAGTGAAAAATGGCGGGTTTCCGGCAGTGGAACATTGTTTTTGATTCTTCACCGCAGAGGGCGCGAAGGAAAATCCAAGGTTGAACGAAGTAGCCCGTGCTCTGTGCACTGGTAACAGTGGTACGCTGCTTGAGGGATGGGCGGCTTAGTACAGCATCCCGAGGAGCAGCGCTCGGACGACTGCCGCGGTCTTGTTGGTTGCATTCAGTTTGGCGATGGTGTTGCCGATATGGAAGTTGACCGTGCGTTCCGAGATATTGAAGATGTCAGAAATATCGGCAGATGTCTTGCCTTCGGCCGTCCATCGCAGCACCGCCACCTCCCGAATGGATAAGCAGACTTCAGCTTCCGGTATCAGTTTTGCAGCCCGAAGTTGTGACATTCCCAGATGCGCTACTTGGGTGAGCCAAGCCATCTTGAGACCTTTGTCGCAGAGTTCGGCTTCAGATAGTGGGCCGCCCGAGCGAGCCAGCGTCTGAGCACCGAGCGGCGGTAGATGCAATTGCTCGATCAGGATCGCCTCAAATCCATCTCTCTCGGCTGAACCGCATTTAAATTCGCGGCATTCCGCATACTTAATTCGGATATGCAGGTATTAATTGCGGTTTGGTTGACTTACGTCAGTGTAAATTGGCGAATTCGCGGCTATATTATTCACCATTATGCAAAATAGATTAAAAACTATGAATAGCGATAGTGAGTTAATGGACCACAAATTTAGCCGCCGCGTTGTGGTTACCGGATACGGCGCAGTGTCTTGCTGCGCGCTGCTTTGCGGGACGCCCCCAATGCAAGGATCATCATCATTGGCGCCGGTTTTGACACCCGGCCCCATCGTCTTTCGGGAGGTCGCTGGGTGGAGCTGGACGAGCCGGAAGTGCTTGCTCTCAAGGAAGCATGCCTGCCGGCATCCAGTTCGCCGAACGACTTGGTTCGCATCCCCATCGAGTTCGCGAAACAGTCTCTTGCCGAGAAGCTGGCCCCATATGCTGGAAAGGAACCAGCCATCGTAGTCCTGGAAGGGGTTTCGATGTACCTTACAGAGCAGGCGCTTCAGTCTACCGCGCGCGCAATAAAAGAAGCTCTGCCCAATGCCTCCCTCGTTGCGGACTTCATGTCCACGGCGTTCTATGAGTGCTACAGCAAGAAGCTGTTCAACCGCTTTCAGCAGTTCGGCGCCACTTTCCATGCCGCAAAACGGCATCCGGTCGAGGTATTTCTGGCCGAAGGCTTTCGTGTCTTGGAACAGCAGTCCATCGTGGGGCGGGCGATCGAGGCGGGAACTTTTCGCATGCCCCGCTGGATTTTCCGCTGTATGTTTCGCACCCTACGAGAAGGTTATTCGGTCTGGGTGCTGGGCGTAGGCCCTCATTTTTTCAAAGCGGATTAAGAGCGGAGTTTTGTTCGCTCTCGCACGCCCTGATTAACATTGCCATTCGAGGCCAAAATGTCTTCAACCACTACTACGCTGTTATCGCTTCGCGACGTGCGCCGCCGATTTTGGCTGGGGGAAGCCGCCATTGACGCGCTACATGGCGTGTCGCTCGACATCCTTGCCGGAGAGTTCCTCGCCGTGTGGGGACCGTCGGGCAGCGGCAAATCCACGCTGATGAACCTCATCGGCTTGATTGATGCGCCCACCGGCGGTGAGGTGTGGTTTGACGGTCAGGATACGCGCCTGCTCGACGACAACGCGCTGACCAGTTTTCGCGGCAGCAAGATCAGCTTCGTGTTCCAGAGCTTCAATCTGGTGCCGGTGCTCACGGCGCTGGAGAATGTCATGCTCCCGCTGCAGATCCGGGGCGTGGCTGAGCGGCGGGCACGCACGCGTGCTACGGCAGCCCTGGAGGAGATGGGGCTGGGCGCCTTCGGCGCCTCGCGCCCCGACAAGCTGAGCGGCGGACAGCGACAGCGCGTGGCGATCGCCCGTGCGCTGGCGGGTGATCCGATGCTGGTGATTGCCGACGAGCCAACCGCCAACCTCGACTCGGAGAACAGCCAGATGATCGTCGCGTTGATGCGCGAGATGAACCGCGCCAAGGGGGTGACCTTCGTATTCACCACCCATGACCCCCGCTTGCTCGCCCACGTCGACCGCAAGGTTCTGTTGCGCGACGGCCATATCGAACAAGACGAGGTGTGCGCATGAATACGCTGAAACTCGCCCTGCGGGGGCTGGTGCGCAATCGGCGCCGCTCTCTGGTGACTCTGGTCGCCATTGCTCTGGGGTTCGCCGCCATCTCGCTGTTCGCGGGTTATACCCACAACGTTTATGACGGGCTGTCACGGCAATCCATCCATAGCGAGCTGCTGGGCCACCTGACGCTGAGCAAGCGCGGCATGAACAGGGAGGGAAAACTCGACCCGGAACGCTACCTGTTGACGCCCGGCGACATCGCCCGCATTCGCGCGCTCCTGAAGGACGAACCCCGCATCAAACTCATTGCGCCGCGCCTTGCCTTCAATGGCCTGGTCAGCAATGGCAGGGCGAGCACCATCTTCATCGCCGAAGGCATCGAGCCGCGGGCCATGCAGCGCCTTCAGGAGGGTTATCTCACCGCAGAGGAGGCGCAATCGGGCGCATACTCCAGTTTTCTCAAACAACTCGACCCAGCGCGCCCAGAGGTGGTCGAACTGAGCGCCGGACTGGCCGAGCTGCTGCACTTGGCGGTTGGCGGGCAGGCCGCGATGCTGGTGAACACCCTTGGCGGCCAGGCCAATGCGCAGGACGTGACGGTAGGCGGCACCTTCAATACCGGCAGCGCGGGTAGCAACGACAAGTTCGCCTTCGTGCCGCTGGCCTTTGCACAATCGCTGCTCGACGCCGACGGCAGGGCGGACCGCCTGACGCTACTGCTCGACGATGTGCGGGCGACCGAGCCGCTGCGCGCCCACCTTGTCTCGAAACTGGCCGCGGCCGGGTTCGACCTGGAAATCGAGACCTGGCAGGATCTGTCGACCTTCTACCACCAGGTGCACAACATGTTCGACATGATCTTCGGCTTCATCTTCAGCATCGTGCTGACCGTGGTGGTGATGAGCGTCGCCAATTCGATGAGCATGACGGTGGTTGAGCGCACCCGCGAAATAGGCACGTTGCGGGCTATCGGCCTCAAGCGCAGCGGCGTGGTGTGGTTGTTTGCCACCGAGTCGCTGGTGCTGACCCTGGCGGGCTGCTTGGTCGGTTTGCTGGTCACGCTCGGCGTGCGATACGGCATCAACGTTGCGGGCATCTCCTATACCCCGCCGAATAGCGCCTCCCCTATCCCGCTGTTGGTGGACATGGATACTGCGCGTATTCTGTTCACGCTGGTACTGATGGGGGTCGTGGGGACGCTGGCCGCGCTCTTGCCCGCCCGCCGCGCCGCCCGGCAACCGATCATTGATGCATTGGGACATGTGTGAGGTGGTGATGATGAAACAACTATTGTGGATACTGTCCGCCCTATTGACGAGTCTGCCGGCCTTCGCCGCGCCCGATGCGCAAACCCTCCTCAAGCACGCCGACCGGGCACGCGGCGGCGGCCTGCCCGGCATCGTCTGGGAAATCCGATTGGTCTCCCGCGATGGCCAGAGGGTATCCGATGAAATGCGCCTGGAAGTCCGCGCGGTGGACGACGCGAGCGTGGCGGAGACGCTGGAGCCCGCCCGCTTCAAGGGGTCGAAGCTGCTTCAGGTGGGACGCAGCATGTGGCTGACGCGGCCCGGTCTGTCCAAGCCCATCCCCATCTCGCCGCGCCAGCGCCTCAGCGGCGAAGCGGCCAACGGCGACATCGCCGCCACCGACTATGCCGGCGATTATGATGCCCAACTGGCGGGCGAGGAGGTGGTGGACGGCGAGCCCTGCCATGTGCTCCAACTGACCGCGCGCCACAAGCGCGCCACCTACGACCGTGTGCGCTACTGGGTGTCGGCGGGGCGGGGCGTGGGTGTCAAGGCCGAGCTCTACTCGCTCTCCGGCAAGTTGCTCAAGACCGCGCGCTTCAAGTACGACAACAGCATCTCGTTCGAGGGGGTGCGCACCCCCTTCGTCAGCGAGATGGTCATCCGCGATGCGCTGGTGGATGCCGAGACCACGATGGCTTTCGGCTCGATCAAGGTCCGCAAGATTGCTCCCGCCGAATTCGATCTGGGCCAGATTCAGTGAGCTGGCGGCCCGCCGTCTTGGGGGCTGCCCTGTTAGGCCTCGTTGCGCCGGCTGCGGCGGAAGACGGGGTGTGGCTCACCCGCTGGGACGGCGCGGTCTATGGCTACCTGGACAGCAACACGCTGCGGGCGGGAAGCGTGCTCAACCCCGGCAACCGCGTGGCGCGCCTGTCGCAGCGCAGTGCCGCCCTGGAGGGGCGGTTCAACGTCAAGGCCGAAAGCGACGGCCTGCGGCTGACACTCCGCCCCATCGTACTGGAGCAGCAGGCGCACAGCGCGGTCGGCGACGAAACGAGATACGAGGGCTATCTCAGCCAGTGGCAGCTGCGGCTCAACGCCGGCGAGCACTGGGGCCTTGCCGCCGGGCGTGACTTGCTCAACTGGGGGCCGGCGCAGTTCCGCTCCCCGTCCAGTCCGTTCTATTTCGACAACGGGCGTAGCAACCCGATGCGCGAGTTTTCCGGCATTGATGTCGTCAAGGTCAGCTGGACTTCGGATCGGCAAACGGCCCTGCATCTCGCCCGCGTCACCGGCTCCGGTCACATGGCGCCCGACCCCGACCCGTGGCGCAACAGCTGGCTGCTGAAGCTTGATCGACGCGGCGAGGAGTGGGCGACGGGACTGGCCTTGGCGCAGGCACCGGGCCGCCTCCCTTTTTTCGGCGCGTATGGACAAGTGACAGTGAGCGATGCCCTGCTGCTCTACGCCGAGGTAGGGTCTTCGACCCGCGCCCGCGCTCTGCAATCGCCCGCCGATGCCGAGCAGCCTTTCACGGTGGCGACCGAATCGCCCCGCCGGACCAATGTGCTGGCTGGTGCCGCGTACACCTTCGAGAGCGGTCGTTCGTTCTACACCGAGTACCTCTACCAGGGCCATGGCTTCACCGCGCCGGAAGAGCGGGCCTACTTCGCCCGCGCCGCGAATGCCGTTACCCCGGAGGTGGCCGGTCTTGCCTTGGGGGCTGCGCCGCCCTTGCTGGGACGCCACTACCTGCATCTGGTGTGGCAAAGCAATATTATGGAAGACGACGGCTACTGGAGGCTGATGCTGACGCACAATTTCACCGATGGCGGCAGTGAGGTGGCGGGTTACGACGAAGTTGCCCTAAGTCGTCGAGTGGCCGCGTTTGTGTTGGGTGTATTGCCTTTGGGCGGGGCGCGGCAGGAATTTTCCGCGCTATTCTCCCGTAGCTTTACGATCGGACTCAAGATATCCTTGCCATGATGCGGCCGCGGGTGGGAAAGAGCCTGGAGCCTTGTCCACTGCCTGTGTTTAGTGGTAGAAAACTCGCTTTCCTTTGCGATCCTTCGGTTTCCTTGCAGTGAATGCTTTTTGACTTTTCAAGTATGCAGATCATTTCCACAATTCAGCAACTCCGCGACCGGCTGAAGTCCGAGCCTTCGGTCGCTTTTGTGCCCACCATGGGCAACCTGCACGAGGGGCATGTGGCCTTGGCCAGGCAGGCGCGCGAGCATGGCCGGTGCGTGGTGGCGAGCATCTTCGTCAACCCGATCCAGTTCGGGCCGGGCGAGGATTTCGACAAGTATCCTCGCACGCTGGAAGCCGACTGCGCAAAGCTGGAGGACTTGGCGGACGTGGTGTTCGCGCCGACAGTGGACGAGCTTTATCCCGAGCCTCAGCAGGTATTTGTCGAGCCGCCGCCGGTTGCGGGCGAGCTGTGCGGGGCGTTCCGCCCCGGCCATTTTCGCGGCGTGGCGACGGTGGTGCTGAAGCTGTTCAACATCGTCCAGCCCCAGGCGGCGGTGTTCGGCAAGAAGGATTACCAGCAGCTGCACGTGATTCGCGCCATGGTGCGGCAGCTCAACCTGCCGGTGGAGATCGTGGCGGGAGAAACCCTGCGCGCCGGGGATGGCCTCGCCCTCAGCTCGCGCAACGGCTATCTCAGTGCGGAAGAGCGCACCGAGGCGGTGCGGCTTTACCGGAACCTTGTGCAGATCCGCCAGTCTATGCTTGCGGGCAACCTTGATTTTCCGGCGCTGGAGCGCGCAGCCGCTGCCGACCTGGAAGCTCACGGCTGGCGCGTGGACTATGTTTCGGTGCGGGCCGCCGCATCCCTGGCACCGGCGCAGGCCGGCGAGACGGATCTGGTGGTGCTGGCGGCGGCATGGCTGGGCAAGACCCGACTGATCGACAACCTGGAAATTTGTCTCAATGCGGACAAAGGCTTATAATACGCGTCCTTTTGTTCCCCACTCGTTGAGTGAGTCACAATGCAAAGATTGATGCTCAAATCCAAGCTGCACCGTGTCACCGTCACGCATTCCGAACTGCATTATGAAGGTTCGTGCGCGATTGACGAAAATTTGCTGGAAGCCGCGGACATCCGCGAATACCAGCAGATCGACATTTACAACGTGAGCAATGGCGAGCGTTTCACTACTTATGCCATCAAGGCGCAGCGCGGTTCGGGCATTATTTCCGTGAACGGCGCTGCGGCGCACAAGGCGAATCCCGGCGACCTCGTCATCATTGCCACCTATGCCATGTACAACGAACTGGAACTGCAGAAATTCCAGCCCGAGCTGGTGTATGTGGACGCGAACAACCGCATCGTCGACCAGCGGCGGCAGATTCCGGTGCAGGCGGCATAACCGGCGCCGGGCAGAAATACGAAAGGGCAGCTGAGGCTGCCCTTTGTTTGTGTGGAAGTGGCCGTGATCACCGGCCACAAAACCCTGCAAATTATGGTATATTGAACCACAATGAAAGCGGCCCAACTTTTTCGCCGGATATTAAAGCAGGGCGACATTCATATTGAGATGGTTGTATGGGCATTACCCAAAGTTACTTCGGATAGGCCGCATGGCCTCAAATACCGCCTCTACTGCGGCCACTTGGGTAAGTGTGTTGTTCGCTACGACAATGAGACCGGCAAGGGTGACCACCGGCACTATGGCGAGAAAGAAGATGTTTATCTTTTTGTGAGCCTGCCTGAGCTGATCGAGGATTTTAAGAATGACTGCGTCCGCTTGGCGGGCTGGAGGTGGGAAGAATGAATAAGGTAGAAATTATCATTACTACGCCGGAGCAAGCAGTTCGAGACTTTGCTGCCATCTGGCAGAAGGCCGAACAGGGCGAGAGCATTACTCCGTCCATCGGTTTTGGTTCCCCTTCTGAATTGTTTGCCGCCATTACCGACAAGCGGCTGGAGCTATTGCGCTACGTCGCGCAGCACGAAGGTCTCAACATGCACCAACTAGCCAAGGAGATTGGACGGAACTACAAGAATGTCCATACCGATGTTAAAGCGCTGGAAGGGCTGGGACTGCTTGAACGCGACAACGGAAAGCTTATTGCGCCGTTCGATGAAATAGATATCAAGGTCGATCTCAAAAAAGCCGCCTGATGGCGCTGATGTATCGTAAGCGCTCGATGCGCCCACGCACGCCTGAACGGAAGTTGAGCATCGTTGTGCGGGAGAAGTCCTGCGAGGCAGCGGAAACCCGCATGTACGTGTGGTGCCGGGAGCCGGAATCGAACCGGCACGCTATTGCTAGCGCGGGATTTTGAGTCCCGTATCGTTTGACAATAAAATCCTTATGATATAACGTGTTCTATAATTACTCATCGAATTAGTGCGCAAAATTGCGCAAAATGGGGTGGTTATGGCAGCCGGCAAAAAAGTAGATAAATCCATCACGCAACGGGGTGAATTCAGCTTCCAGGTGCGGATGATGGCGGGCGGGCACCGGATAACAGAAACTTTCGATACACTCAACGAGGCTCGCGCTTTTCGCGACACAAAAAGCGTTGCCAAAGCGCTCGACCCTGATTTTAAAAAAGTAGTCGCGTCACGCGTTAAAAAACAAGAAGCAGCTAGCTTCACCCTTTCCAAAGCTCTTGATCGCTACTCCAAGGAAGTGACGGCACTGAAAAAGGGTGTGTCCGAAGAAAATTACAAGATCGGCAAACTCAGTCGCTACGACATTGCGAAGGTTGGGTTTTACACCTGTTCGCCTGATGACGTAGCCGCATTCCTCGCTACCCTCAAAAAAGAGGGCATGAGCGACAATGGAAGGCGGAAATATGCCCTTATTATCTCCCACTGCTACAACATCGCCGTAAAGCGCTGGCGTTTGCATGTTGCCAATCCTGTTGCCTCTATCGAACTGCCCAGCAACGGTCCAGCACGAACACGCCGCCTTGAGGACGGAGAAGAAAAACGGTTCTATGCGGAATTGGCAAAGGCCCGCAACAAATACGCCCTGCCCATCACTAAATTCGCGGTGGAAACAGCTATGCGCCGTGGCGAACTGCTGGCCCTGAAATGGGAGAACGTGAGTTATCACGAGGATAAGACGGGCACGGCGGCGCTGTACGATACAAAGAACGGGGAAAATAGGGTTGTTCCACTATCAACCAGCGCAGTGGTTATCCTGAAGGGGATGACAAGACCCATTAAAGGCGGCCAGGTGTTTGTTATCGAAATTTGGCAGCTGCGAGCAGCCAGCGACCAGGCATTAAAGCGTGCCCGCAAATTGTATGAGAAAGAATGCAAGGAAGCGGGCAAGGAGCCCAACCCGGATTTCCTGAAGGATCTGCGGTTCCATGATCTGCGCCACGAGTCGGCCTCCCGGCTCTTCGAGCGCGGGGTATTCGATTCCATGGAAGTGGCGGCGATCACCGGCCACAAGACTTTGCAGATGCTCAAGCGGTACACACATTTGAGGGCTGAGGATCTGGCGAAGAAGATGGGGTAGCTCTTGCCTGTCGGTAACTTATGCGTTACTATAAATTATGGCCAGCAGGGTGGACGAGGTCAAGGGGCCGTGGCTTGTGGCTCCGTTCCTCGCCTTGTCCTTCTCGCGGCATTCCGCCGCCAGCTTGGTCAGCGCTTCGGCTGTCGCCTTGCTAACTGTGATGGTGATGCGTTTCATGATCTTCTCCTTGGCTATTGATTGATTGTCGTTGGATTCGGCACTGCATCCGCCTGCCCAGATTCTTGAGTCGGCGCCTTTCTGGTGTTATGCCTGTGGTGAGGTTTCGCCTCTGCTGTCTGAGCCTGCGGCGCCTTGGCTTTTGCGGCCCCGTCCGTGTAGTTGTGAGCACTGCACTGCGCCACAAGCCCCACCGCACCCAGGGCCAGAAACGCAAAGAACTTGCTAACTAACCGCCAAACCAACCCGCCCAGCTCCCAGCCGATCCTTCCGCCGAAGGCATAGCCAAATCCTTTTTTAATTGAGTTCCACATGATTTTTCTCCTTGCTGTTGCTTTCAGAAACTTGTCTTTTGGAGGGTCCCTCGGTTTGGCTGTTGTCTGTTGTGGTGCAGGTTGTTTCTGTGGCCATGGTTGTTCTCCTTTTTCGTTTTGTTTTTCCTGTCCTTCGGAGCCGCCCTCATAAAAAGGCGACCAGGTTCGAGCGTTTTGGCGGTTTGCAAGCGGACGTGACAGGATCGGGAACGTGGAATAAATGGGCGCCTTTGCCCCACGCCCGTTTATGCCGCGAAAGTCCCGAGACTGGCGCGGCTGGTTGCGCCTTTAACCGACAGCTCGTGCCTGGGCGCATTTGGGCGGCTCCGAAGGACAGGAAAAACAGGAAAAGGTAACGGTGGCGGAAACGCGATCCCCGCACCACAGCGCTGGACAGCTTTACCGGCCAGCGCACCCAACGCGACGGCTTCAGCCGTTTCGTTGACAAAACCGTTTGGTGTGCAGCACGATCGAGCGGCATTTTGCGAGATGGTGTTGCACATGCCTTTGCAGCAGGGATTGAAGCCCGAAGGGGACCGTCTGGCTCATGCTTTCCCTGGCTGGATGTGCAGGGAATCGACCTCCACCGCCAGTGCAGCGACGAAGCGCAGCAGATGATCGCGCTCTTTGATCTGGATGTCCGCAATCAAAATGGCAGACCTGACAGCCCACAGGACAGCCTCAGTCGCGCACGTGGTTCCGGCTGCAGGCAAACATTCCCGGAACATTTGAAGCACGTCATCGATCCCACCGAACGGGGCCATGTTGCGCAGGCGTTTGTTGAGTAGCTCTGATTTTTGGAAAACGTCCTCCCCGATTTGCAGGGCGATGGGGAAGGGCTGGATTGCTTTTTTCATGGTTTTTCTCCTTTGTTGGTGGTTGGTGTCATATCTTCTATCCATCATGTTTTCCACGCCCCTTGCCCGGCTCGGCGCACACCACGCCAAAGAGGCCGGGACTACTTATCCACGCCCCTGGGTGTGGGTAAGTGGAGGGGGTGGGAAACGTCATGCTCACTCCTTTTTGCTGATTGACTGTGCAACGCAGCGCCCAACCCGCGCAGCGTCTTCCAGGGCGGGGGGTAGGACTTTGAACACGGCTTGGCCGGAACACCCGGTCATGGTGAGATTGGCGTTCGGAGCGGCGGCCACGATCTGGTCAGTCACTGCCTTTGTGGTGTTCTTCGGCATGATCACGACCAATTTCCTGCTATTGTCCGTAGCCAACTTATTTAACTTGGCCAAGGTCATGGATGCCTTGTCGGTCAACTGGCTTCGACTTTCCACCTCGTTAATGCGCAACGTGAAGGACATTTCATGGAGCCCTTCAGCGACCAAGCATTTGTTAAACGCTTCGACCGAGAGGACTTTTCCATCCCACTTTGTAAGATCGGACGCGACGCCGGCAAAAACCGGGAAAGAGGTGATAGCGATGGCGGCCGCGGCAATTAGCTTTTTCATGGTCTTACCCTTTTTTTTGTTGAAAGTCGTTTTTTAACTGGCTTTCCATGCAGGTGGACACCAGGTCATAGGATCGCTGGTCAACGGTCATTTTCCAATGTCCGCCTTCCAGCGTGAGTGCGCCGAGCATTTCCGTCTTGCCGATACATTGCCGCATCACTTGGCCAGCTGGTGAACCCACTGGCAGGGAAATGACGTCGTGGCCACCGGCCACCATCAGAATCAAACCGACGATAAAATCCATTTTCAATCTCCTTTTTAGTGTGCAACCCGCACAGTGCTGCCGCCCGACAGGACGCGCACGCGGTCGCCAGTTTTGAAGTTTTCGCCTGGCTCGGCAGCTTGTGTGACTGCCAGCGCTTGGCCGTTATCCAGCTTGACGGTCAATTCCACCCCAGCTGTTCCAGTAAGAGCTTTCTCGCCAGCTGCGCCGGCAACGCCCCCACCGACAGCGCCCAGCAAGGTGGCCAGCTTTTGCCCGCGCCCCTCGCCGATGTGGTTGGCGAGCAATCCGCCCACCACTGCGCCGGTCGCCATTCCTGCGCCGGATGTGCCGCCCTCGATCTGGACGGCGCGCACCGCCTGCACCATGCCGAACTGGACGCTCATTACCTGGCGGGATTGAATGCGGCTGTAGTCTCCGCTACCAAGACCGGCGGTGCTTCCGTGAATGTTGGCGCACCCGGGCAGCAGAGCGATGGAAAGGGTGATGAGGGTGAGAAGTTTTTTCATTGTTTTTTCCTTTTCAAAGATGTTGGTTCTAAAATAACTATCCGTGGGGTAGAAAAACCCGCCTTCTGCCGGGACACCAGCTAAAGATGGGAAAGCGAACCTGGGTTTCCCTTCACAAAAATGCGCTACCACGGTAAAACTCATCTTTAATTTCCTTTCCGAGATATTTAAAAGATATAGACATGCCGTTTTTCACGCCCCTTGCCCGGCCCGGCGCACGCCATGCCAAAGAGGCCGGGGCCACTTATCCACCCCACAAGGGCGTGGATAAGTGGAGGGTGTGGAAAACGGCATACAATGCGGCATTGATGTGGTCGGTCAGCCAGCCGGAGGCGGCGTGGACATTGGCTTGCATCCATTCGTCCAGCTGAAAGCCCCAATAAACAAAAGTGGCCAACCCGAAGATCACCACTTCTGGACTCGCTGCGAGTTTTTGGCGGATACTTTTCCCAACCGAGTCCGCAAACTCGGATCTGCGCTCGGCTTGCTCCGCCTCCTTCATTGCCTGCTGTCGCGCCTCTGCCTGCCGGACGAGACCAGCGCGCAGCTCGGCAAAAACAGGATCCTCAGTTTCTGTGTTCATGGCGTTCTCCTTTTGTGTGGTTAAAAGGGCGGTCATTTGAAGATTGAAGCCGCCATTGCCAGCACGGCTAAAATTATTAATGTCGCAAACAGCCCCTGAGCAATCCAATGGCAGCCACGGCCGACTTTGATAAGGATCGATCTGGTTTTCTCGTTCATTTTTTCTCCTTTTTAGTTGCTGGCGCTTAGTAATCCCGGCCATGCGAAATGAAATGTGCCTGAGATCAAGTGATTACTGTTACTTACAAAAAGTGGTGATTTTTATGCAATTTGTATGGCTCACCGCTCTAGTTCCCGCTCTGCCTCACGTTCCGGCTCCCGTGCCGGTGTAGGATCGCGTTCGCGTTTATGCTGTTCATCGCGATCATGGTCGTGGTGTTCATGCTCGCGCTCGTGGCGGCGCCCAGGTTCACGGCCCAGCTTGGCAATCTCGCGGTCTAATTCCTTCGCCTTCTCCACCCGCGCCATCTCTTTGCCGGCTTCCTTCTCGGGCGCCACCTTGGCGGCCTGCTCTTTGAGCTCTTTCAGCACCTCGTTTTTGGCCTGCCGTTCTTCCACGGCCATCTTGATCCGCGCCCCAATGCTCTCGATCCTGCCGGCCCGTTCCCATCCTTCAGCCTTGGTGAGTGCCTTGTTAGCAGCCTGCCGGATCGGTGATTTGATCCAGCTGGAAGGTTTCTTGTCCTGGTTGATGTCCTTCTTGAGGCTGGACGCCATCCGTGCTGTGTAGCCCTGACTCTTGAGGATCTGCGTGCCGGTTTTGATGCGAGTGTCGATGCCGCCCACCTTGAGCGTCTTGTCGGTCTTGATGTAGCGGGTGGTGAGGCCAGTTTTTGTCTCACGGGTCTGCTTGGAAAGGTCGCGGCATTGCGTCCGGCCATCTTTGTGAACGACATACTGACGGCCTTTGCTGTCCCTCTCTACATGCGCTTTGCCGTCCTTGATCGCCTTGTCTAGCTTCTTGCCGTCCGGGGTTTTTTCTCCGCGCTTGTGGGCTTCCAGCGCCTTCCTGGCTAGATCGGCGTCTCGCTGGTTGCTGGGGGCTTTCTCGCGTACTTGGGATTCGGGTTTGCGGATATCTGGCCGTTCCTTCGCCTTGTAGTCCTGGCTTGTGCCCTTGGCCTGGCTTTTCTCGAAGCTTTGCACCAGGTCTTTTTTGGTATCGGTGGTGGTGTGGATGTGGACGCTCTCCCGATGGCGGGACGCTGCCACATAAGCCAATTCACGGTGGGACATTTGGCCGGGCACGTAGTGGGCGCGGTCAACGGTCACGCCCTGGGATTTGTGCACGGTCATGGCATAGCCATGATCGATGTCCCTGTAGCCAACCTCGTTTACCTTCACGGTCTTGCCGTCGTCGGTTTTGACAGTAATCCGCCCCTCCTGGGCTTTTTCGATGGTTCCGGTGGTGCCGTTCTTCACGCCCAGCTGGCGGTCGTTCTTGAGGAAGATCACGCGGTCGCCATCGGCAAACTGCCGCTCACCTCGCTCGGTCTGGAAAGGCTTGTCGCCACCCTTCACCAGGCCGGCAGTCTTGGCGTCCTCACGGGCCAACTGGTTGATCTTGTGTACTTCTGCCCGTGTTTCTGCCAAGAGGATGGCGCTCTTGCCTTCCTTGAGGTCGCTGACAACCTCTTTGGCGGCTCCCTGGCGCACTTGGTCGCGGTTCTGGTACTCGCGTATGCACCCGGCTTTGTCGAGGGCTTCCAGGGCTTTGTCTGATCTGCCCGCCGCCAGGTCTTGAACCATCTGCCGGCCTTCCTCGGTTTGCTGTCGGCGGATCTCGTTCATCTCGGCGCGACCAACTCGCTCCTGTATGGATCGCATGGCGCCGCCGGCGTCGATCGGCTGCAGCTGGCGGGTATCACCCACCAACACGACTTTGGCACCGGCCTGGTCGGCACGGTCCACCAGCGCGGCCATCTGTCTGCTACCAACCATGCCGGCCTCGTCGATCACGATCACGGTTTTGGCGTCCAGAGTGGTTTTGCCCTGCTGGAGTTCATGCGCCAGGCTGTGAATGGTCTGGGACGGAATGGCGCTGGATTTCTCCAGTCCTTCGGCGGCCTTGCCGGCGAGGGCTGCGCCCCGGACGGTGTAGCCGTCTCGCTCCCATGCTTCCCGGGCAGCATCCAGCATGTAACTTTTCCCTGCGCCGGCGGTGCCCTGAACTACGGCGATCCTGCCGCTGTCCTGAGTGATGTGCTTCAATGCCGCCTTCTGCTCGTCGCTCAAGGTGCGGCTGGCTGTGGCAGCTTGGAGGCTGGCGTCTTTGACCTGGTGGTCACACTCGCCGGCCATGCGCCCGGCCTGCTCGCCCATGTTCTTTTCCAGCTGCCACATCTCGCGGCTGGTATAGCGGTTTTCCTGGTCGTGGGTGGTGCCGCGCTGCAGCATTGATGGTTTGGACGCCTCGAGGTGGACGATTTCAGGCGAAGCCTTGAGATCGGACAGATAGGCCTTGGCCTCCTCCAGGGATAGCTTGCCTTGAGCCTCCCTGAACACCTCCGCCTGCAGCTGCTGCTCAGTCATGGTGGAGGCCTGCACAGTCAGCTTGCCCAAAAGCTCGGCGTGGGTGGGCATAGGTTCCGCCACGGGCTGGTGCTGCGGGTCGGTGGAAGGATTCTTCCAGCCGATTTCCTTGGCGGCCTGTTTCCATGACGCCTCCAGCTGCTCCGGGGTAAGTTCCTTGGTCTTGCGGGTGCTCAGAGCCGCCACGCTGGCCGCTGCTGCGCCATAGTGGCCGCTTTCCTTCAATGACTTCTCGATCTGTTCCCGACGCTTTGAGAATTCAGCTTCATGTTCTTTGGAAACATCGGCAATTCTGAACGAATCCTTGTCGCGCTCGATCTGGTAGCCCTGCTTTTGTAGTTCTGCGGCCAGTTCGGCGCGATACGCTGCGCCCATAGCCATCTTCCAGCGCATGTCCATGTCCAGGGCGGCGGTGGTGCCGTTTTCCCTCTGGGTCATGTTCATTACGATGCAGTGGGAATGCAGCTGGGGATCACCTTCGCGGCTGGCGCCGTGCTGGTAGGTTGCGATCATCAATTTTTCTGCAGCTGCGCCTGCGTTTTCCCCGGCCCTGTCTTTGTTTGTGAAAGCGCGGGTATCGTGCTGCGTGTAATCAAGTGCGCGTTCCACCGCTTTGGAGTGCGCGGCCTCAAGGGCTTGCCGGGTTTTTTCGTCGCCGAACGCCCAAGCCATGGAAACGCTTTTTGGGGCTGAGAACGTGCAGTCCCACCCAGCTTTGTGCGCTTCACCGGCGTTCTTGGCGAGGGCTTCCCCTGTTTTTGGGTTGTAGCCCTGCATACCGGCAAGCAGCTCGCCTTTTTCGATCCTCTTACCTTCGATGCCTAGCTCACGGGCCATTTCGCCTTTCCAGACGCCGGACTTCTCGGCGCTGTAGTAGTCCTCGCGGTTACCCGCCTTCTCGCTTTCCTTTTCGTGGTAGGCCGCCACGGCACTGGCGCTGGCGCCAGCGCCAATCTTGGATACTGATAGCATGTCGTCTTCCTCAGTTGATCAGGTCGGCAAACGGATCGTCGCCGTGCTGTATCTCGGTGGTCACGGCTGCGCCGCTTCTACTGGCGGTTTCCGGTCCCTGCTCTGGGGCTGCCTCTGGCATCCGTTCTTGAGTGGCCGTGCCTGCATCTACCGGCAATGGCTTGGGTGAGCGGGTAGAGCGCATTTCCTTGTCCTGGAATGCCTCGATCTGGTCGGGCAACTTTGTGATAGGAATGGTGGTCCAGCACGGCGGGATTGCGCCGGCGATATTGAGGATCCCCACGCGAGGGTTAAGGTTTTGCAGCTCGCTCGGGATGATGGCGCGCTGGCGGTGGATTTGTTCCTGCCAGGCAGCACCTTGCTGGTTGCCGGACTGCACCGTGCGGCGGATTTCTTCGTCGCCGACGTACTTGCTCATGTAGTCCGAGGTGTCTGCGTCGGGCTGCTTGAGAACGAGCCAGGTGCCCAGGCAGGACAAAATTGTTTGGGCTTTTTCTCGACCGTAAGTCTCTCGCACTTGGGAAATTGCCTGTACGCCCAGCATGGCCACGGCGCCGCATTTTCGACCTTTTGTCAGCAAAGGTTCAATGGAATTGATTTGACCAAGCGTGGCAAACTCATCGATCGCAAAAAATATCCTGCGGTCAAAGCTGGCCGGCAGGCTGAGGACAGCACTGGCGGCAATGTCCAGCACCGCTGCAAGCATGGGGCGAATCGCTTGAAGCTGGTCGTCGCGAAAGCTAAGGAATAACCAGTTTTTGCCGTCCTCTTCGACCCATTTGCGGACACTGAAAGAGTCTTTGCCCGCACTTGGATTAAGGTAGGAGTATGGCTTGATGTAAGCAACGACGATGTTCATCACGCTGGCCAGCATTCCGCTATCGAGCTTCGCAAAAAAGCGCTGCGCGGGACTGCCTTCAACCAACTCCTTCAGCTCCTTCAGCGGCGCGGTTGTCAGGAAGTAAACCAAGTCACCATTTGTTGGGTTATCGCGCTCGAACAGACTTTCAAGCACAGCTTCCAGGACGGTGCGAGCATAGCCGTTCCATTCCTGTGAACTACCGGTACCCTCGGGGACCATGCTGGCGGCTAGGCGGGCGGCATCATACGGCTGGCGCATCTCAGCAAACGGCGACCAGTCAATTCCTCGCCGGTCGAAGGGGTTGAAGATCACATCACCGTTACGCCACAACCGTTTCAAAAATTCGGAGCCTGGATCAGAGAGAATCGCCCGATGTAGGCGTTGCCGCGCGCTAACCAACAGCTGGCAGAACGCCAGGGATTTGCCTGAACCAGGAGCTCCGGCCATGAGAAAATGGAGTGGTTCTACATCGATTGGCACCGGCACCCCACCCAGATGGCCGTGAGTTTCTTTACCGGCTTTTTTGATCATCCGAGCCACGTCCTTTTCGCCCAGGATGTTGACGCCGCGCCGGTTGCTGTCTTTGTTTTTGTTACTTTTGAGAAAGCCAAAATAATTGACGGCCCAACGGATTGCCCAACCCGCCGCCCAAGCCATGAAAAAGAGAGTGAGAGCGTTTTTGTCGGCTCCTTTGCCAGAAGTTGAGAAGGCGGCAACAGGCAGCGCACCCCAGAGCAACGGGCGAACGATCCACGCCCACTGCCACGGCTGTTCTTCACGCCAGACTGTGTGGCGCGCGGCGAGTCCGCCGACGAAAATAATGATGAATAAAAATTCCATTTTAGTTCCTCTCTTCTTTTATCAAGCCGGACAGGAGGAACAACAGGCCAACTCCGACCAGCGCTCCGCCGGCGGGGAAATAAACAGCCACCTGCTCTGATTTTGTATCGAATTCTTGGGCGAGTTTTGGATGCTGGTTGTGCATGAATTTCAGGAATTCTGTGGCGGTGATTTGGCGTTTTTCTGGCGTTGTTTTTTCAGGTGGCAGAATTACCATCGCCAAACCTTCGCCACCACTCTCCGAGTTTTGGATTGAAAGGTTTCCAAAGCCGGCTTGTTGGTATGCCCAGGCCTGTGTATAGATGTCGAAGACTTCGGCTTCGACTGCGCTCATGCTTTTGTGCGTCCACTGCCAGCCGCCTGCTGCGCCCATAACCACGCCAAAAATTATTGACAGGAAAAACAGGCGGAAACGGGTTTTGATGTTGAGGACATCCTGGTGTTGAATTGCTCTGTTCATTGATCGTCTCCTATATGTAATTCGATGATTTTTTCCAGCGCTTCCAGCGCCTGTTCGGGGGCTTTCTGGACGCGCAGCAGTAGCTTCCAGAGCTTGGCTTCACGGGCTTGAAAGCTGGCGATTTGGCTGCTCAATTGATCGATGGCTGCTCCGATTTTGTCCTCGATTTTTTCTTGCTGAATCGACACGCCAACAGCGAATCTGATGTACTCGGCTTTCCCAACTCCCAGGGCTGCAGCACGTTGGGAAAGTGCTTTGATCTCAGATTCTGAGAAGCGCACGGTTACACGGTGATCTGTCATCGCTTACGCCCCCATTTTTTGCTGCTTGTGCGCCTCGGCAATGCGAAAAAACGCTGCTTTCAGCACCTCATTTGAAAGGTTAGAAATTCCGGTTTCGGCGGCAAGCAAATAAATGCGCGCACGCTGCTTTTCCTGCTCGCGTTTTTGCTCGCGCCGAATTCGCCATTCCAGGGCTTTTTTCTGTTCCAACAGTTTGTCGATGGTGTTCATTTTTTTGCCCCTATTCAGTTGAAAACTGAGCGTGTTTTTTATCCGCTCACCACATAATCCCGGCCCTGCGAAATAGCCGCCTATTGGCTGCCGATGGCTGCCAAGCAGCGGCGGGGCTTCCAGCGTGAAAAATATTTATTCCGGGGTAATCTGTCTGCCGGGCGGCTGCCGTAATAACGCCAGCAATGGCGCGGGACGCGGCGAAAGCTGGCAGCCCCTGTGGGGGTTAGGTGTGAACAAATTGGTTTTTGAACTGTGGGCAAAAAAATCCCCGTTTTTTAGGCGGGGACAAGGGAGGAAACTGAATTATTTTTTAGCTGGCGACTTCGGCATCTTCGGTATTCCGGGCTTTGGAATGTCGGGAGCATCTACTCCGATTCCACTACCAAACAGCGCCTGCGTGATTTTTGGAACTTGCAACATCACCATCCCAGCCACCAGTGCTATTGCCAGGCTGGCAATGGAATAGACGGTGCTGGGAAAGTTCAACGCGCTAGCTTTCTGGGCCATCGCGGCCAAGGCGTCAAAAATGCCGCCGGAGAGAATCAAAACCGCCGCTGCAACGGCTGGATACATCATGCTTGCGAAGGTGAAAGAGACCCAGCTTTCTGCAATTTTACGTGTAGGTTTGAGGGGGGCGAATGCCAAGCAAAGCGGGCCAAAAATTACCCCGACCCACAGCGCAATTTTCCCTAGTAGGATGATGAAAATGGAGATGGCGGCGACAATCCCTACCACGGCCCCATTGACTAACCCAAGTTCCGCAGCCCAGATTCGATCAAGAATAGTACCAAAACTCAGATCTGACCATTTGGAAAGCCAACCAGTCCAGCCGCTTTGATCTGCGTTTTGTTGGCCAGAATTTGAATAAACCTGATCGGGCTTTGTGTTTTGCAAGGCTTGGTCTAACGTGCCAGCGACGATTGATCCCAATTCTTTTCCTTTCCCAACCTGCTTCACCACCGCTGCAGAGGTCTGGGCAATATCCTTTGCTACCCACTGCCAGCTCGTGATAGCGGAGAGGCATAAAAGCGCAATAATTGTCGTCCGTATCGCCTTTGCAACCCCCTCCCCGAGGGTGCCATCTTCCAGTATGACCAGCGCAAAGCCCCAGGCGAGTTCAAGTCCGGTCGTGTACATCAACACTTGCTTAGAAAAGTTGCCATCCACCAAGTTGCTGGAAGCAGCCAGACCCGCCGTGTCGATGGCGGTGGAAACATCGGTCAAAATTTGGAAAAGTTCCATCAAAAAAGCCCCCAAACAAATTGAATCGGTAGGAAGATCGCTGTGGTAATTCCTGTCAGAAAAAGTAAAGGGGAGTCAGCCGCAACACTCCACAAACCCCAAGACAGCAGCACCCTCGCCCGGGTCAATTTAGGAAGCGCTGCGCGCTTGCGGATTTCTTCGATTTTCTGCGATGCCACCCACCCATCACCAGCGCTACGCGCCTCTGCGGCCTTCCGCATTTCTTCCTGGATTTCTGGCGCAAACTTGTGAGTTAACAGCCTGAGAACGGCCACTGATTTGATGTAGCTCATTTGGTGCCTCCCTTCATCCAGAATGCTTTGTCGGCTTCGCGGCGCGCTTTCAGGTCGTTCTGATGCTTTTGCAGGGCCTCCTGCGCCAGTTGTTTATCTTGCTCTGTCTCTATACCCCGAGCTTCTTGTGTGGCCTTCATCTGCAGGAGCGTTGCATTCATGTTCTGCATCTCTCCCGTCATCTGCATGTTGGACGTGGCGAGGGTCTGCATACCCTTGATGTTGCTGTCGATGCCGGGTATCTGGTCGTGCATCTGCGCCAGCGCCTCGCCGCGCTTCTGTACGTCATGCATGGCATTGGTGGTGTCGTTCAGGCTCTGCTTGTAATACCCTCCTTGCTCTTTCGAGATTTGGATCATTTTCTGCGTGTAGGTGTTCGGATCCATTCCCAACCGCGTCATGGCGCTAATCTCGCCGCTCATGAGGGAAGATGCGCGCACTGCGGAATCACGCAGTTGCTTAGTGACGTCGAGCGTGCGCAGGTAGGGCTCAACCATTCCACGGTATGGCCCAAGGTTCTGCGTAATCTGATTGAATGGCAGCTGGGTCATGTTCTGCTGTTGAATTCGAGCCTGTACCTGCTGCAGGACATACTGCTGGATCTGTGTTGCCACCATGTCAGCCTGGTGGCCGACGGATGCCACCAGCTCGGCGTTGTTCATGAGCTGCGTCATCTCGGACGCGCCGCCGTTCCCCATCACGGAGCCCCCGCCGCTGGCGAGGGCAGGGGCGGCATTCACCAAAACAACGGTGCTTATAAGCAAGATTTTTTTACGCATCTTCAAACTCCTTAGTGGTTGGCTGTGCTCATGTATAAATCCCGCCCATGCGAAACGCTATTGGGAATCGGACAGTCCGCCCCATCCGGGGCGGCTGCCTGCGCCCATCCGGGCGCTGGTCTTCAAGGATGAGGGTCAAAATCGGCAATCTCACGGGCGAAGGGGCGGGGATCTGGTTCTGTATCTGCGGCAATCATGTCGACGGCAGCCCAAGGGCCTGTGGCATACCCAAGACGCACCAGGGCGTCGATGACGCTTTCACCTCGCCGGAATTGGATGAGATTCCTCACCGAGTAGGCGTCCAGATCACCGTTAGCGCGCAGTGACTTGAACAGCAGCCGGTAGTAGATTTTTTTACGCTCGATTTCCTCCATTGATTTTCCCCTACGGACGCGCCCGGATGGGCGTAACTGCCCCGGATGGGGCGGGTTGTTGCAGCTGTGCAGAAATTCGCTGTCGATACTGCGACCAGTCCTCGCCAGGTCTAGCCGCAACCCCAAGAGCTGAGCCCGCAACCACGGTGGTTGCCTCTGTTGCCCACCAATTCGGTGGGACTGAGGATGTGCCACAATCCTTGTGTGGTTGTAGTGCGTGAACAACTCGCGAAGGTAAAGGCTTTACCCCTTCCTCCTTCAACTTCTCAACCACCTCCATCACCTTTTCCACGCCGTGCCTCTCCTCAAGCCTGGTGGATTCGTCTTTGTCTTCCTCGTTCCAACACTCCACCCCAGCACTCGAATGGCTGCGCACTTTCTGTTTGGGTGGGATTGAAGGTTTTTTTATTTCGCCACCTGGAGCAGCAGCATTTTTTTGAAGGGTCTCTGCTTCTGCTTCTATTGGATAACCTTCTTTTTCAGAACCTTTATATTGCAAAACCTTAGGTGTTGGTTTTCCGTCACACGGGTTTCCCGTAAGTCGGTTTTTCCGTAAGTCGGGTTTCCCGTAAGTCGGAAAACCTGATTTCGGTTTTGGCCGCGACTGGCTTGGGTTTGTAGTGGTATAGGTGGTGGAAAGAGGTGATTCCACGGCCCAAGTGTCAGGGTGTTTAATGATCCACCGCCAGCCCAACACCTGGCCGGCTTTGTAATTCTTTTCCAGCCCCTTGGCGGTCGCTGCAGCCGTGGCGGCGATCGCCTCCGCTTCTGAAAGTCGGCGAGGCTCGATCTTGATCGCGCCGACAGCTTGTAGCTCGGAAATCAAGCCGTTCAACCTTGATCTGCCGCCCGGCGACATTTCGACCAAGTGTGATTTGTGGCACTCCCATGAATTTGGAAGATCCCAAATAAAACTGAAAAGTCCGCGCGCACCCCAACTTAAACGTGCGTCGCGCAGCACTGCCCGCTTGAGTGGTTTTGTAAAATCCGTTTCCTGCGCTGCGTGCTGAAAGAGAATTCCGCTCATTTTCACTCCTCCCTCAAAACAAAGCCGGCTGTTGGTCCTGGTGTGCCACACCACGACAAAACTCGCTTATTAGCTGCTCCACACGGCGTTTTGAGAGGCCCAACCGGTGCGCCATCTCAGTGGTGGAGGCGCCGCCATCTGCGGCTTTCAGTAATCTCTCCAAAACGCCAGAGAATGCAGGCGGATTTTCTGACCGCCAGCGTTGAAACTCGTATTCGTCAGTCGCCAAGTCCTCTGACAGTTCACTGGCAAATATGAGCGGATCCTTGTCGTGGCCATAGGCTAGGCGCTTCAGCTTGGTATCGATGCTGGTGGCCACCCAGGCATCGAGGGAACCACGGGCGGAATCAAAGCACATGACAGACTCGCAGATTGCACTGGCAGCCTCCTGCTGGGCGTCCGTGAGGTCGAGTCGATAAGCTCTGGCTCTTTTTTTGATGAGAGGCTGGAAGTGGCCTTGGAGGCCGAGGATGGTGGCGGCGTTCATTGCTCACCTCCAGCTGCTAAGCGCTCGGCGGCAAACTTATCTGCTTTGGTGCGGGGGCCGCGCCGTTTCTTTTTTCCTGCAGATGCCGCGAGGCGCTGGGTCTCAAGGTATTCGGCTAGATCCTGAATGAACACAAAGCGTCGTCCGCCGTCCAGCACAGTGGGGATCTTGAATGTGCCTTTGTGAATTTTATTGCGGAGTGTTTGCTCTGCCAGATCCAGTGCTGTGGCGGCTGCAGGTAGGGCAATGCGAATTTGCCCTGGGAATTGGGCTTGAAGAATAGAAAGCGAGGAAGACATTTGGATTTCTCCATACATGTCTTCCTTGGTGAAGGGAAAGGCGTATTAAAAAAACGAACAAAGGATTAGGGATGCTGCCCCCGGTGGTCAACCGATTTACTGCTCAGCATTGCAGTGATACATTTTGCGCAATTTTGCGCATTTGCCACCTTTTCACTTCCACAGCCCCTTGTTGGCGTCGTTTGCTGTGGCGTATCGGACAGGCACTCCGTCTCGTCCGATTCTGATCTACCCTTGCGCTCCCTCCCAATGTGTTGGGAGATCTGACCATTTGAGTTAAGTATACCAAAGTATACTCAGAAAACAAGGGGATTACATTAGATTAATCAATCTAATCAATGGATAATATTTTATCCACCTTCCGGCGGAAGGGAGGATGTCAGGCATAAATTATTGAGGTTCAGCCGGCTCTGGTAAACTTCTACCGGAGTCTACTTAATTAGTGGCGTGGTGGCTGCGCAAAATTGCGCAAAATTGCGCAAAATTTAGGGCAAAAAATGAGTATTAAGAATTATACGAAAGTATGCGGAAGTATAGATAAATGCTTGAATTGCTTGGTGCCGGGAGCCGGAATCGAACCGGCACGCTATTGCTAGCGCGGGATTTTGAGTCCCGTGCGTCTACCAGTTCCGCCATCCCGGCCTTGTCTGGAAGTCGCGAATTATCAACTAAAAACATTTTCCCGGCAAGTTTCTTCGTATGAAAACCAGTGATTTCGATTTCGACCTGCCGTCCGAGCTGATCGCCCAGTTTCCCACCCAGGAGCGCAGCCAGAGCCGTTTGCTCCATCTCGACGGCGCGAGCGGCGCGCTGGCGGATGGCCAGTTCAGTGCCTTGTCGCAATTTCTCAAGCCTGGGGACTTGCTGGTGTTCAACGACACGCGCGTGATCAAGGCCCGGCTGTTCGGGGTGAAAGACAGTGGCGGCAAACTCGAGGTGCTGATCGAGCGGGTGCTGGACGAGCATCACGCGCTCGCCCACATCCGAGCCAGCCATGCGCCCAAGCCCGGTTCGGGCCTGCTGCTGGCGGGCAAGATCGCGGCGACGGTGGAGGAGCGGCAGGGCGAACTCTACCGTCTGCGCTTCGCCGGGGAAACGCCTCTTCTGGAACTGCTGGAGCAGTACGGCAGCCTGCCGCTGCCGCCCTACATCACCCATGCTCCGGAAGTGCTGGACGAAACCCGCTACCAGACTATTTATGCGCGTCAGCCCGGCGCAGTGGCCGCGCCTACGGCGGGGCTGCATTTCGATCCGGCGATGCTGGAAACCCTCGAAAAAATGGGGGTGAAAACCGCCTACGTTACGCTCCATGTCGGCGCGGGGACTTTTCAGCCGGTGCGTGTGGAGGAAATAGCCGAGCACCACATGCACAGCGAGTGGTACACCGTGCCGCAACGGACGGTGGATTTGATACGGCTAGCCAGGGCGGAAGGAGGTCGTGTCATGGCCGTGGGCACCACCTCATTGCGGGCGCTGGAGTCTGCGGCGGCAGGCGGCGAGCTGGAAGCGGGGAGCGGCGAGACCAATATCTTCATTTTTCCCGGCTACCGTTTCAAGGTGGTGGAGAGGCTGCTGACCAATTTCCACCTGCCTAAATCCACCCTGCTGATGCTGGTGTCGGCTTTTGGCGGCATGGATAACATCCACCGTGCTTACCGCCATGCGGTGGAAAATAGATATCGCTTTTTCAGCTACGGCGATGCAATGCTCATAGAAAGGCAGCAATGAAATTCGATCTTCTCGCCACCGACGGCCCCGCCCGCCGCGGCACCCTGACTCTGGCCCACGGCGCCGTCGAAACCCCGGCCTTCATGCCGGTGGGCACCTACGGAACGGTCAAGGCGATGTCGCCCGCTGAGCTGAAGGAAATCGGCGCCCACATCGTGCTCGGCAACACCTTCCACCTGTGGCTGCGTCCCGGTCTGGAGGTGATAGCGGCGCACGGCGGGCTGCACCGCTTCATGGGCTGGGACGGACCGATCCTCACCGATAGCGGCGGCTTCCAGGTATTCAGCCTGGGCGAGCTGCGCAAGATCACGGAAGAGGGCGTGAAGTTCCAGTCGCCGGTGAACGGCGATCGCTGCTTTCTGACGCCGGAAGAGTCGATGCGGATTCAGAAGGTGCTCAACTCCGACATCGTGATGATCTTCGACGAATGCACGCCGCACCCGGCCGATTTGCAGCAGGCCGGAGACTCGATGCGCCTTTCCCTGCGCTGGGCGGAGCGTTCGAAGCGCGCCCACGAGGGCAATCCCAATGCGTTGTTTGGCATCGTCCAGGGCGGCATGCACGAGAGCCTGCGCGACGAATCGCTCGCCGGGCTGGTGAATATCGGCTTCGACGGTTATGCCATCGGCGGGCTGTCGGTGGGTGAACCGAAGGAGGACATGCTGCGCATCCTCGACCACGTTGCGCCGCAGATGCCGGCAGACAAACCGCGCTACCTGATGGGAGTGGGCACGCCGGAGGACATCGTGGATGCGGTGTCGCGCGGGGTGGACATGTTCGATTGCGTGATGCCGACGCGCAATGCCCGCAACGGCTGGCTGTTCACCCGCTTCGGCACGGTCAAGATCAAGAATGCCCAATACCGGCTGGACATGAGGCCGCTGGACGAGGCGTGCGGCTGCTATACCTGCCGCAACTTCACCCGCGCCTACCTTCACCATCTGCATCGCATCGGCGAGATTCTCGGTGCGCGCCTCAACACCATCCACAACCTGTACTACTACCAGGAGTTGATGCAGGGAATCCGCCGCGCCATCGAGGAAGGGCGCTTTTCCGGCTTCGTGCGCGAGTTTAGGCAAGCGCGGGTGGCGGGGTCGTGATAAAATGCGCTGTTTCGTTCTTAGTAATGGAGAATCAATATGTTGATTAATATGGCTTATGCGGCAGATGCCGCACCTGCGGACATGATGGGCAGTCTGCAACAGTTTCTGCCCCTGATCGTGATTTTCGCGCTGTTCTACTTCATGATGATACGTCCGCAGATGAAGCGCGCCAAGGAGCAGAAAAACATGATTGAGTCGCTGCAAAAGGGCGACGAAGTGGTTACCTCTGGCGGCGAACTGGGCAAGGTGGCGAAAGTGGGCGAAGCCTACGTTGGCCTGGAAGTCGCCCCGAATGTAGTGATCCAAGTGCAAAAGTCGGCGATTACGACCCTGCTGCCGAAGGGCACGATCAAGGACATTTAAAAAAGAAATGTAGGTTGGGTTAGCGGCTTTATCGCGTAACCCAACAAACCCAAACATGCACCAAAAATAGGCGCATCCAGGCGAAACCAACATTTCGAAGGAAGCTTGGGTTTGTTGGGTTACGGCGCAAAAAGCCACGCCTAACCCAACCTACATGTAAGTCACGGAGCCCCTCATGAACCGTTATCCCCTGTGGAAATATCTTGTCATCGCCGTGGCGATGCTGTTCGGCCTGATTTACACCCTGCCCAATTTCTTCGGTGAATCGCCTGCGGTACAGGTTTCGCCGATGCGCGGCATGACCAAGGTGGACTCGGGGTTGATGAAGCAGGTCGAGGAGGTGCTGAAGAAAAACAATCTCCCCTACCAAGGCATTGCGTTCGACGCCTCCGGTGTGAAGGTGCGCTTTGGCGATGCGGACACCCAGATCAAGGCCAAGGATATTCTCCAGTCGCAGCTCGGGGAGAATTTCGTGGTGGCGCTGAATCTGCTGTCGAGTTCGCCCAAGTGGCTTTCCAATCTGGGCGCGCTGCCGATGTACCTCGGCCTGGACTTGCGCGGCGGGGTGCACTTCCTGCTCCAAGTGGACATGAAGGGCGCGATCACCAAGGCGCTCGACCGTTATAACGGCGATATCCGCACCAGCTTGCGCGAGAAAAAAATCGCCTATGCCGGTATTGCCCGGCAGGATCAGGCGGTGGAAATCAAGTTCCGCGATGTCGAATCGCGCCAGAAGGCGCTGCAAGAATTACAGAAGACCTCGCCGGATTTGCTGCTGAAGGAAGTTGACGAGGGCGCCGACTTCAAGCTGCTGGCCACTCTCAAGCTGGAGGCGCAGAAGCGCATCCAGGAATTTGCCCTGCAGCAGAACATTACTACATTGCGTAACCGTATCAACGAACTCGGCGTGGCCGAGCCGATCATCCAGCAGCAGGGCATAGACCGCGTTGTGGTGCAGTTGCCCGGCGTGCAGGATACCGCCAAGGCCAAGGACATTCTCGGCCGTACCGCCACCCTGGAAATCCGCATGGTGGACGAGGAGCATGACGTGACGGCCGCGGTACAGAGCGGCCAGATTCCCTTCGGCAGCGAGCTTTATACCGAGCGCAAGGGCCTGCCGTTATTGGTGAAGAAGGGCGTGGTGCTGACCGGCGATTACATCAGCGACGCGCAACCCGGCTTCGAAGGGCAAAGCGGCGAACCCGCCGTACACATCAACCTGGATGGCCGCGGCGCGCGCATCTTCAAGCAACTGACGCGCGATAACGTGGGCAAGCGCATGGCGATCCTGCTGATTGAAAAAGGCAAGGGCGAAGTGATCACCGCGCCGGTGATCCGCGAGGAAATCGGCGGCGGCCGGGTACAGATTTCTGGCCAAATGACTACCATGGAAGCCAGCGACGTTTCGCTGCTGCTGCGCGCCGGTGCGCTGGCGGCGCCGATGGATATCATCGAGGAACGCACCGTCGGCCCGAGCATGGGCGCGGAGAACATCGCCAAGGGCTTCAATTCCAATATTTATGGCTTCATCGCCATTTCGATCTTCATGATTTTCTATTACCGCTTCTTCGGCCTGATCTCGACGGCGGCGCTGGCCATCAACGTGTTTCTGCTGGTGGCGATTCTTTCGCTGCTGCAGGCTACCCTGACCCTGCCTGGCATGGCGGGTATCGCCTTGACGGTGGGTATGGCGATCGATGCCAACGTGCTGATCAACGAGCGCATCCGCGAGGAACTCAGGAATGGCTCCTCGCCGCAGGCGGCGATCCACGCCGGCTACGAGCGGGCATTCGCCACCATTCTCGACTCCAACATCACTACCTTGATTGCCGGTGTGGCGTTGTTCTGGCTGGGCTCCGGCCCGGTGCGCGGGTTTGCGGTGGTGCTGTGCCTCGGTATCATGACTTCGATGTTCAGTGCCGTCGTGGTGTCGCGCGGCATGGTCAACCTGAGCTACGGACGCAAGGCCAGGCTGGAGAGGGTTTCGATCTAAACAAGCGCTCTTTACCATTGTCCCTTCCCCCTTCCAGGGGGAAGGTTAGGATGGGGGTTCAGATGCCAACTCTCAACGAGAAACATTCCACCCCCACCCTAACCCTCCCCCTAAGAGGGGGAGGGAATGTATGTAGTCGGGATTTTCAAGGATATAAACATGCTGGAATTTTTCCATATCAAACGCGACATCCCGTTCATGAGCTATGCGCGGGTGACGACCTTTATCTCGCTGGTGACGTTCATCGCGGCGGTGGCGGCGCTGGGGCTGAAGGGTCTTAACCTGGGCGTGGACTTCACCGGCGGCACGGTGATGGAGGTGAGCTACAGCCAGCAGGCTGATGTTCCCAAGATTCGCGACACCCTGACCAAAATCGGCATGCACGATGCGGCGGTGCAGAATTTCGGCACGGCGCGCGATGTCATGATCCGTCTGCCGCTCAAGCCCGAGCTTAGTACCGCCCAGCTTTCCGAGCAGGTGTTCCAGGCATTGCGGGGTGCGGACAATACCGTCACGCTGAAGCGCGTCGAGTTCGTCGGCCCGCAGGTAGGCAAGGAATTGTACGAGAACGGCGCGCTCGCGCTGCTGGTGGTCTCCCTCGGCATCATGGCCTACCTCGCCGTGCGTTTCGAATGGCGCTTCTCGGTGGCGGCGATCATCGCCAACATGCACGACGTGGTGATCATCCTCGGCTTCTTCGCCTTCTTCCAGTGGGAATTCTCCCTCACCGTGCTGGCCGGCATCCTGGCGGTGCTAGGCTATTCGGTCAACGAATCCGTGGTGGTGTTCGACCGGGTGCGCGAAAATTTCCGCAAGATGCGCAAGGCCTCGGTGGCCGAGGTGATCGACAACGCCATTACCCGCACCATGTCGCGCACCATCATCACCCACACCATGACCGAGCTGATGGTGTTGTCGATGCTGTTCTTCGGCGGCGAGGCGCTGTTCTACTTCGCCCTGGCGCTGACCATCGGCATCGTCTTCGGCATCTATTCCTCGGTGCTGGTGGCCAGCCCGATCGTGATGTGGCTGGGCGTGTCGCGCGAGGATTTCCTCAAGCCGGAGAAGAAGGAAGGCGAAGAGGCGGAAGCGCTGCCCTGATGGAGCTGCTGACCGCTTTTATCGACCTCGTCCTGCACCTCGACAAGCACCTGCTGGTACTGGTGCAAGAGCACGGCTCCTGGGTTTACCTGATTCTGTTCCTGATTATTTTCTGCGAAACCGGTCTGGTGGTGACGCCCTTCCTGCCGGGCGATTCCCTGCTGTTTGTTGCCGGCGCGCTGACCGCGACCGGGGCGATGGAACTTCAGTTACTGGTTGGCTTGCTGATTACCGCCTCGTTCCTGGGCGACAACACCAATTACTGGATCGGCCGCTATCTCGGGCCGAAGGTGTTCAGCCGGGAGCGTTCGCGCCTGCTCAACCCCAAACACCTGGAGCAGACCCACCGCTTTTACGAAAAGCATGGCGGCAAGGCCATCATCCTGGCGCGCTTCTTCCCCATCATCCGCACCTTTGCTCCCTTCGTCGCCGGCATCGGGCGCATGGATTACCGCCGTTTCCTGCCTTACAGCCTCGTGGGTGGGATGGCTTGGGTGGGCTCGCTGGTGCTGGCCGGCTACTTCTTCGGCAACATCCCGTTCATCAAGCAGAACCTGACGCTGGTGATCTTCGGCATTGTCTTGCTGTCGATTCTGCCGGGAATTCTCGGTTACCTGCGCCACCGCACAAAGTAAGCCATGGAACCCCTGCTCGATGACGTCACGGTAAGCAGTTTCCTGCCGCCGACCCGGCGCATCGTCTTGCATATTGCCGTGATAGTCGCGGTTTCGTTGATCGTCGGGCCGCTGCTTGGTCTCTACGTATTCAACGCGCCGCGCGGCGAGATGCTCACCCTGTCGCTCGGCACCGGCCTGGGTTGGGGGCTGTCATTCGCCTTCGTCGCCGCCTTCATCTACACCGCCTGGCTCGTTAGAACCGTCTGGAAGGCCTATTACAAGCACGTGGCGGCACGGAAAACGGACGAGTTTTATCGCGCCATCGAGGGTGACAAGCCGGATCGCCAGTAAAAACCAGTTGAACCGCAGAGGACGCAGAGGAAACGGGGTAGGCAGGGATGGGCGACTTGTCGCCCAACTCGCAAAAACAAGGTAGTAAAGACTTGCCTCGAGCTTTATTCCTGGTAAGTATGCAATCTTTTGAACCCCTCCGCGTCCTCTGCGTCCTCTGCGGTGAAAACGCCGTTAAATCCTCGCCGCCAGCTCTGCCGCCTTGCCGGTGTAGTTGTGCGGGGTCATCTGCAGCAGCCGCTGCTTCGCTTCCTCAGGAATGGCGAGCTTGGCGATGAAGGCGTGCAGCGTTCCCCGGGTGATGCCGCCCTTGCCGCGGGTGAGTTCCTTGAGCTGCTCGTAGGGGTTCTCCACGCCATAGCGGCGCATCACGGTCTGGATCGGTTCCGCCAGCACTTCCCAGTTGTTGTCCAGGTATTCATTCAGGCGTTTCGGGTTGGCTTCCAGCTTGTTGAGGCCGCGCAGGCAGGAATCGTAGCCGAGCAGGGTGTAGCCCAGGCCCACGCCCATGTTGCGCAGCACGGTGGAGTCGGTGAGGTCGCGCTGCCAGCGGGAAACCGGCAGCTTTTCTGAGAGGTGCCGCAGCACGGCGTTGGCCAGCCCGAGGTTGCCTTCCGAGTTCTCGAAATCGATTGGGTTGACCTTGTGCGGCATGGTGGAGGAACCCACTTCGCCGGCTTTCACTTTCTGCTTGAAATAGCCCATCGAAATGTAGCCCCAGATATCGCGGTCGAGGTCGATCAGGATGGTGTTGGCGCGGGCGTAGGCATCGAACAGCTCGGCCATGCAGTCGTGCGGTTCGATCTGGATGGTGTAGGGGTTGAAATCCAACCCCAGCCCTTCGACAAAATGCTTCGCGAAACGCTCCCAGTCGAAATCGGGATAGGCCGACAGGTGGGCGTTGTAGTTGCCCACCGCGCCGTTGGCCTTGCCCAGGATGGCGACCTCGGCCAGGCGCTTTTGCTGGCGCTGCAGGCGGTAGGCCACGTTGGCCATCTCCTTGCCGACCGTGGTAGGCGAGGCGGGCTGGCCGTGGGTGTGGGCCAGCATCGGCATGGTCGCGAGTTCATGGGCGAGCTCGGTGAGCCTGGCAACGAGCCGGGCTAGGCCGGGCAGCATCGCCGCTTCGCGTGCATCCTTCAGCATCAGGCCGTGGGACAGGTTGTTGATGTCTTCCGAGGTGCAGGCGAAATGAATGAATTCGCTCACCTTCATCACTTCCGCATTGCCGGCCAGACGGGCTTTCATCCAGTATTCGACAGCCTTGACGTCGTGGTTGGTGGTCTTTTCGATATCCTTGACCGCCTGGGCGTCGGCTTCCGAAAAATTGCTCGCCAGCGCGTCCAGCTGCGCGAAGGTTTCGGTGGAGAAGGCCGGGACTTCGGCGATGGCGGGCTCGCGCGAGAGCGCCTTGAGCCATTCGATTTCCACCTTGACGCGATAGCGGATCAGTGCAAACTCGCTGAAATAGGCGCGCAGGTCGGCCACCTTGTTGTGGTAGCGCCCGTCCAGAGGGGATAATGCGGTAAGCGTGGAGAGATTCATAAGCCGGCCCGTGCTGTAGGTATTTGGAAAACAGTATTTTACCCTAGAAAAAGCAGTTCACCACAGAGACACAGAGGCACAGAGTTGATTGGAGAAAGAGAAGCGGGAAAATTAGGTTGGGTGGGTGGGCTTATTGCCAGAACCTGTTTTTCTCGGTGCCTCTGTGCCTCTGTGGTTCAATCAGTTTTACCGCAAACACCATGAAAATAGTCCAAAGGCACCCTTGGGATATCAGCCCGACTGAGGCGATCGCCATCCAGCAGCAACTGCGCGGCGAGGTGGTGAGGGAAGACCGGCTCGGCCCGGTGCGCCATGTGGCGGGGGTGGACGTGGGTTTCGAGGAAGGCGGCGCGCTCACCCGCGCAGCAGTGGCGGTGCTCGGCTTTCCTTCGCTCGAACTGGTGGATCATGCCATTTTTCGCACCCCGACCCGTTTTCCCTATGTGCCGGGGCTGCTGTCCTTCCGCGAGGTGCCGGCGGTGATCGGGGCGCTGGAGAAGCTGACCGTCATCCCCGACCTGCTGCTGTGCGACGGGCAGGGTATCGCCCATCCGCGCCGTTTCGGCATCGCCAGCCACCTCGGCCTGCTGTGCGGCATTCCCTCCATCGGCGTGGCCAAAACCCGGCTGATCGGCGAGCATGTCGAGCCGCCCGACCTGCGCGGCGCATCCGTGCCGCTGCTCGATCATGGCGAAACCATAGGCGCGATATTGCGCAGCCGATCCGGCGTGAAGCCGCTGTACATCTCCATCGGTCACCGCATCAGCCTGGCGACGGCGCTTGACTACGTGATGGCCTGCGTCACCCGCTACCGCCTGCCGGAGACGACGCGCTGGGCGCATCGCCTGGCTTCCGGGCCTGCGGTCGAATGATAAAAAAGGTGGCCAGAACTGCCAGGGCGAACAGCACATACGCCAGCGTGAATACCCATTCCGGCAAGTCGTAGAAGAGCAGGCGACCGACCCAGCGCTGCATGAAGCTGCCTTCTTCAGTTCCGGCCTTGCGCAGGAAATCTTCCCATACGGTAAGCGGACAGGCCATGCCGACGAGAGACTCAGCCGTTACGAAGAGGATGGCGGCAAGATGCGCGACGCGGAAGCGGAGATTGCGCACCCAGACCCAGCCGAGTGCGGCGCCGGCCCAGATGGCGAGCAAACCACCCACCACGAACAGCACGAACAGAAAGTGGACAATCAGGACTGCGTCGGCCAGCAGCGCCATGAGTTAACTAAACGGCAGCAACCCAATCGCTGGCCAGATTGTAGTCGTCGAACACCCGGGTTTCAGCAGGAGTGAACAGGCTGGTCAGCCAGGCACTCCAGGCGATCCATTGGCTATCGGTGACCACGGCGATTTTCCACAGGTCGAAGCGGTGCTCGCGGGCAAACTTGATTTCTTCCCAGGCAACATCCACGGTGAGTCTGGCCATGTCGCGCAGATCGAACAGCAGGTTGACCCGACCCTCGAACTTGATCTTGTACATGACTGCCTCTTCCAGCTCCTTGAAGTCGGCGAGGGTGAACTGACCAAACACGGCGACGTTGACGAGGTGGCTCCGGACTTCGATGGTGATCATGGCTTACCCTTCAGAGATGGCGTTCCGTTCCTTATACTATAGCAAACCGTCTATACGGCAGGAAGACGGGGCACCACGCGGGAGGCGAGAGCACCGCTCAGGACGATCAGGGCTATCCCCAGCCAGCTGGTCAGGGACAGGATTTCCTGCCACAGCAGGATGCCCCACAGGCTGGCGAACACGACGGTGCTGTAGGCCAGGCTGCCGACCACCAGCGTGTCGCCTTCGCGATAGGCGCGGGTCATGGCGAGCTGTGCCAGGGTAGCGGTGGTGCCGAGGCCGAGCAGGAGCAGGAAATTCCGCGGTGAAACGGGGTGGAAGGCGTGAACTCCCATCCAGATGCCGCCGCCGAAGGTGCAGATCAGGGTGAAATAGAACACGATCCGGAATGAAGGTTCGCCCATCTGCCCCAGCTGTTTGACGTTAAGATAGGCGATGGCGGCGAAAAAACCGGAGGCCAGCCCCATCAGTCCTGCGACCAGCTGTTCCTGATGCAAGGTGGGGCGCAGCAGCAGCACCACGCCGGCAAAGCCGAGCAGGATGGCCAGCAATAGCGGCAGGTGCAAGCGTTCTTTCAGGATCAGCACGCTGAGAAAGGCGAGGAACAGCGGTGCGGTGTAGTTGAGCGTCACCGCAGTGGCCAGCGGCAACCGGGTGATGGAGTAAAAGAACAACATCAGCGCAGAGAAGCCGGACAGCCCGCGCCACAGGTGAGCTTTCCAGTGGGGCGTGGCGATGCTCATGCCCTGGCTCTTGATGATCAGAAAAATGATCAGCAGGCCGAACAGGGAGCGGTAGAACACCAGCTCGGCGCTGGAAAAAAACTCCGCACCCAGCTTGACGAATACCCCCATGCAGCCGAACAGGAAACCGGCTACGAGCATCCATGCGGATTTTAGCTGCGGAAGTTTGGGCATGGGTTATATCGGATTGTCCATTGGAATACTCGTGCATGTAGGAGCGCCGCCCTCGGCGCGAATGCGGCCGAAAATCGCGGCGAGGGCGCCGCTCCCACGGCGGTGTTTTGGCTCTAATGGATAATCTGGGTTTATGTTGTGCATTTCATGTAAGTAGTTTATCCCGGATTTGCCGTCAGGCCTGAAGTTAAAGCTGCGGGCCGCTTTGCGCCTGTGCGTAGGGGCCGAAAGCCGCGCGGAGATTGACCTGAGACCGCAATATGCGGTATTTTAACCCTTTTTAGAGTGCGGCAAGTTAATGAGCAAAGCTTCAAAATCACCGACCTTCGAAAGCGCACTCGCCGAGTTGGAAAACATCGTCGCCACCATGGAAGCGGGCCAGTTGCCGCTGGAGCAGCTTCTGTCGGCCTACAAGCGCGGTGCGGAGCTTCTCCAGTTCTGTCAGCAGGCGTTGCAGGATGCGCAGCAGCAGGTGCGCATCCTCGAAGCGGGCGGCTTGCAGAATTTCGTTGGCGATGCGTCCCTCTCTCCTAACTCTCTCCCGCAAGCGGACTCCCCTCACCCCAACCCTCTCCCGGAGGGAGAGGGGGCAAACGTGAAGGGCGCTGGTTTTGACCTTGATTGATTTTCAGGCATGGGCCGCAGCCCTGCAACAGCGCATGGAAGGCGTGCTGTCCGACGTGCTGCCGCAGCCCTCGATTGCACCGCAGCGCCTGCATCAGGCGATGCGTTACGCCGTACTCGGCGGCGGCAAGCGCATCCGCCCTTTGCTGGCCTTCGCTGCCGGTGAACTGGCCGGCGCCGATCCGCAGTGCGTCGATGCGGCGGCGGCGGCGGTCGAACTGATCCACGCCTATTCCCTGGTGCATGACGACCTGCCGTGCATGGACGATGACAGCTTGCGGCGCGGCAAGCCCACCTGTCACCTCGAATATGACGAGGCTACTGCGCTGCTGGTGGGCGATAGCCTGCAAATCCTGGCGTTCCAGTTGCTGGCGGAGCGCCCATTGGCAGACGCTCCCGCGGTGCAGCTGGAAATGCTGAAGATTCTGGCCGTGGCCGCCGGTTCGCGCGGCATGGTCGGCGGCCAGGCGATTGATGGCGAAAGCGTTGGCAAGACGCTGTCCCTGCCGGAGCTGGAATTCATGCACATCCACAAGACCGGTGCGCTGATCCGGGCCTCGGTGCAGTTGGGCGCGCTGTGCGGCAAGAGTCTTGAAGACGGCGAAATGGAGCATTTGCTGCACTACGCGAAATGTATCGGGCTGGCCTTCCAGGTGGTGGACGATGTGCTCGACACCGAATCCACCACTGCCACGCTGGGCAAGACTGCCGGCAAGGATGCCGAGGCCAACAAACCGACCTACGTTTCTATTCTTGGGGCGAATGCGGCGCGTGCCTTCGCTGCCGATTTGCACCGGGATGCGTTGCAGTCGCTTGAAGGGTTCGGCGCACGGGCGGAAAGATTGCGCCAGATCGCCGATTTCATCGTCAAGCGGCAATTTTGAACAGCAAAGTAGGGTGGGCACGCCTTTGTGCCTACGCGGTCAGCTAAAAAAATGTACAAACTCCTCGAAACCATCAATGCCCCCGCAGAGTTGCGCGCCCTCGACCGCAAGCAACTGCCCCAGCTCGCCGAGGAGCTGCGCGCCTTCCTGATCGAAAGCGTGAGCAAGACCGGCGGCCATCTGGCCTCCAATCTGGGCGCGGTGGAGCTGACCGTCGCCCTGCATTACGTGTTCAACACGCCGGACGACCGGCTGGTGTGGGATGTCGGCCACCAGACTTATTCGCACAAGATTTTGACCGGGCGGCGCGAGGCCATGGCCACTCTGCGCCAGCTCGGCGGCATTGCCGGTTTCCCCAAGCGCGCCGAGAGCGAATACGACGCTTTCGGTGCCGGCCATTCCAGCACCTCGATCAGCGCCGCGCTCGGCATGGCGGTTGCGGCTCAGGCGGAAGGCAGCGACCGGCGCGCGGTGGCGATCATCGGCGACGGCGCCATGACCGGTGGCATGGCGTTCGAGGCGCTCAACAACGCCGGAGCGATGGACGCCAATCTCCTGGTGGTGCTCAACGATAACGATATGTCGATCTCGGAAAATGTCGGGGCGCTCAACAACTACCTCGCCAAGCTCATGTCGGGGCGCTTTTATGCCGCAATGCGCAAGGGCGGCGAGAAAGTACTGGGGGCGATGCCGCCGATTCTGGAACTGGCCAAGCGCGCCGAAGAGCACATGAAGGGCATGGTCATTCCCGGCACCCTGTTCGAGGAATTCGGCTTCAACTATATCGGCCCGATCGACGGCCACGACCTCGACGTGCTGGTGACCACGCTGAGCAACCTGAAGCAGCGACAGGGGCCGCAGCTGCTGCACATTGCCACGCAGAAGGGCAAGGGCTACAAGCTGGCCGAAGAGGATCCCTGCCGTTACCACGGCGTCGCCAGATTCAACCCCGAGGACGGGGTGATGGACACCAAGCCTGGCGGCAAGCTCACCTACACCCAGGTATTCGGCGACTGGCTGTGCGACATGGCGGCGCAGGACAAGCGCCTGGTCGGCATTACCCCGGCGATGTGCGAAGGCTCCGGCATGGTGCGCTTCGCCCAGGAATACCCGAAGCGTTATTTCGATGTCGGCATCGCCGAGCAGCACGCGCTGACTTTTGCCGCCGGCATCGCCTGCGAAGGGATGAAGCCGGTGGTGGCGATTTATTCGACCTTTTTGCAGCGCGCCTACGACCAGCTGATCCACGACATCGCGCTGCAGGATCTGCCCATCGTGCTGGCGATAGACCGTGCCGGGCTGGTCGGCGCCGACGGCCCGACCCATGCCGGCAGCTTTGACCTGTCCTTTTTGCGCTGCGTGCCCAACATGCTGGTGATGGCGCCCTCGGACGAGAACGAGTGCCGTCAGATGCTCTACACGGCATTCATGCACAACGGTCCGTCGGCGGTGCGCTATCCGCGCGGCGGCGGAACAGGTGTCGCCATCCGGCAGGAAATGCAGGCGCTGACTATGGGCAAGGGCGAAATCCGCCGCGAGGGCGGAAAAATCGCCATTCTCGCCTTCGGCAGCATGCTTACACCCGCTCTGGCCGCGGCAGAAGAACTCAAGGCCACGGTCGCCAACATGCGCTTCGTCAAGCCGCTGGACGAGGAGCTGACGCTACGCCTGGCGCAAACCCATGATCTGCTCGTCACGGTCGAAGAAAACGCGGTGATGGGCGGTGCGGGCAGCGCCGTGCTTGAATTCCTGGAGAGCCGGGGAATGGCGGTGCCGGTGCTGCAACTCGGCCTGCCCGACCGTTTCGTCGAACATGGCGATCCGGCCAAATTGTTGGCGGCTTGCGGCCTGGACCAGGACGGCATCGTCCGCGCGGTGCGAGCCCGGTTAATCGTTGCTTCTGAGTAACCGAGTTGTTTACTCGACTATTATCAAGTGTTATACTTGGTCTAAATCAATTCAAGGAATAAATTCATGAGCGACTGTGATGTGACTTGCGATGTGAGCGCCCCCGTCTGTGACAAAGACGCCATCGCCGATGTGCAGAACTACGCGGATTCCCGCCAGATTGCCATCGACAAGGTGGGCATCAAATCCATCCGCCATCCGGTCAGGGTAGCGGACAAGAGCGAGGGCGTGCAGCACACCATCGCCATGTTCAACATGAACGTCTATCTGCCGCATAACTTCAAGGGCACGCACATGTCGCGCTTCGTTGAGATACTCAACAGCGACAGCAACGAGCGCGAGATTTCGGTGGAATCGTTCGAGTCCATGCTGCGCGAGATGGTGCAGCGGCTGGAAGCCGAGTCCGGCCACGTCGAGATGAGCTTTCCCTACTTCATCAACAAGAAGGCCCCGGTTTCCGGCGTGCAGAGCCTGCTCGACTACGACGTTACCTTCATCGGCGAAATCACCCAGGGCAAGTACCAGCTCACCATGAAAGTGGTGATACCGGTCACCAGCCTGTGCCCGTGCTCGAAGAAGATTTCCGACTACGGCGCCCACAACCAGCGTTCCCACGTCACCGTGGCGGTGCGCACCAATGAAATGGTGTGGATCGAGGACGTCGTGCGGATGGTGGAAGATCAGGCCTCATGCGAGCTGTACGGCCTGCTCAAGCGGCCGGACGAAAAGTTCGTCACCGAGCGTGCCTACGACAATCCCAAGTTCGTCGAGGACATGGTGCGGGACGTGGCGGCTGCGCTTAATGCTGATAAGCGTATCGATGCTTATGTGGTTGAGGCGGAAAATTTTGAATCAATTCATAACCACTCGGCTTATGCGTTGATTGAGCGGGATAAGACGGCGGCCTAATTTTCTTTAGCTCGCGTAAGACGTGATGTAGGGTGCCAATAAGCCTGTCCTGAGCGCAGTCGAAGGGCGAAGCGCATTGCACCGGATGGATTTTTGCGAGTTGGGCGACAGGTCGCCCATCCCTGCGAACCCCATTTCATTCGGCGCAATAACGATTGCGCCCTACGCGGGCTGTGCTCAGGCGGCTTTGCGGCGGTTATTCTCCCGCCCAGTTTTCCACCTTCAGTCCAGGCACTCTGGAAAATTCTCCAAGGTTGTGCGTGACCAAAGGTATGCCGAGGCTGACGGCGTGGGCGGCGATGAGGGTGTCCATGGGGCCGATGGGGCGGCCGTTCTTCTCCAGTTCGGTGCGGATCGTTCCACCGGTATGGGCGGCTTTTTCATCGAAGGGTTCGAGGATGAAGTCGAGCAGGAATTCTTCGAGCAGGGCGAGGTTGGCTTTGCGCCAGCGCCCCTTTTGCGCGCCGTAGCTGAGTTCAAATGTCACGATGCTGGAGAGAACAAGGTTATCGTCAGGCGCGAGTGCGTCCAGCCGGGCAAGGATACGCGCCTGGCGCTCGGGGTGGCGGTCGGTCATGAGGTAAATGCAGGTGTTGGTGTCCAGCATGTAGTTCACTGCGGCCAGTCCCTTTCCTCGAACGCAGTTTGCGGGGCACGCTCGAAATCGCCCTTGAATTTACCGATGCAGTTCTTCAGGTGTTGCCAGCGCGCTGCTTTTTTGGGAATCAGCAGGACGGTATCGCCCTGTTTGCGGATGAAGATTTCATCGTCCTGAAAGCGGAACTCCTTGGGCAGCCGCACGGCTTGGCTGTTGCCCTGCTTGAATACTTTGGCTGTTTTCATGATCGCGCTCCTGTTATGTATGCACGTCTAAGTGTATACATTTTGGGTGGACAAATCCAGCAGCCTAGTATTTTTTCAGTAGCGTCATGTTAGTCCCGTCCTGCTTGATTTCCAGCCTTTTCAGGAAGCTCATGCCGAGCAGGACGTAGGGCATGCTGGCTTCCTGCACCAGACCGTCGACCTGGTTCAGCACGAGATTGCCCACCCTCACCGTGTTGAGGTTGACGCGGTAGGCCGGGACCGCGCCGTTTGCGGTGGAAACCATGCCGCGTTCGCCGTTGAGATAGGAAATTCCGAGCCGCCTCGCTTCATCTTTGCCCATCGATACCAGGGTTGCCCCGGTATCCACCATCATGCGCGCGCTGGTGCCGTTGATGCTGCCGGTGGTGACGAAATGACCCTGGATATCGGCGGCCAGGACTGCGCTCTGGTTGCCGCCGCCATTGGCGGATGGGATGGAAGCGCTCTTGCCCATGCCCAAATTCTGGCGCTTGCCGTCGATCTCCAGCACTGCGGTCGAGGAGTCGGCGGTGATCAGTTTGACGCCTTCCGGCGAGGTCTCGCCAGCGGCTATTACGCGGTGCTTGCCGCCATTGATGCTGACCATGGCCTTGCCGCTGAACAGGCCGACCACGTTGACTTCGGTGGCAGGGGCGCTGCTTGCGGTGGATAGTAGAATAGCCAGGCCGAGCAGGTTAGAATGGCGCAATGTTAAACTCATCAGGACTCCTCCAGATCATGCAGATCATGAAACCGGTTGCGATTTTTCGCCATGCGCCCAGCGAGGGGCCAGGCTATTTTGCCACATTTCTCGATAGTCACGGCATACCTTGGCAGCTGTTCAGGATCGATGCCGGTGACGCGCTGCCGACAGATGCCAGACAGTTCAGCGGCCTGGTGTTCATGGGCGGACCGATGAGCGTGAACGACGACCTGCCGTGGATACCCCATTCCCTGGAACTGATCCGGCAGGCGGCGCAGGCCGATATTCCCGTGCTCGGCCACTGCCTCGGCGGGCAGTTGATGGCCAAGGCCCTGGGCGGGGTCGTCGGCAGGAATCCGGTCAAGGAAATCGGCTGGGGCGAGGTGACGGTGGCGGACAATGCCACAGCCAAGGCCTGGTTCGGAGAGGTGAAAAAATTCAATGCCTTTCACTGGCATGGCGAGACCTTCACGATTCCGCCCGGCGCTACCGGTATCCTGGGTAACACGCACTGTGCAAATCAGGCGTTCGCCCTGGGCAAGCATCTGGGCATGCAATGCCATATCGAAATGACCGAAGAGATGGTGCGGGAATGGTGTGAGCTGGGCGAGGAAGAAATTGCCTCCGCCAGCGCCAGTCCGGCAGTGCAGCAACCGGCGGAGATCCTTGAAAATCTGGCGGAGCGCGTGAAGAGCTTGAATGCGGCTGCGCAGAAAACCTATACAAAGTGGATTGAAGGGTTGGTGCGCTAGCCGGAATTATTCACGCGCTAGAACCGCTTCATGACGTCCAGGTGCAACTGCCCTTTCGGCAGGCCGTGCCGCTGCAGCAATCCGATAATTCCCTCTGCGCTTGATTCCGGTGCCGTGAGATAGACGTCGAAGCCGGCAAGATCGTGATGATTGGCGACGATCGCCGCACCTGCGGCTTCCATGTCGCGCTGGCCCACCGCTGGGTCGGTGGACGCCTCCCAGCTGGATACACCGGATAAATCATTCCCCGTCAGCGCCGTGTAACTGAAGTTGTCCAGGGCGTCGAGCCAGGAGCGGCACAGGTTATTCAGATAATGGTTGCCGGGCCGGTGTGCCATCCAGTAGAGGTGCAGGGGCTGCTCAAGCTCCAGGGCGATGGCGTGCTCGATAATGCTTTTGATCGGCGCGAAGCCGGTTTCGTAGGCGACGAAGATGATGGGCCGCTTTGAGCTTTCATCCAGGGAGAAGTTGCCCCATGGACCTTCGACCGTCACCGTTTGAGAGGTTTTCAGCTGGGTGAAAACGTATTCCGAGAATGGATCGCCCGGCACCCGGCGGATATGGAATTGCAGGTGCATGGCGTTGCACGGACAGCTGGCCAGCGACTTGTTGCGTGGCGGCATGCCGGCGATCGCGAGGCTGAGGTGCTGCCCGGCGAGAAAGCGCAGCGTCTGCGTGCGCGGCGTGCGCAGGTGCAGGATCATGGTGTCGTCCTGAACGCGCTCCATCAGCTCAACTTTGGTGGGAATCCGCTGGAGAGGGATATCTTCGATGCCGCCCGCCTCCTTGACCTCTATTTCCAGATCGGATTGCGCGGCGGTGACGCACAGCAGCACATGGCCCCGGGCCTTCTGCGTGTCGGAGAAGCGGAAATCGTGTTGCCGGGTTTCGCGCACCTGGCCGGACTTTATCCTGCCGCCGCAGCCGCCGCAGCTGCCATTGTTGCAACTGTAGTTGAGTGCGATGCCGGAGCGGAGCGCGGCTTCAAGCACGGTTTCGTTTTTCTCGGCGGTGAACTCTTTGCCGCTGGGCAGGAGGCGGACTTTGAAACTCATGGGGCACCGCTGAATAGTTGTGTAATTTAGTCAAGTATACACGATTCGGCTTCTGGAGCCAGCATGAGACGGTTGCAGCGTCAGAATTTCCCCGGCCGCTGCAAACCGGCTTCGACCTCGTCCCGCTGGGCTTTCCCGGCCAGAACCTCGATCAGTTCCAGGGCGAAATCCATCGCCGTGCCTGGCCCGCGCGAGGTGATGACCTTGCCGTCCCTGACCACCGGATCGTTCTTGTGGGTGACGGTGGGCAGGTTCATCTTGTCGATGAAGCCCGGATAGCCGGTCGCGGATTTTCCCGCCAGCAGGCCGGCTTCTGCCAGCACGGCCGGTGCGGCGCAGATGGCACAGGTGTACTTGCCATCACGGGCCATTTTTTGCAGCAGGGCGATGATGCGGAGATCGTTCTTCAGATGGGTCATACCGGGCATGCCGCCGGGCAGTACGATCATGTCGAATTCCTGTCCAAGCGCTTCATCCAGAGTGGTGTCGGCGATCAGGCGGACGCCGCGGCTGGCGGTCACCGGCTGATCGTCGAGGGCGGCGGAGATGACTTCGATTTTGGCGCGACGCAGCAGGTCGATAATGGTGACGGCTTCGACTTCTTCGCAGCCTTGGGCGAGGGGGACGAGGACTTTAGGCATGTCTTGCCTCCGAAAGTAAACCGCAGAGGCGCTGAGGCGCAGAGAAAATCAAAATCTCAGCGTCTCTGCCCCTCTGCGGTGAAATCTAATCCCGGAAATTCTGGAATTGCAGCGGAAAGTCGGTGATGGATTTTTTGACCAGCGTGATGGTTTCCTGCAACACATCCCGCTTCGCGCCGGTGACGCGCACCGCTTCGCCCTGGATGCTGGCCTGGACCTTGAGCTTGGAATCCTTGATCAGCTTGACGATTTTCTTCGCCAGCTCGGTTTCTACGCCGGTCTTGACGGTAACGGTCTGCTTGACCTTGTTGCCGCTGATTTTCTCGATCTTGCCCTTGTCCAGGCAGCTCACGTCGATGTTGCGCTTGCCGAATGTCTGGTTGACGATGTCGAAGATCTGCTCCAGCTTGAAGTTGTCGTCGGCGTAGATCGTCAGCACATATTCCGCCTGATCGACGCGCGAATCCGAACCCTTGAAATCGAAGCGACCGCTGATGACCTTGTTGGCCTGGTCAACGGCGTTGCGCAATTCCTGCTTGTCTACTTCGGAAACGATATCGAATGTCGGCATGGCTGACTCCCCTTTAACAGGGTGTTGAAAAACTCGGGAAAGTAACAAAAGCGACCCGTCACACCGGCGAAAGCCGGTGTCCAGGATAGGGTGCCAACGAATAGACAGTGTGTTACTGGATTCCGGCTTTCGCCGGAATGACGAAATGGGCGCGTGGCGGTTTGTTTTTCAACACCCTGTTAACCCGCGCAGCAGGTGGACTCGGTGATGAAATGGCAGACGTAGTCCAGCATCTCCACGGTTTCGATGTCGAAGCTGGTGTTGCCCGGCACGCTGAAGCTCTCTCCCGCCTTGTAGGTTTTCCAGTCCTTCTCGCCCGCCAGTTTAACCTTGCAGACACCGGCATTGATCTCCATCAGCTCCGGCAGGCCGGTGTTGAAAGTGAGACTGCTCGGGAAAATCACGCCGACGGTTTTCTTGCTGCCGTCGGGGAATACTACGGTGTGGGAAATGCACTTGCCGTCGAAGTAGACGTTGGCTTTCTTGACGATGCTGACGTTGTCGAATTGGGTCATGGTATTTTTCCTTTCATTTACCGCGGAGGCGCAGAGGCGCTGAGAGAAACGGGTTTCCTCTGCGTCTCTGCGCCTCCGCAGTTAAATTAACGATTCTGCAACTTCGCCGCAATCCGCAACCGTAGCGCGTTGAGCTTGATGAAGCCGCCCGCATCGGCCTGGTTATAGGCGCCGGCATCGTCCTCGAAGGTGGCGATGGTAGAGTCGAACAGCGAGTCGGTCTTGGAATCGCGCCCGACCACGATGACGTTGCCCTTGTACAGCTTGACCCGTACCCAGCCGTTGACGTGCCGCTGGGTGTCGTCGATCAGCACCTGCAGGGCGCGGCGCTCGGGTGCCCACCAGTAACCGTTGTAGATCATGCTGGCGTAGCGAGGCATCAGATCGTCCTTGAGGTGAGCCACTTCGCGGTCCAGGGTGATGGATTCGATGGCGCGGTGGGCCTTGAGCATGATGGTGCCGCCGGGGGTCTCGTAGCAGCCGCGCGATTTCATGCCGACGTAGCGGTTTTCCACCAGGTCGAGGCGGCCGATGCCGTGCTTGCCGCCGAGGCGGTTGAGTTCGGCCAGAATTTCAGCGGGTGACAGCTTGTTGCCGTTGATCGCGACGGGATCGCCGTGGGTGTATTCGATGTCGAGGTACTCGGCCTGGTCGGGCGCCTTTTCGGGCGACACCGTCCAGCGCCACATGTCTTCCTCGGCCTCGGCAGCCGGGTTTTCCAGGTGGCGGCCTTCATAGCTGATGTGGAGCAGGTTGGCGTCCATCGAGTAGGGGGAACCGCCGGCCTTATGCTTCATCTCCACCGGGATGCCGTGCTTCTCGGCATAAGCCAGCAGCTTCTCGCGCGAGAGCAGGTCCCACTCGCGCCACGGCGCGATGATCTTGATTTCCGGGTTGAGGGCGTAGGCGCCGAGCTCGAAGCGCACCTGGTCGTTGCCCTTGCCGGTGGCGCCGTGCGAAATCGCGACCGCGCCGGTTTCCTTGGCGATTTCGATCAGCCGCTTGGCGATCAGCGGACGGGCGATCGAGGTGCCGAGCAGGTATTCGCCTTCATAAACCGTGTTGGCGCGGAACATCGGGAAGACGAAGTCGCGGACGAATTCCTCGCGTAGGTCGTCGATGTAGATCTGTTCCGGCTTGATGCCGAACTGCAGCGCCTTGTTGCGCGCCGGTTCGAGCTCTTCGCCCTGGCCGATGTCGGCGGTGAAGGTGACGACTTCGCACTGGTAGGTGTCCTGCAGCCACTTCAGGATGACCGAGGTATCCAGCCCGCCGGAATAGGCGAGGACGACTTTGTTGACGTTGCTCATGTTGATTCCTGATATCAAAAACTGGTTTGACCGCAGAGGCGCGGAGGCGCAGAGAAAATTAAAATCTCTGCGTCTCCGCGTCTCCGCGTCTCCGCGTCTCTGCGGTGAAAAGATTTTAATCCGTAATTTTGCCTAGCAGCAGGTATTCCATCAGCGCCTTCTGGGTATGCAGCCGGTTCTCCGCCTCGTCCCACACCACGCTCTGCGGGCCGTCGATCACCTCGGCAGCGACTTCCTCGCCGCGGTGGGCGGGCAGGCAGTGCATGAACAGGGCGTCGGGCTTGGCCAGGCGCATCATGTCGGCATCCACCTGCCAGTCTTCGAAATCGCGCTTGCGTTCTTCATTCTCGGCCTCGAAGCCCATGCTGGTCCACACGTCGGTGGTGACCAGGTCGGCGTCGCGCGCAGCTTCCATCGGGTCGCGGAATTCTTCGTAGTGGTCGGTGCCGTACAGCCCGGCGCGCTCCGGCTCGACTTCATAGCCGGGCGGGGTTGAAACGTGGACGTTGAAATCCAGCACTTCCGCTGCCTGCAGCCAGGTATTGCAGACGTTGTTGGAGTCGCCGATCCACGCCACCGTCTTGCCCTTGATGCTGCCGCGCTGTTCGATGTAGGTGTAGATGTCGGCCATGATCTGGCATGGGTGGTATTCGTTGGTCAGGCCGTTGATCACCGGCACGCGCGAATGGGCGGCAAAGCGCTCGATGATCTCCTGCTCGAAGGTGCGGATCATCACGATGTCGCTCATGCGCGAGATCACCTGGGCGGCGTCCTCCACCGGTTCGCCGCGGCCCAGCTGGGAATCGCGGGTGTTGAGGTAGATGGCGCTGCCGCCGAGCTGTTGCATGCCGGCTTCGAACGACAGCCGGGTGCGCGTGCTCGCCTTCTCGAAAATCATCACCAGCGTGCGGTCATGCAGCGGGTGGTAGGTCTGATAGGCCTTGAACTGTTCCTTGATCCGGCGCGTGCGTTCGAACAGGTGTTCGTACTCGTCGCGGGTCAGGTCGTTGAATTGCAGGAAATGTTTGATCTGCATAGAGGCCACCGGGGGCGCATTATTTCTGCGCGAGAAAGTCCTTGATTAGCGGCGCGAGCATGTCCACCACTTGCTGTGCCTCGTCGCGCTTCATGACCAGCGGCGGCAGCAGGCGTACCACGCTGTCCGCCGTAACGTTGATAATCAGGCCTAGCTCCAGCGCCAGCTTGACCAGATCGCCGCAGGGGCGGTCCAGCTCGACGCCGATCATCAGCCCGGCGCCGCGTACCTGGACAACGCCGGCCGTACCTGCCAGTTGATTGCTCAAGCCGTCGCGGATGAGCGCGCCGATTTCAGCAGCCTGCCGGCACAGGTTTTGTTCCTCGACCGCTTCCAGCGTCGCCAGCGCAGCAGTGCAGGCCAGCGGGTTGCCGCCGAAGGTGGAGCCGTGGTTGCCGGGCTTGAAAACTTCGGCTGCCGCGCCTTTCGCCAGGCAGGCGCCGATCGGGAATCCCGAGCCGAGACCCTTGGCCAGCGCCATGACGTCGGGGGTGATGCCGGTCTGCTGGAAAGCGAACATCGAGCCGGTGCGGCCGATGCCGGTCTGCACCTCGTCCAGCATCAGCAGCCAGCCGCGGTTGTCGCAGATGCGGCGCAGCTCTTGCAGGTAGGCGGGTTGCGGTATCTGGATGCCGCCTTCGCCCTGCACCGGTTCGACCAGGATGGCGACGATGTTCTTGTTGTGCTCGGCGATCTGGTTGATCGAGGCAATATCATTGTAGGGTACGCGCACGAAGCCGCTCACCAGCGGCTCGAATCCGGCCTGCACCTTGCGGTTGCCGGTAGCGGTCAGCGTCGCCATGGTGCGGCCGTGGAAGCTTTTCTCCATGACGATGATGGCGGGACTGTCGATGCCCTTGTTGTGGCCATAAAGGCGGGCCAGCTTGATCGCGGCTTCGTTGGCTTCGGCGCCGGAGTTGCACAGGAATACCTTGTCCATGCCGGCCAATTGCGCCAGCTTGGTGCCCAGTTGCTCCTGCTTGGGAATCTGGTACAGGTTGGAGGTGTGGATCAGCGTCTTCGCCTGCTCGCAGATCGCCTGGGTCAGTTTCGGATGGGCATGCCCCAGACCGTTGACGGCGACGCCGGCGACCGCATCGAGATAGCGTTTGCCTTGTTCGTCCCAAAGCCATACGCCTTCGCCGCGGGTAAAGGCGACGGGCAATCTGGCATAGGTGTTCATTAAATGTGACATATAGGGTGAGCCGTTATTGCTTTAGAGTTGGACAAATGACCGCGCGAAAAATATAAATGCACACGGCGGCATCAGCCGCCGTGTATCGGTACGCTCGAAAGCGTTATATTTAGCCAAACAACGGATACTTGCAAGAGAAATTTGCCCTTCAAACCCGCCTCAAGGCGTGGCAAGCAGGGGCGGTCAAGCCAAAACAAATGCCCGGCTAGCTAAAGGCTGCCGGGCAAGCAAAACGGGCGCGCGGCAGCTAGTGCTGCGGCGGGTCTCAGGCCATCGCCTTGACGGCTGCGTTCAAACGGCTCTTGTGGCGTGAAGCTTTGTTCTTGTGCACGATTTTCTTGTCGGCGATGCTGTCGATCACGCTAACCGACTCCAGGTAAACCGCCTTGGCAGCTTCCTTGTCGCCAGCTTCAACAGCCTTGATCACCTTCTTGACCGCGGTGCGGAACTCGGAACGCTGGCTGGTGTTGTGCTCGCGCTGCTTGTCGGACTGTCTTGCACGCTTTCTGGCTTGTGCGGTGTTTGCCATTGATGAAACTCCTTGGATATTACTCTGCGGGGCAGACGAAACGCGCAATATTACTTTTCTTTCGTCCGGTTGGCAAGGGCGGCGACAACCCCTTGATTTTGTCCACGTGCAATCAAGGGGTTGTTGTTCTAATTGTCAGACTTCGAGCGTCGCCGATCGCCGCTCTCTTTGTTGTCCTGGCCGCGGTACATGCGGTTGGCCGGCTTGCCGGGCAGGTCCGCGCGTTCGCGTTGCGGGGCTGCCTCGGGGGCGGGGCGAATCCGGCCTGGCGCTGCCTCACCACGGCGGGGCTCCGGCGTTGCCCGCGGCCTTTCCTGTTCCTGAACTGCGCGCGGCGGGGCAATTTCACGCACGGTGCGCGGCGGCGTCGCCGCTTCCGGGGCAGGGGTGCGCGGCGCCCTGGGTTCGGCCCGGTCGGTCTGGGTGCGTTCCTGTATCACGCTGCCAGGGGTAGCCGGTTCGGCTTCACGCGGTCTTTCCTTGAAGCGTGGCTGAAGCGGCGGGGTGGCGCGTTCCGCCCCGGTCTGAGCGCCGAATTCCGGGCGCGGCAGGCCGGTGGAGGGGCGCTTGGGCATCTCGACGTAGCGTTGCTCGGGGGCGGCTTTTTTCTCGGCCCTGGGTGCTTCGGTGCGCCATGGCAGCCTGGATTCGCTGGGCGGGCGCGTGGACACCACCGGCCGTAACAGCACGCTTTCCGGCGGGCGAACGCCCTTGCGGGCACCCGCCACCAGGCTTGCCGGGCCGGGTTTTACCGGCAGGGTGCCTCGGACATGTTCCAGTTCCCGGGTTTGCGTCACCCGCACCGGCGCATCGTGCACGGGGCCCCGGCCGAAGTGCTCACTGGTCGTGGCGACAACGGCATTATTCACGCGGGTGTTGTGATAGGTGATGTGGGTCACGTTGACGACCGTGGTCTGCTTGATGACCACGTTATTCACCACCCGCGGGCCATGCCAGCCGCCCCACCAGGGTCTGCCGATGAAACCGGTCCGTCCCCACCATGGGACCAGTGGTTCGCCCCAGCTGAGCGACACCCATCCCACCCCTGAGCCGCCGATGCCGATGCCGATGGACAGATGCGGGCTGATGCCGAAAAACGCCACCAGGGCGGGGGCATACACCGCGTATCTGACCGCCGGGCCCGGGGTCCACGCCCAGTAGCCGCTCAGGTAAACCCAGCGGCCATAGTGGAACGGAGCCCATCCCCACGGTGCGTCGTCTATCCAGGTCCACTGGTAGTAGGGATCCCAGACCCACCTGCCGGTGCTGTAGGGCGCCCATCCCGGAGAAACCGCGTGGGGCACCCAGACCGACCCGTATTCCGGCACGACACGCCAACTGCCATAGTGGTCCAGGTCGGAGGCGCCGGCGATTCCGGCGGGAAGGTAGCGTTCGCTGACCGCATCGACCAGGCTGTCCGTGCGCGCGTAATTCCATCGATCCCACCGGTCGAGCTCCGGCGCCACGTAGGTTTTTGCCTGAGCCACGGCGCCGTCCTGCACCACGATTTCCTCGGAGGGCTGAATGCTCATGGCCTGCCCGCCGGCCGGAACCATTATCGCCCGGCCGCCGCGACGGGTGATGAAGTGCACATCCCCATTCACGTCCACCCGGTAATAGCCGGGTCGATCGATGGTGAACACCGCGTTGGGTGTGTCCACCTCCACCGAATAGCCCGTGGGAAGCGTGCGCAGATCGAAGGACACGCGGCCGGAAGTGATTCTGAACTGAACGAAATCGGCCGTCTGGTTGACGAGCGTGAGCTGCGTATCGTCGTCGGCCCGGACAAAGGCCCGGCTCCCCATCTGGAGTTCGAGGATGCCGTCACCGCCGACATAGAGCGCATCGCCGGCGGCAAGCGGAGTGTTTATTTGCGCCTCCACCCAGTCTTCTGCGCCGAGGCGCGAGAAAGAGACATCCCCTTCGACGTAGCTCAGGCGCAAGGGGCTGGCCGCCGCTTTCTGATCATCCTCTTGGGCGAGGGCGGGAAAGCTGCTCATGACGATGAGCAGCATGACGGAAAGCGCAGTGATCATTCTGGATAATGGAAACATGGATGTCGCCTTGGTTAGCCAGGAGCATTCTCCTGGGGTTGCGCGCCGTAAGCCTGGCGCGGGGAGATAGCAAAATAACGTTGCAGCCCGGATAAAGTTGACGTTACGACAGAACGGCAGCAATAGTAACTATAGACGCGCAGGGGCAGGGGGCAAGGTGGTACAGGCGAAAAAAAGCCCCGGCATGCCGGGGCTTTTTCCTGAATTGCTGCAGGTTTACGCAGCTTGAATGTTTGAAGCCTGTTTGCCTTTAGGGCCGGCTGTCACATCAAAACTGACCCGCTGGTTTTCCTGCAAGGATTTGAAACCCCCTGCCTGGATTGCAGAGAAATGCGCGAACAAATCTTCGCTGCCATCATCCGGGGTAATAAAGCCAAAACCTTTTGCATCGTTAAACCATTTCACAGTACCTGTTGCCATTGTGTCACCTCAATATCAAGTTAATCCGGCTAAAAAATAGCCGGCTGAAGACGGGCAGATGCCCAGCCTATCGAATATCAAGGAAAAAAACAGACCAACTTAATGAGGTACCGCAATTGAAACTTGAATTCCAAAGACTTGCACTAAGACTACAGCAAAAACAGTAAAGTTCAATTTATTTCTTTCTGGGTGCGTGGCGCGCGCGCTCATGCACGCCCCCAGGATTGCCGCCATCGTTGGCCACGTTGCGTCAGCGCGAGCACCAGCATCCCCGTTTGCACAACCCCATCTGGCTTTCGGTCAGGCTCAGGGTCGAGCGCACCGTCTCCTTGCCGGCATCGAACAGCACATCGAAGCGCGCCAGCTCATTCCATTCGTCGCAATAGCGCCATTCCCACACCAGCTCGTCGCGCGCCTTGAAATACACCGTCCAGCCCGGCCACGACGGCCCCAGGATGCGCAGCACCTGCTCCTTGCTCATGCCGGCCTGGATGCGGGTAAAAGCGCTCCGGTCCATCACGTTCTCGATGCGCTGCAGCCTGCCATCCGCCCCGATAAACGCCATGTAGCTGTGAACGCCCATCGGCCCTCGCGGATAAGCCAGCTGCAGACTGCCGTCCGGCTCCTGCCAGCGCATCGCCGGCTGCCCCATCACGCGCAGCACATCCTCCAGCCTCGCCTCGCCGGGCTTGAGGCCGCCACCGCTGTAAGCCGCGCAGCCAGCCAGCAGCAGCGCCGCCAGAATCATCGTCAAGCGTTTCATAATTGTTGCTTTCCTGGCCCTCTAAATCCAGATTATAGAGACTTATGCGACTTCTTCTTCCGCCTGCTGTTGCAGCGCCCACATGCGCGCATACACGCCGTCTCTTGCCAGCAGCTCGGGATGCCGTCCGCGCTCGATAATGCGCCCGGCGTCCATGACCAGGATCTCGTCGGCTTCGACCACGGTGGAGAGCCGGTGCGCGATGATCAGGCTGGTGCGGCTGCGGGCGATTTCCAGCAGCTCGGCCTGGATGGCTTTTTCGGTCTTGGTGTCCAGCGCGGAGGTGGCTTCGTCCAGAATCAGGATCACCGGATTCTTCAGCAGGGTGCGGGCGATGGCGACGCGCTGCTTCTCGCCGCCGGAGAGTTTCAGGCCGCGTTCGCCGACCACGCTGTCCCAAGCCTGCGGCAGGCTTTCGATAAAGTCCAGGATATGCGCGGCGCGGGCGGCGGCGATGACTTCCTCGCGTGTGGCATCCGGGCGGCCGTAGGCGATGTTGTAGTAGATGCTGTCGTTGAACAGCACGGTGTCCTGCGGCACCACGCCGATGGCAGCGCGCAGGCTGTCCTGGCTGACCTGGCGGATGTCCTGGCCGTCAATCTTAATGCTGCCTTGATTGACGTCGTAAAAGCGGAACAGCAGGCGCGCCAGGGTGGATTTCCCCGCGCCGCTCGCGCCCACCGCGGCCACGGTTTTTCCGGCCGGGATGGTGAAGCTCACATCATGCAGAATCGGGCGGTCGGGATTGTAGGCGAAGCTGACGTGCTCGAACCGCACTTCGCCGCCGCGCACGGCCAGTGGTCGTGCATCCGGCGCATCTTCCACTTCCTTCGGGCGATGGAGCAGGGTAAACATGCGTTCCACGTCGGTCATGGACTGCTTGATCTCGCGGTACATCACGCCGAGAAAGCTCAATGGCTGGAACATCTGCAACAGAAAGGCGTTGACCATGACCAGGTCGCCCAGCGTGAGCGTGCCTTCCACCACGCCGTTCGCTGCGCGCAGCACCATCAGCGTGACGCCGACGGCGATGGTGCCGGCCTGCGCCGCATTCAGCAGGCCGAGCGAGCGCTGGGATTGCAGGGCCACCCGTTCCCATTCTGCCAGGCTGGTGTCGTAGCGCGTCGCCTCATAGCGCTCGTTGCCGAAGTATTTCACCGTCTCATAGTTCAGCAGGCTGTCGATGGCGCGGCCGTAGGCTTCCGAATCCAGCGCGTTGGCGCGGCGCACGAACTGCGTGCGCCAGTCGGTAATGGTCACGGTAAACCAGATATACGCCGCCAGCGTCACCAGCGTGATCAGCCCGAACACCCAGTCCAGCTTGACGAACAGGATCGCCGCCACCATCAGGATTTCCAGCACGGTAGGCGTGATGCGGAACAGCAAGTAGCCCACCAGGCTGGAAATGGCCTTGGTGCCGCGCTCGATGTCGCGGGTGATGCCGCCGGTCTGGCGCTCCAGATGAAAGCGCAGCGACAGCGCATGCAAGTGCTGGAACACCGCCATACTTACCCGGCGCATGGCGCGCTGCGTGACCTTGCCGAACACCACATCGCGCAGGTCGGCAAAAGTGGTGCTGGCAAAGCGCAGCAGGCCATAAGCGATGATCAGCGCCAGCGGCAAAACCAGATCGGCGCGCGATTTGTCCAGCGCATCGATGATCTCCTTCAGCACCAGCGGCACCATCACCGCCGCCAGCTTGGCGCCGATCAGCAAAGCCAGCGCCAGCAGCACGCGGCCACGAAACTCCCACAGATAGGGGAACAGACGGCCGATCGAACGCAGACTGGCTGCACCGGGCTGGGGCGTAGTGCTGGAATGGGAATGCTCGGATAGGGACATCGGGTCTTTGGAATCTCGGTTAGTCAGCTTTATCCCAGATTGTCCATTGGAATGCACGTGTATGTAGGAGCGCCGCCCCCGGCGCGAATGCGTCCGCAAATCGCGGCCAACCCCCATCCCAACCTTCCCCCGCAAGCGGGGGAAGGGGCGATCGCCTCCCCTCCCGCTTGCGGGAGGGGATTGAGGGGAGGGCTGGCGCCGCTGGCACAGTGGTGTTTTGGCCCTAATGGATAATCTGGGTTTATTGCTTCCATGCATCACACGAAAGCAAGCACAGGGGAGCTATTATTTCACACCGCGCAAAATCTGCTCAACTTTGCTTTACCTTGCCGCCACAGGGGATAATAATTCGGGCAAGGTCGCACATAAAAGGAGCACCGCCATGAGCCACAAGCATAGCAGCCTGCTACGCGCCATCTTCCACGATCCGGTCAGCGGCAACATCCACTGGCGCGAAATCGAATCCCTGCTGCACCACCTGGGTGCCAGCGTCGCCTCCGCACACGGCGCGCGCTTCCACGTGACGCTCAACGGTTTCGAGGAATTCCTGCACCACCCCCATCAAAGCAATGTCTGCGACAAAATGCTGATCAAGCAGTTGCGCGAATTCCTCGTCCGCGCCGGGGTCACACCGTCGAGTTACGAGAGCGACGCATAACCCCGCCGGCAATGCCATCGAGTCGGGATGTGGCGCGGTGGAGGCAGGCCAACTACCCACCAGCCCGCTTAACGATCCAGCCCTGCTTCTTGAGGTTTTCGATTACCCGCTCACAGTGATCGCCCTGGATTTCAATCATCCCCTCCTTCACCGTGCCGCCGGAGCCGCACGCCGTTTTGAGCTGCTTGCCAAGTTGCGCGAGCGCAAGCGCATCCAGCGTGAGCCCCTTGATCAGGGTAACGCCTTTCCCTTTGCGGCCTTTGATCTCTCTGGAGACGCGCACAATGCCGTCAGACGCAGGCATGGCTGCATTCCGGCTACAAACACACTCGGCAAGGGGTTTCCGGCACTCGGGACACATTTTTCCGTGCTCGGTGGAATAGACGAGCCCACCCGTTGATTTATTGCTTTTCATGACATTTCGATTTCTTTACGGACTCATCTTCCGGCAGCAGGCAGGCGGGATTCTTGCAGCCGAAGATGGAAAAATAGCGCCACCACAACACGATCAATATGGGTAACAGGCCTACCCAGAACCAGTTCCAGTCATTCGTCAGGGCAATCTCATCCCGCCACCATGCCACGGTCACACTGACGGAGTAAAACAACAGCATCAGTAACGCCAGCAACGCCAATACCCGCAGCACAGCCTGTCGCATACCGTCATACCCCCATGGAAAAATTCATTCATTGTAGCGCCGCAGTTGGGCAGGGCAAACCCTTGTCTGGATGCTGCTATATTGAAGCGAGTGGCCTATTTTCGAGAGTGACGATGAACAGCTTGATTCGCAATGATGCCGCCCTGCGGCGCATGGCTGTGGCGGCGCTGTTAGCGGCGGTTCTGCCCGTCATGGCGGGCGATAGAAAACAGGAGGGCAGGAACATGATGTTGACATCCACGGTGTTTTTTCAGGGCGGCACGATCCCGCAGCGTTATACCTGCGATGGGTCGGATCTCTCTCCGCCCTTGGCCTGGTCCGGATTGCCAGCCGGAACAAAAAGCCTGGTGCTGATCGTGGATGATCCCGATGCGCCCGATCCGGCCGCGCCTAGGATGATCTGGTCGCACTGGGTGCTGTACAACCTGCCGCCCATTGCGGGCGAATTGCCTGAGGCCGTTCCGGCAAAGGTGCTGCCGCCGGGGACGTTGCAAGGGGTGAACGACTGGCAGCGCACGGCTTATGGGGGGCCATGCCCGCCCGTGGGACGCCACCGCTATTTTTTCAAGCTGTATGCGCTGGATGTTGTTCTGCCGGATTTGGGCAAACCTGTCAAAGCGGTGGTGGAAAAGGCCATGCAGGGGCATATTATCGGCCATGCGGAGTTGATGGGGCAATATCAGCGTGGCCGATAGCCTTATTTGGCGTTGTGCTCCAGCGTGATGCCGACCAGTTCGATGATGACGCCCAGGGCGAGCAGCAGTGCGCCCGGCCAGACTTCCGGAGCGAGAAACATCAGGATTGCGCCCAGCACCACCATGACTAGTGCGCCGGTTCGCCGGATGCGTGTGTTTTTGATCATTGTCGGACCGCCTTCTGCTATTTTTGAAAGTATAGTAGGCTATAAAGACAGTGCGTGAATTTTAGAAAAAATCAGGGAGAGAATCATGGCTATCATCGGGATCGACCTCGGCACTTCCAACTCCGCAGCCGCCGTGCTGCGCGGCGGCCGGCCGGTCATCATCCCCAGCGCCGAGGGAGTGAGCCTGGGCGGCAAGGCGTTTCCCAGCTATGTGGCGATGACCGCCGACGGGCAGATGCTGGTCGGCGAACCGGCGCGGCGTCAGGCAGCGTCGAATCCGGAAGGAACTGCCTCCGCTTTCAAGCGCCAGATGGGGCGGCGCGAGAAGGTGCGCCTGCGCAATAACGAGTATTCTCCCGAGCAGTTGTCCGCCTTCCTGCTGCAGAAAATCAAGCGCGACGCCGAAGCCTTCCTGGGCGAGCCGGTAACCAAGGCGGTAGTCACCGTTCCCGCCTATTTCGACGACAACCAGCGCAATGCCACCAAGGACGCCTGCAGCATTGCCGGCATCGAGGTGGCGCGGCTGGTGAACGAACCCACCGCGGCGGCGCTCGCCTACGGCCTCGACCGGCTGGGGCAGGAGCTGCGCATTGCGGTGATCGACTTCGGCGGCGGCACGCTCGACGTCACCATCATGGAGTTCGGCAAGGGCGTGTTCGAGGTGAAGAGCACCTCCGGCGATACCCAGCTCGGCGGCACCGACATGAACCAGCGTATTTTCGAATATCTGGCCGACCGCTTCAGGACGGAATCCGGCATCGATGTGCGCGGCGACCGCAAGGCCGCTGCGCGTTTGCTCGAAGCCTCGGAGATGGCCAAGATCGAACTGACCGCCAGCACCACCGCGCATATCAGCCTGCCCTACATCGCTTCCTCGGGCGGTGAGCCGCGCCACCTCGAACTGGATTTGACGCGTACCGACCTGGAGCGGGTGGTGCGTTCCGTGATCGAGCGCTGCCGCGGCCCTGTGGAGCAGGCATTAAGGGATGCCGCCATCACCCCGCGCGATGTCGACCGGGTCGTCTTTGTCGGCGGGCCGACCCGCATGCCGGCGGTACGCACTTTCTTCGAGGACCTGTTCGGCCGCAAGGCGGAAATGGGGGTCGACCCGATGGAATGCGTCGCCGCCGGCGCGGCGATCCAGGCGGGCGTACTGTCGGGCGAGGTGGGCGATATCGTGCTGGTGGACGTGACGCCGCTGACGCTCGGCGTCGAAACCCTGGGCGGCGTCGCAACCCCCCTGATCACGCGCAACACCCCGGTGCCGGTGAAAAAATCCGAAATTTTCACCACCGCCGCCGACATGCAGACCAGCGTCACCATCCACGTCTTTCAGGGCGAACGCCCGATGGCCCCGGACAATGCCAGCCTGGGGGAATTCAACCTAGACGGTCTGGTTCCTGCGCCGCGCGGCATGCCGAAAATCGAGGTGACTTTCGACATCGATTCGAACGGCATCCTCAACGTCACCGCCAGGGATACCGCCACCGGAAAATCCCAGTCGATCCGCATTACCGGCTCGACCCGGCTATCCGATGCCGAGAAACAGCGCATGATCCGGGAGGCCGAACAGTACGCCGATCAGGACAAGCAGCGGCGCGAGGAGGTGGACAAGCTGAACGCGGCCGACTCTGCTTGCTACCAGGCGGAAAGGATGCTGGCGGATTTCGGCGACAAGCTCACCGCCGAACTCAAGGGCCGGATCGAGGCCGCGCTGCGCGAGGCGAAGGAGGCGCTGGTGAAGCGCGATGCCCGGCTTGCCACCGAGCGCGCGGAAGCCTTGCAGAAGGTGCTGAAGGAAGCCGGTGCGGTGATCTATGCCCAGCAGCCCGGTGCCGGGGTGTATGCCCAGACCCCCTATCCGGGAGAAAAAACCGAAGAAGGCGCTGCCGCCGGCGAAGCCCGGCCAAGCGGCTCCGGGCCGCGCGGCCGGGTGGTGGACGCGGAATATAAAGAGACAAGATAGGACAAGCGATTAATTGTTTAAAACAACAATTCACCGCGGAGGACGCAGAGGACGCGGAGGAGTTCAAAGGCTAACTCGCCATTAATAGCTCACCGGAAGTGAAAATCGGTGCAAGTCGATAACCTATTGTTTTTCCTCTGCGTCCTCCGCGTCCTCTGTGGTTCAATCGTTTTTTCGACGTCAATAAGTTTTAGATGAAGGAATCATCATCGTAACCGCCCAACGCGATTACTACGAGGTGCTTGGCGTTCCGAAAAACGCCGACGGCAAGGCGATCAAGGACGCTTTCCGCAAGCTCGCCCTGCAGTACCACCCCGACCGCAACAAGGAGCCGGGCGCCGAGGAGCGCTTCAAGGAAATCGCCGAGGCCTACGCCGTGCTCTCCGATCCGAAAAAGCGGTCCGAATATGATGCCCGCGGGTTCGAAGCCGTGGCCGGGTTCAGCCGCGAGGACCTGTTCGGCGGCATCGATTTCGAAGACCTGTTCGGCGGGCTGAACTTCGATTTCGGTCCGGGTGGCGGGCTGTTCAATCATTTTTTTCACCGCCGCCAGGCCGGCCCGGTGCGCGGGTCGAATATCGAGGTCGAGCTGGTCGTGCCGCTCCAGCGGGTGGTTTCCGGTGGCGAGGAGAAGGTTCGCCTGCCATACCAGACAGCCTGTTCAGCCTGCCACGGCAGCGGCGCGGCAGCGGGCACTCAGCCACGGGTTTGCAGCGCATGCAACGGCACCGGCCAGCAGACCATCCGCCGCCGCGAAACCCGCGACAAAAGCAATGTCCTCATCCAGCAGATCAGCATCTGCCCGGCCTGCCTGGGCAGGGGCAGCGTGATCGACAAGCCCTGCCCGTCTTGCGGCGGCACGGGCAAGACAACCCACGAAGAAGTCCTGAGCGTCACGATCCCGGTCGGGGTGGAGGAGGGGATGGCCCTGCGTATTCCCGGCCGCGGCATGCCGAGCAGGGAACAGGGGGGGCAACCTGGCGACCTGTTCGTGGTGGTGCGCAGTGCGCCCGATCCGCGCTTCGAGCGCGATGGCGCCGATCTCTGGCGCAGCGAGACGATTTCGGTGGCCGATGCCGTTCTCGGCACGAAGCTCAAGGTGCCGACGCTGGATCGTTCTGCCGAGGTGACCATCCCGCCCGGCACGCAGCATGATACGGTGCTGCGCGTTCGCGGCAAGGGGCTGCCCGAATTCGGCGGCCGGCAACACGGCGATCTTTTCCTGCGCATCCGGGTGCATATCCCGGAGCGCCTATCCGCCGAGGAGCGGGATCTTTACCAGAAGCTGCGCGATCTGGCCGGCGAACAACATCGCAGCAGCTGGTGGCCTCTATAGAAAACTCAAAACCAGGAGCCTCCTTGATAGAGTTGCATGTGACTTTGCAGCCAGATAACCGAGACTTGGTACCCTATAATAAAAACGAGAGCGTGTCGTCTTCTCAAGAAAGATAAAAATGACCATCCTATCACCGCTGCAACCCAACCAGCTTTATCAACCCTGCGATCCCCAACAGTTCGGATTCCAGACCACGGCCGAGCTGGAAGACCTGGCCGAAATCATCGGCCAGATGCGCGCCATGGACGCGGTACGCTTCGGCGCCGGCATCCGCCGCGAGGGCTACAACCTTTTCGTTCTCGGCCCCTCCGGCATGGGCAAGCGCAGCATGGTGCGGCAGGTTCTCGAACAGCGGGCGCGGGGCGAGCATCAGCCCTCCGACTGGTGCTACATCAACAATTTCCCTCAGCCGCACCAGCCCCAGGCGCTCAGGCTGCCGCCCGGCAAGGGCGCCGAACTGCGCCGCCACATGGCGCAGCTGGTGGAAGATTTGCGTGCTGCGATCCCGGCCCTGTTCGAGAGCGACGAATACCGCGCCAAGACCGAGGCGATCCAGGAGGCATTCAATAAGCGGCGGGAGCAGGCATTCAAGGAAGTGGGAGATGAAGCCGAGAAGCAGGAAATCGTGCTGTTGCGCACACCTGACGGATTCGCCTTTGCCCCTACCCACAACAATGAGGTGATTCCCCCCAACGAATACGAGAAGTTGCCGGAAGAGGAAAAACAGCGGGTGGAGGCCGTGATCGCCGGGCTGCAGGAACGGCTGGAAAAAATCCTGCGGCAGATGCCGCAGTGGCGGAAGGAGCGGCATGAACAGGTCAAGCAGCTCAACCGCGAAACCACCCTGTCGGCCGTTGTCCACCTGGTGAACGAGCTGAGGGCAGCCTACGCCAACCTGCCCGAGGTGCTGAAATACCTCGACCTGGTGCAGCAGGACGTGGTCGAGAACGCGGACGATTTCCGCAAGCAGGAGGAATCCGCCAGCTTTGCCGGCATGACCGTGGTGTCGCACCAGACCTTCCACCGCTACCAGGTGAACGCGCTGGTGACGCACGACGCAACTCCCGGCGCGCCTATCGTCAGCGAGGACAACCCGACCTACAGCAACCTGGTCGGGCGGGTCGAGCATACCGCCCAGTTCGGCGCGCTGGTGACCGATTTCACCATGATCAAGCCGGGTGCGCTGCACCGGGCGAATGGCGGCTATTTGCTGCTGGACGTGCGCAAGGTGCTGGTGCAGCCCTTTGCCTGGGAGGCCCTGAAGCGGGCATTGCAATCGCGCGAGATCCGCATCGAATCGCTGGGGCAGATGTACAGCCTGGTCAGCACCGTGTCGCTGGAGCCTGAGCCGATTCCGCTGGACACCAAGGTGGTCCTGTTCGGCGACCGCCTGTTCTATTACCTGCTGCAGGAATACGATCCGGAATTCGACGAGCTGTTCAAGGTGGCGGCGGATTTCGAGGATCGCATCGAGCGCAGCGTCGATACCCATCTGCTGTATGCCAGGCTGATTTCCACGTTGACTCGCAAGGAGGGGTTGCAGCCGTTTGACCGCGGCGCGGTGGCGCGGGTGATCGAGCACAGTGCGCGCCTGGCCGGCGATGCACAAAGGCTATCCACCCACATGCGCAGCGTGGCTGACCTGCTGCTCGAGGCCGATTACTGGTCGCGCGAGGCCGGCCACGAAGTGGTGGACGCTGCCGCCGTGCAGCAGGCGATCGACACCCGCATTCACCGGCTGGACAGGCTGAGGGCGAGGCTGTACGAGGAGATCCTGCGCGATACCCTGATGATCGCCACCGAGGGCGAGATGGCGGGGCAGGTGAACGGGCTTTCCGTGATCGAACTGGGCGAATTCGCCTTTGCCCAGCCGACCCGGATTACGGCTACCACCCGCTTAGGCGAAGGGGAACTGGTCAACATCGAGCGCGAGGTGAAACTCTCCGGCGCCATCCACTCCAAGGGTGTGCTGATCCTGTCCTCGTTCCTCGCTGCGCGCTACGCCAGAAACCAGCCGCTGGCGCTTTCCGCCAGCCTGGTGTTCGAGCAGTCCTACGGCATCGTAGAGGGCGACAGCGCCTCCCTGGCGGAACTGTGCGCGCTGCTGTCCAACCTGGCGGATGCGCCGATCAGGCAGTCCCTGGCGGTGACCGGGTCGGTGAACCAGTTCGGCCAGGTGCAGGCGATCGGCGCGGTCAACGAAAAAATCGAGGGCTTCTTCGATATCTGCGCGTCACGGGGGCTGACCGGCGAGCAGGGGGTGCTGATTCCCGCCGCCAACGTGAAACATTTGATGCTGCGTCGGGATGTGGTGGAAGCGGCAGAGCTTGGCCGGTTCCATATCTATGCCGTGGAAAATGTCGATCAGGCGATAGCCCTTCTGACCGGCGTGCCGGCGGGGGAAGCTGATGCCTCCGGAAAATATCCGGAGGGCAGCGTCAATCGCCGGGTCGCGGCGAGGCTGGCGGAATTGTTTGAAATCAGGAAGTCAATTTCCCGGCAGGCTAAAGTGACGGTGAAAAAAAAGAAGGCAGAGGATTAGCCAGCTTCGATCTTCACCCTATGCCGTACTGATCTCAGATTGTCCGTTGGAATGATCGTACATGTGGAGCGCCGCCCCCGGCGCGAATGCGGTCGAAAATCGCGGCCAACCCCCATCCCAGCCTTCCCCTTGAAATGGGTGGACAGCGGCGCCGGAAACTGGCTATCGTAGCGGTTTCCTGCTGGCTCGCGCCGAATGCCGACATGACCCTCACTGAACTCAAATATATCGTCGCCGTCGCGCGTGAGCGACACTTCGGCCGTGCGGCGGAAGCCTGCTTCGTCAGCCAGCCGACCTTGAGCGTGGCGGTGCGCAAGCTGGAGGAGGAGCTTGGGGTGACATTGTTCGAGCGCGGCGCGAGCGAGGTATCGCTGACGCCTCTAGGCGAACAGGTCGTGGCCCAGGCCCATCGCGTGCTGGAGGAGGCGGAGGGGGTCAAGCGCGTCGCTTCGCAGAGCAAGGACCAACTGGCGGGGCCGCTGCGTCTGGGCGCCATTTACACCATCGGGCCTTATCTCCTGCCGGAGCTGATCCCTATCCTGCGCGAGCGGGCGCCGCAGATGCCGCTGCTGATCCAGGAAAATTACACGCACAAACTGGCCGATTTACTCAGGCGCGGCGAGCTGGATCTGGTGGTGCTGTCGTTGCCCTTCGCCGAAGCCGGTATGGTTACCCGTGCGGTGTACGACGAACCGTTTCGCATTGTTCTGCCGAGCGGTCATACCTGGCTGAAAAACGCGGAAATCCCCGCCGCCTGGGTGAGTGAGGAGGACGTGCTGCTCCTGACCAGCGGCAACTGCTTTCGCGACCAGGTGCTGCAGGCCTGCCCGGCGCTCAACCGCGGCAGCAACGGCATCCAGAAGACGCTGGAGGGCAGCTCTCTGGAAACTATCCGCTACATGGTGGCTTCCGGGGTGGGCATTACCGTGCTGCCTTCGACCTCGGCGGATGGAATTCCCGAACATAACAGCCTGCTTGCCGTGCGCCCGTTTGCTGTCCCCGTTCCCAGTCGCCGCGTGGCGCTGGCGTGGCGCAAGAGCTTTCCCCGCCCGCTGGCGGTGGAGGCGGTGTACCAGGCGATCCTGGCCTGCAATCTGCCGGGTGTGAGCAAGCTGGACGAGCCCGCCGTTGTGTCATAGTCAATAGCTATCGAGCTTATCGTAACAATCAATTAGACCTATCCATTGCGTTTCTCTACCATGCGTATCGTGCACTCAACGCACTGACGCTCAACCCAAAAGGAGAAACGAAATGCAAGCGCCGACCACGATCCAGAATATTGAAGCCGCCTTCGCCGGCGAATCGATGGCTCACACCAAGTACATGTTCTTTGCCAAAGTCTGCCGCGCTGCCGGCGATGCGGAGACTGCCAGGGTGTTCGAGGAAACCGCTGCCCAGGAAGTGCAGCACGCTTTGGGCCATCTTGACCTGCTCTACCCGGCAGGGTCCATGACGCCCGCCAGGTGCCTGGAAATGGCGATTGCCGGCGAGACGCACGAATACACCGAAATGTATCCGTCCTTCCGCCATACCGCGGTGGAAGAAGGCAACCAGGCTGCGGTGGCGGAAATCGACGAGCAGATTGCGGAATCCAGGGAGCATGCCCACCAGTTCAGGGTCACTCTGGAGAAAGCCGCCAAGCGCTTTGCGGCATTGGCCAAGGTGGAAGAGAAGCACGCCAACCACTACCGCGATACGCTGGCCAAGATTGAGGTGAAATAACCTGATCATTCAACTCGGATTGTCCATTGGAATGCTCGTGCATGTAGGAGCGCCGCCCTCGGCGCGAATGTGCCGCAAATCGCGGCGAGGGCGCCGCTCCCACAACGATGTTTTAGCTTTAATGGATAACATGAAAAGCAGTTAACCGCCGTTTAATCACTATATCAAGGAGCTGAAAATGAAAGTATGGAAATGCATCGTATGTGGCTTTGTTTACGACGAAACCGCGGGTGATCCGAAGGAAGGCATTCCTGCCGGCACGCGCTGGGCGGATGTGCCGGAGAGCTGGGCCTGCCCTGAGTGCGGCGTCGCCAAGGCCGACTTCGAAATGGTGGAGATCTGATCATGAACCGGCTGCCCGTGGTCATCATCGGTAGCGGGCTTGCTGGCTACACCGTGGCCCGCGAGTTCCGCAAGCTGGACGGCGAGGCCTACCTCGTGATGCTTTCTTCGGATCACGGCGGGTTCTATTCCAAACCCATGCTCTCCAATGCGTTTGCCCAGAACAAGGATGCCGATGCGTTGCTCGGCAAAAGTGCCGCCCAGATGGCGGAGGAGCTCAAGCTGGAGATCCGTGCTCACGCCAGGGTGACGGCTATCGATGTCGCTCGCAAGCAGGTGACCGTGAATGGCGAAACGCTGCCCTACAGCAAGCTGGTACTGGCCATGGGTGCCGACCCCATCCGTTTGCCGCTGCAGGGCGACGGGGCGGATGCGGTGTTGTCGGTGAACGATCATGGCGATTACCGGCGCTTCCGCGCGGCCATCGAGGGGAAGAAGAACATCGCCATACTCGGAGCCGGGCTGATCGGCTGCGAGTTTGCCAATGACCTCGCCGGGGCCGGCTACAGCGTGCATGTCATCGACCTTGCCCCGCAGGTGCTGGGACGTTTGTTGCCGCCGGCCTCCGCGACGTTCATGCAGCGCAAGCTGGAAGCGGCGGGGATCGTCTTCCATCTCGGCACGACCACCCAGCAGGTGGAACGCGCCGGGGAAGGGTTCCGCATGATACTGGCCAACGGAGTAACCCTGGCGGCCGATGCGGTGCTGTCGGCGGTCGGGCTGCGGCCGCGGAACACACTGGCAGAATCAGCGGGAATCAAGGTCAATCGCGGCATCGTGGTGAATGCCTGGTTGCAGGCCAGCGACGCGGATGTCTACGCCCTGGGTGATTGCGCGGAAGTGGAGGGCAGGGTGCTGCCTTTCGTCATGCCGATCATGCAGGCGGCGCGCGCCCTGGCCCCTACCCTGGCCGGCACCGCTACCCGGCTGCGCTATCCGGCCATGCCGGTGGTGGTGAAAACCCCGGCCTGCCCGGCCGTGGTGTCGCCGCCGGACATGGGCGCACAGGGCGAGTGGCAGATCGAGGAAGTGGACGACGGCGTCAGGGCGTTGTTCCGCGGCGCGGAAGGTAAGCTGCTCGGTTTCGCGCTACTGGGCACGGTGGCGGCGGAAAAGAATGCACTCGCTGCGCAGTTGCCGCCGGTGATGGAGTAGGGTTTGTCAGCTCCTTATTCCTTGACCGCCTCGACGGGGATGGTCAGGGTCACTTCGTCGCTCACGAAGGGGGCGCTTTTCCCGGCGTTGAATTCGGAACGCTTGATTTTGGCGGTGGCGTTGGCGCCGCAGGCGTCTTTCTTGAGCATGGGGTGGGGCATGCAGTGGAAGGAGGTCACGGTGAGCGTCACCGGCTTGGTCACGCCCTTGACGGTAAGGTCGCCATCCACGGCGACCAGTTTGTCGCCATCGAATTTCATGCTGCTGGACTTGAAGGTGATGGTCGGGTATTTCTCGGTATAGAAATAATCCTCCCCCTGGATGTGATCATTGAACAGCGCGTAGCCGGTATTCACGGATTTTGCATCGATCACCACATCGACAGAGCCGGTCTTGGCGGCGCGGTCCAGGGTGATTTTGCCGCTGGTTTTGTCGAAGCGGCTGACCTGGATGGAGTAGCCCAGGTGGTTGTACTCGAACCGAGGGAAGGTGTGCGTGTTGTCGATGACGTAGGTTTCCGTGGCAGCGAAAGCGGCGGATGACAGGGAAGCGGCAACGGCGAGAATGGCGAGTTTCTTCATGGTGGTTCTCCTGTTGAGGGTGGGGCTACTTCAAAACGAAATGGAACTTGACCAGGACTTCGTCGGCGACCACCGAGGTGTCGCTCCACACGCCGGAGCCGATGCCGTAGTCGAGGCGTTTCAGCGGAAAGGCTCCGTCCAGAATCAGGACGCCTTTTTCTTGTTTGAGGGTGAAAGGGGCACGGGACTCTAGAGTTTTCCCCTTGATGGACATCTTGCCGAAAGCTTCGAAGCGGCCGCCGCCGAGCGCCTTGACCGCGCTTGAGACGAAGCTGGCTTTGGGGAATTCGCGGGTGTTGAACCAGCTTTTGCTTTTGACCTCGTCGTTCGCCTCGGCGCTGCCGGCGTCGATGCTGGCCAGATCGATCTCGATCCGGGCGCGACCGGCTTCGGGTCTGGCTGGATCGATGCTGATTTGCGCGGTGAATTTCTTGAAGGCGCCTTCGACCGGCACGTTCATCTGTCTGGAAACGAAAGCGATGCTGCTTTGGTCGAGCTGCACGGCGCTCAGTTCGGCGCCGCAGGCAAAGCCGGAGGCGAGCAGGCTCAGGATGGCAAGCAGGCGGATCATCGGGTGTTCTCCTTGTCGAGGAAAGGCAGCATCCGGGCGAGGATGCCGTCGCGGTCGATGAACTGGTGCTTGAGCGCGACGCCGGCGTGGGCGGCAACCAGCCCCAGCATCCCGTAGTTCAGCATCCCGTGCACTTCCTTGAGAACATCCCCCAGCGCCTTGTCCTTGCCGATCAGGTCGGGCAGCGGCAGCACGCCCAGATACACGGTCTGGAAGCCCTTGGCCGAACTCATCAGCCAGCCGCTGAGCGGAATCGCGAACAGCAGCACATACAGCAGGTGATGCAGCCCGTGCGCGGCGTAGCGTTCCCAGGCCGGCATGGCAGCCGGCAAGGGCGGCGGGGTGTGGGTTGCGCGCCAGGCCAGGCGAGCCGCGGCGAGCAGGAATACGGTGACGCCCAGCCATTTGTGATAGCTGATCAATTTGAGCTTGAGCGGCGATAGCGCCAGGTCGCTCATGGTGAGGCCGAGCGGGAAGGCGGCGAGAATCAGGAAAGCGACCAGCCAGTGCAGGCTGATGGCTGTTCGGGTATAGCGGGCGGGAGCAGTCATGGTGCTTCCTTCATGCGGTTGCGTGCGCTGACCAGCGCCTCGCGCAGGTGGCGCAGAGACTTCTCCAGGTTGGCCAGTTCATCCGGCGAGAGTTCAACGAAGGCGCGCTGCAAATGAGCCAGGTGATCGGGGAAGATGCGCTCGAACAGGGCTTCTCCCTGCGGGGTCAGTTGCACGGTCTGGCTGCGGCCATCGCTGGGGGAAGCTACGCGCTGCACCAGTTTTTTGTCGGTCAGGCGGTCTACCACTCCGGTGAGCGTCCCCTTGGTGATCAGGGTTTTTTCGCCCAGTTCCTTGAACGGCATGCCCGGCGTGTTGCCGAGCGTGGCGATGATGTCGAACTGGGCCGGGGTCAGGTCGAGGGTGCGGATATGCACTGCCGAATAGGCCTCGAAGGCCTGGTAGGCGCTGGCCAGCTCGCGCAGGGTGGGCAGGAATGGGGTGGGGGTCATGGTCAATAACAAGTCCTAGTTAGAAGCATAATAGTTCTAACTAGGACAAATATCAACCCCGGTTTTTTTTTGCAGTACTGAACCCGTCACGGGGTGGCAACACGGCTTGAATTTTTCTGCATCACGGGAGTCAAAATTATCTAAACTAAAAATTAGATAATATAAGGAGGTTAACCATGCAACTAAAGACACCTGCCGGTGCGTCTATTGTCTCCTGTTCGGAAGACGATGTTTGTGCCCCCTTGACCTGTGATCTCTGCAAGGCCGAAATTCCGCCCAGCGCGGCGCTGACTTTTGAAGGCGCTGACTACACTGCCCACTTCTGCGGCCTGGGATGCATGGAAACCTGGAAGCTGAACCATCCCGCGAAGGATACCCAGCCTTCGATCTAAATTGGCACAAAATCAATCAGGCATTTCAAAAACGGGTTGACTATATTCGTTTGTGCGCATATATTTGCCAAATGATAGACACCCATGATTTTTTCGATGCGCTTTCCGACGAAACCCGCCGCCGCCTTCTGGCGCTGCTGGTGGGCGATGACGAATTGTGCGTGTGCGAACTTTGTCACGCTCTCGATCTGCCCCAGCCCAAGGTGTCGCGACACTTGGCGGTGATGCGCGAGAGCGGGGTGCTGTCGGTGCGCCGGGAAGGGCTGTGGATTTATTATCGCATCCATCCCCTGCTGCCCGCGTGGGCCTACCGGATACTCGACCAGATGGGGCAGGGCTGCACTGCGTTGGCGATTTTTCAGGCCGACCGCAAGCGCCTGAAAGAGATGCCCAATCGCCCCGTTCGCTGCTGCGCCTGAAATTTTTTGGCTTCAGTACATCTGCATTGATAAATATATGAGTGGCCATATGTTCTCCTGTTCCCGGGGTCGCGAATAATGAGCGCGCAATGTGATATCACCGCCAAAACCGCTGCCGGAGCGGAGATCGGCTTTTTCGAGCGCTGGCTCACCCTGTGGGTATTCCTCTGCATCGCTGTCGGCATAGGGCTTGGCCAGATTTTCCCTGCCGCCTTCCGTTTCCTCGGGAGCCTGGAGGTGGCGCGGGTCAATCTGCCGGTGGGGATATTGATCTGGGTGATGATCATCCCGATGCTGATGAAGATCGATTTCGGCGCCCTGCACGAGGTGCGCGCCCATGCGCGCGGCATCGGCGTGACGCTGTTCGTCAACTGGGCGGTGAAGCCATTTTCCATGGCGCTGCTGGGGTGGATTTTCGTGCGCCAGGTGTTCGCGCCCTATCTGCCCGCCGATCAACTCGACAGCTACGTGGCCGGTTTGATTCTGCTCGCTGCCGCACCCTGCACCGCGATGGTGTTCGTGTGGAGCCACCTGACCAAGGGCGATCCACTGTTCACCCTGAGCCAGGTGGCGTTGAACGATGTCATCATGATCTTCGCCTTTGCGCCGCTGGTCGCACTGCTGCTCGGTTTGTCGGCGATCAGCGTGCCGTGGGACACGCTGTTCCTGTCGGTGGTGATGTATATCGTCATCCCGGTCGCCATCGCCCAGTGGTGGCGGCGCAGCCTGCTGGCGCAAGGGCAGTCCAACCTCGACGGCACCCTGAAGCGCCTTCATCCCTGGGGGCTGTCGGCGTTGCTGGCCACACTGGTGCTGTTGTTCGCCTTCCAGGGAGAGGCGATTATCGGCCAGCCACTGGTGATCCTGATGCTGGCGGTGCCGATCCTGATCCAGGTGTTCTTCAACTCCGGTCTGGCCTACCTGCTCAATCGCCGCCTCGGCGTTGCCCACTCCGTCGCGGGGCCGTCGGCGCTGATCGGCGCATCCAACTTCTTCGAGCTGGCGGTGGCTGCCGCCATCAGCCTGTTCGGTTTCGAATCCGGCGCGGCGCTGGCGACGGTGGTGGGCGTGCTGATCGAGGTGCCGGTAATGCTGGCGGTGGTGAAGGTGGTCAACCGCAGCAAAGGTTGGTACGAGGCGGGTATGGAGCAGAATCATGTTTGAAGCACTGGCCGACTGGCTGATCTACGACCTGGCAGGGCTGAAGGGCACCCCTTTCGGCGACGCGGCCCATTTCTTCGTGATGGACGTGACCAAGATCATGGTGCTGCTGACTCTGGTGATCTACGTCATGGGCTTGCTGCGCGCCCTGCTCAAGCCGGAGACCGTGCGCGAGTTCATCCGCAATCGTGGCAATGTCAGCTCCCGCTTCATGGCGGTGGGACTGGGCGCGGTGACGCCGTTCTGCTCCTGCTCTTCGGTGCCCTTGTTTATCGGCTTCGTCGAAGCGGGGATTCCGCTCGGCGTGACCTTGTCGTTCCTGATCGCCAGCCCGATGGTGAACGAGGTGGCGGTAGTGGTGCTGGCCTCCGTCATCGGCTGGAAAATGACCGTGATTTACGTGGCCACCGGTTTGACCGTGGCGCTGGTCGGCGGCTTCGTGCTGGAGCGCTTCAAGCCGGAAAAGTGGGTGGAAGAGTATGTGTGGAAAATCCATATGGGGCAGATGCAATCGGTGGAGGAAGACCGCTCCCTGAAAGCGCGCCATGAGTACGCCATGGGTCAGGTCAGGGAGATCGTCGGCCGCATCTGGAAGTTCGTGCTGATCGGCGTCGGCATCGGTTCTCTGATGCACGGCTACGTGCCTAAAGACCTGATCGTCGGCATCGCCGGCAGCGGCAGCCTGCTGTCGGTGATCGGCGCGGTGCTGGTCGGGGTGCCGCTGTATTCCGACGCGGTGGGCATCATCCCCATCGCCGAGGTGCTGCTCGCCAAGGGCGTGCCGGTGGGTACGGTGCTGGCCTTCATGATGGCGGTGGTGGCGCTGTCCCTGCCGGAGATGCTGATCCTGCGCAAGGTGGTGAAATGGCCGCTGCTGGCGCTGTTCGCCGGCTATCTGGCGACCGCCTTCGTCATTGTCGGAATGTTGTTTAATCAGTTAGGAGTTTTGTGATGAGCACGGAATTGCATCCTTCCATCGTGGCCCTGGTCTCGCTGGCGGCCAACATTGCCGCCAACCACCCCAAACAGGGGCTGTGCCAGATGGACAAGCTGAAGCAGTATGGCGTGGCGCAGGAGCGGATCGACGCGGTGGTCGAAATCGCGCGCCACATCCGCGATGAGGCGGGAGAGAGTCTGGACGCCAGTTTCGACGAGGCGTGCCGCAAGGAAAGCGCCAAAGCGAAGCTGTCCGCCATCGGCATCGCGCAAGGCGCCTGCTGCGCGCCGACGAAATCTGGTCAATCCTGTTGTTGAGAGGTGGATGAAATGAATGATGTCAAGCATGACGAAATCCGCCAGGCAGTGCGCGAAAATTATGGGGCTGTGGCCCGCGCAGATGCTGGCTGCGGCTGTAGTCCGGCGTGCTGCACCCCGGCCGAGTTGCCGGCCGCCGACATTCTGTCGCGTGGCATCGGCTACAGTGAAAGTGAAGTGAGCGCGGTGCCGGAAGGCGCCAACCTCGGGCTGGGCTGCGGCAATCCCCAGGCCATTGCCGCGCTGAAGCCTGGTGAAACCGTTCTGGACCTGGGTAGCGGGGCGGGCTTCGACTGTTTTCTCGCGGCGCGTCAGGTGGGCGACAGCGGCCATGTCATCGGCGTGGACATGACGCCGGACATGGTGTCCAAAGCCCGCGCCAACGCGGCCAAGGGCGGCTACACCAACACCGAATTCCGCCTTGGCGAGATCGAGCATTTGCCGGTGGCCGATGCCACAGTGGACGTGATTATTTCCAACTGCGTGATCAACCTCTCGCCGGACAAGTCGCAGGTGTTCCGCGATGCTTTTCGCGTCTTGAAACCGGGTGGGCGATTGGCCATTTCCGATATTGTCGCAACCGCAGAATTGCCCGAGGAGGCGAGGCGCGACCTGGCACTTTACACCGGCTGCATGGCGGGGGCATCGCTGATCGGGGAACTGGAAGCCATGCTGTGCGCGGCGGGGTTCATGCAAGTGAACATCACACCCAAGGATGCAAGCCGCGCTTTCATCCGGGATTGGGCGCCGGGAAGGAAGATTGAAGAATTCGTGGTTTCCGCTAATATCGAGGCGATCAAACCCTAAAAATTTTTTACGAGGAGCTGGAAAATGAAGAACATCAAGGTATTGGGCACAGGCTGTGCCAACTGCAACGCGACCATGAAGCTGATCGAGGAAACCGCCAAGGCCAAAGGCGTGGAAATCCAGCTGGAAAAGGTGGAAGACATGGCTGCCATCCTTGGCTACGGCGTGATGTCGACGCCGGGCGTGGTGATCGACGGCAAGGTGGTGCATGCCGGCGGCGTGCCGGCCAAGGGTGTAGTGGAAGGCTGGCTGGGCGGCAAGGAATCCTGCTGCGGCTGTTGCGGCAAGGAGTAAACGGTATGACTAAAACCGTACTGATTCTGTGCACCGGCAACTCCTGCCGCAGCCAGATGGCTGAAGCCCTCGTCAATCACGACCTCGGCCCGCAAGTGCGGGCGATTTCCGCCGGTACCCGGCCCCAGCCCAAAGTGGCGGACGGCGCCATCGCGGCGCTGAAGCTGGGTGGCCTGCATACCCAAGAGCTTTACCCCAAGGACGTGGACTCGGTGATGAACGAAGCTATCGACCTGGTGGTGACGGTGTGCGACAACGCCAGGGAAGCCTGCCCGGTTTTCCCCAGGGCCATCCCCGCGATCCATATGCCGTTCCACGACCCCCATGGCGAGCCGCTGGAAAGCTTTGTCAAAGTGCGGGACGAGATTCGGGCGAAGCTGGTGCCCGAATTGCGGCAACGCTTTTCTCTTGCACCAACTTTCACGCGTGGGGAAGGGGAGTAATTCCACTTCTATTTCAATGGTGAAACCCAATCCCTGTAGGAGCGACCTCCAGGTCGCGAACCACCGAATTCGCGACCTGGAGGTCGCTCCAAATTCACCTTATGGCGTAGAAATGGAACGAGTACGTTTTTACGTCAAGCTTTTGAATTCCTTCGCGTCCTATGCGGTTCAATAGCTTTTTCTAGGTTAAAATGGCCCCATCCGCCCACAGAAAGCCATCGTGAATCTCATCCCCGAAATCAAGCCCGGTCAATCCATCGAGCTTCTCAAAGAGCTGCATATTTTAACGCGGGATGGAAAGCTCAATCAGGACAGCCGGCGCAAACTGAAACAGGTTTATCACCTGTTTCACTTCATCGAGCCATTGCTGAAAGAAGTGCTGGCCGGGAATGAAAACCTGACCCTGGCCGACCATGGCGCGGGCAAGTCCTATCTGGGCTTCATCCTTTATGACCTGTTCTTCAAGGAGCTGGCGGCCGGGCACATCTACGGCATCGAGACCCGCGAAGAGCTGGTCACGAAATCCCGCGATCTGGCCGAGCGGCTGGGTTTCGGGCGTATGACCTTCCTCAACCTGTCGGTGGAAGCCTCGACAGCCTCCGCCGAGTTGCCGGAAAACATCGACGTGGTGACGGCGCTGCACGCCTGCGATACGGCAACGGACGACGCGATCCGGTTCGCCCTGCAGAAGAAGGCCAAATTCATCGTGCTGGTGCCCTGCTGCCAGGCGGAACTGGCCGCAGTGCTGCGCAAGAACAAAAATGATTCGTTCTCGAAAACGCCCCTGTCCGAGATATGGCGCCACCCCATCCACACCCGGGAATTCGGCAGCCTCATCACCAACGTCCTGCGCTGCCTGCTGCTTGAATCCCACGGCTACCAGGTGACTGTGACCGAGCTGGTCGGCTGGGAGCATTCCATGAAAAACGAGCTGATCATCGCCAGCTTCAAGGACGCGCCGAGAAAGAATGCCCAGGACCGGCTGGAGCAGATTCTGCAAGAGCTGAACCTGGAGGAAATGAGGAGCCGCTTTGCTTATTGAGGGTTGTAATGGGGTGAATAGTATCCGTAATATGTGGTTGATTTAGGGCGGGAACTGGATAACATAAAAATTTGCATTTGTGTTGATTTGCAAGTACGCGAACGTCTCGGTCGTGCTAGGAGGAGTCACTCCGGGAGATGGTGAATCGAGTGGCTGACCGACTGTTCCCACCATGATAACTGCCACTCGGGATAGCGAGCATTGACCGTCAGTTTTCATTAAGTCATAATGACCAATACGGTCATACCAATGGGGGCGCCATGATCACCGAAACCAGTGCGGTCAGCTTTAGGCAGAACTTGGGCGAGATGCTCAATCAGGTACAGTATCGCCACGACAGCGTGATAATCAACAAAGACGGCAAGCCAGTGGCTGCGCTGGTCGATGCGCGGTTATTTGAGCGCATTCGCCGGATGCAGGGCCGCTTCGACGCACTATGCCAACGCATAGAAGCTGGCTTTGCGAATGTACCTGAAGCGGAAGGGCTTGCTGAAATTGAGGCTGCTATTGAGCTTGAGCGGGCGCAGGCGCGCTCACCAGACAAGAAAAGCTGAGCCCCGTGGCAACTCTGAGGGTAGTGCTTGACACGAATGTGTTGCTCTCGGGTATTGCTTATCCGGCCAGTGTGCCGGGCAAGATCATGGCGGCTTGGCGCAACGGTTCGGTAGATGTGCTGCTTTATGCGTACATCCTGGATGAGTTGCGACGCGTGCTGCCTCGGTTAGCACACCGTCATGGTTTGACATTGGCGGAGATTGACGATTTGGTAGATATTCTTTCCATACAAGCCGATGTCATTGAGCCGCTGCCATATTGTGAACCCGGCTTGCGTGATGTTGATGACCAGCCTGTGCTGGGTACTTTGCTGGCGGCGCTTAAGACATCGGGCGTTAACTATCTCATCACCGGCGATAAAGACTTGCTGGCGCTGGCTGAAAGCTATCCAATAGTGGCTCCCGCGAAGTTCTGGGCAACACACGCGGGACTTTGAGCATTACGTGATTATTAAGCAGCATTACGACTTCACGGTACACCAGAATAAGCCGCTTCGAACCCGGTAACCGCTTGGGTGGCGCAAGGAGAGTGGTGCCGATGACGATTACCCCTCATATCTTTGGAGCCTATCTCAAATGCCCGATGAAATGCTGGCTCCGGGCTACCAATGTGCGCCCCACTGGAAATGCCTACGCTGAATGGTTGCAGACAGAAACAGAACTCTACCATTTAGCGGAAGCAAAAAGACTGGTAACACCGATGCCGTCAGGAGAATACGCACTAGCTCCACGCATCAGTCGAGGTGGCGAATACGATTTTTCTTTAAAAGACCTGAAAGCAGTAAAGTGGCGATTGGCGATTGACGTTTCCTTATCAGCCAATGCTAGCCCTATGGTTGATCATCCTTTATCGGCAGGAGATTCCCCGGACACTCAAACATCGTCCACCCCGAATCAAAATTCCAAGGACCAGTCAGCATGGCTCATCGAATCCAATCTTCACGCAATTGAACGAATCCCATCTGAAGGCAGAGGTAGGCCAACTACGTTCATCCCGCTTCGCTTTGTCTTCAAGAATAAGATCGACAATGACGATAGGATGCTTCTTTCCTTTGATGCGCTGGCGCTTTCCAAACTACTTGCCCGCCCCATTGCCTATGGCAAAATAATTCACGGTGACAACCATACAACGCTCAAGATCAAAACAGCAGGTATGGCGAGCCGGGCGCAAATGCACGTCAAGAAAATAGCCACACTGCTGTCCAACCATTTGCCACCCGATCTATCGTTAAACCGTCACTGCAACGAGTGCGAGTTCAGAGAACATTGTCACAAACTAGCAATAGAAAAGGACGACCTCAGCCTACTATCAAATATGAGCGAAAAGGAACGCCAGAAACTCCGGGCCAAAGGCATCTTCACCGTCACCCAATTATCGTACACGTTCCGGCCTCGCCGCCGCGCTAAATCACGGACCGAAAAAAGTGAAAAATATCATCAATCGCTAAAAGCGCTCTCGATCCGCGAAAATAGAATTCATGTCGTTGGCAGCCCTGAGTTGAAGATTAAAGGGACGCCCGTTTACCTTGACGTAGAGGGAGTGCCAGATTGCGAGTCCTATTACCTCATTGGGTTGCGCATCGGTAATCACCAGTCAGTAATCCAACGCAACCTGTGGGCGAACGAAACAGATGGCGAGCAACAGATATGGAATGAATTTCTAGCCATCTTGGCAAATACCGAAACGCCCGTTCTCATTCATTACGGCAGCTATGAGACAACTTTCTTAGCAAGAATGCGTTCACGATACGGCATTCCGTCTGAGTTTTCGTCATTAGCAGAGGTTGTCGAGCACACTATAAATCTAGTATCGATCATCTTTGCGAAGGTGTACTACCCAACCTATTCCAATGGTCTCAAAGACATTGCAAGGTACCTTAATTTTCAGTGGTCCAATACGGATGCATCTGGACTGACTTCGATTGTTTGGCGGCACCAGTGGATCGAGACACGTTCAGACGATCTTTTGCAGAAGCTGACGACCTACAATGCCGAAGACTGTGCGGCTCTAGAACGAGTCACCGACTCCGTACGTGAATTGTGCGAGATGAAAACTGGTGTTTCCACTGCGGGTAAGCAAATCTTTGTTGACGTCGATTCGCTTAAGCGCGAAAAAATATATCCATTCAAAACCAATGAATTTGCTTTTCCTGCGCTGGAGCAGATAAATAAGGCGGGGTATTGGGACTATCAGCGCAACCGCATATATCTCAGGACGGATAAGAGAGTCAAGGCGGCAGTTCATAATACTGCGAAGACTAAGCTACATTCGGTAAAAGTAAATCAGACTATTGAACTTCACGAGCGTCCTTCAGTCTGCGAAAAATGCGGTGGTCATCACATGGATCGCAGTCTTCGTAAAACAAAAATTGTTCATGATCTTAAATTCAGCAAGTCCGGTATAAAAAGGTGGATCATAAAGTATTGCTTTTCCTCCTATCGCTGCCGATTTTGTCATTCAACCACGTCCATGCCAGACAAGCCGTGGACGAGAAGCATGTTTGGTCTCAATCTTCGTTCATATGTTCTTTACCAGATTATCGAACTTAGAATGTCTCAAACGTCGATTTCTCGTAGTTTGAAGCAGTTATTTGGAATGAGCGTGGCATACACTTTTTCGTATTGCCAGAAGTCACTCGGCAGTAGAGCTTACGATGCAACCTACAAGAAGATTCTCAGCCAAATAATATCTGGATCCTTCTTACATGCCGACGAAACAAAGGTCAGTATTGATCGTCACAATGCCTATGTATGGGTATTCGCTAATCACAATTCTGTAGCATACGTATACGCTGATTCAAGAGAGGCCGGAATGCTTCAGGAACTCTTACGGGACTTCAAGGGCGTATTGATTTCAGATTTCTATGCTGCGTATGACTTGATCGATTGCCCCCAACAGAAATGTTTGATACATCTTGTTCGCGACATGAATGACGATGTTCTCAAGGAACCATTCAATGATGAACTGCAAAGCATGGTTCGCGAGTTTTCCGAACTACTCAAATCGATAGTAGAGACGATTGATCGCTTCGGACTTAAGGCATGGTTCCTCAGAAAGCACAAGAAGCAAGTGGAGCGCTTTTACGGCTCGCTTCTAAAAAAGCAATTTACGACAGAGGTGGCCATCAAATACCAGAAGCGATTCGAGAAGAATGCCGGTAAGTTGTTCACATTTCTCGACTACGATAACGTTCCATGGAATAACAACAACGCTGAACATGCGATAAAACCATTTGCAATGCTTCGCCATAATATTGGGGGAGTGAGCACACCGAAAGGCATCCGCGATTATTTGGTTCTGTTGAGCGTCGAAGAGACATGTAAGTATCGCGGGATCAGCTTTCTTGAGTTCTTGCGATCTGGAGAGTTGGATATTGATAAATTCTCATCAGGTAGCCGTTCGCGACTTCGCGTCGGAATATCACCAACTTCGCCTTGATGAGAATTCCCGACTCCACTTTGCCTGCTTAAGTGGCCGGTTTCAGCGCTAAAACCGGACGATCATCAGGGCACCTCTAAAAATTCGTCATACCGGACTTGATCCGGTATCCAGATGCTTGATTTGACTGGATTCCGGCTTTCGCCGGAATGACGAAATTTGAATTTTTAGAGATGCCCATCAGCAGTAAGAGGGACCGACTCCTCTGGGTCGGGATTGGAGATATTGGGCGCGAAGTTAAAAACAACCACGAAATGCGATTTTGCTATTGAGTGAATTTTCAGCCAAAAATCCTAAATCAACCACGTGCCAGATGCCATAATGAAACCATCCCTAACCCACGCCGGTTTAAAAGTGATCATGACCTGGCCGCGCCTGCTGGCGATATTCGCCCTGGCCCTGCTCTGGATGATGCCAGTCACGGCGCAGTCCGATGATCTCTGGGTCAAGCCCGGCCCGGATGGCCAGCCCCAGCTGCAACTGTATTTCTACTGGACCACCGCCTGCCTCCATTGCCAGGAGGCGCGGCCATTCGTCGAGGCCATCCCCGCCACCCGCCCCTGGGTGGCGCTGCATTCCCTGGATCTGACCGGTCATCCCGAGCATGCCCGCCAGTATCAAACGATGGCGGCGCAACTCGGGCAGGATGCCGCTTCCGTGCCGGCCCTGCTGTTCTGCGGCGAAATGCACGTGGGCTGGGACAAGGCCGAAACCACGGGCGCGGAGATTGCGTGGCGCCTGGATGAATGCCATGCCCGCCTCCTCGCGGGCAGCGTGGTTGCCGGCCTTTCGGCCGGCAAGCTCAGCGTGCCCATCCTGGGCGAGGTGGACCCGCAGCATTTCTCCCTGCCCCTGCTGACTGTCGCCATCGCCGGCCTGGATGCCTTCAATCCCTGCGCCTTCTTTGTGCTGCTGTTCCTGCTTTCCCTGCTCGCGCACCAGAAAAACCGCAAGCGCATGCTCGTCATCGGCGGCATTTTCGTGCTGTTCTCCGGGCTGATGTATTTCGCCTTCATGGCGGCCTGGCTCAATCTGTTCCAGGTGCTCGGCAACCTCGCCTGGGTGACCCTGGCTGCGGGGGCGCTGGCGGTATTTGTCGGTGTCGTCAACGTCAAGGATTTCTTCGCCTTCGAGCGGGGGTTGACCCTGTCCATCCCGGAATCGCGCAAACCGGATATTTACCGCCGTGCCCGCGCCATCCTCGGTGCCGACAATCTGCCGGCGATGGTCGCGGCGACGGTGTTCCTGGCGATTGCCGCCAACTTCTACGAGCTGCTGTGCACCGCCGGTTTTCCCATGGTGTATACCCGATTGCTCACCCTGAGCGAGTTGCCGCCCGCCGGGTATTACCTCTATCTGGCCCTGTACAACCTGATCTACGTGGTGCCGCTGGGTCTCATCGTGCTCGCCTTCGTGCGCAGCATGGGCGCGCGCAAGCTGACGGAACGCGAGGGCAGGCTGCTCAAGCTGCTCTCCGGCGCCATGATGCTGGAGCTGGGTGCACTGCTGCTGGTCGCGCCGGAATGGCTGAATAACCTGGCGGTGGCGTTCGGTTTGCTGGGCGCTGCCGTGGCCATCACCTGGATCGCGGCACGGATGACCCGCGAGAAGGTCATATGAGCGCAGCGCACAATCACGATCATCATCACGCCCACGGCGAAACCGCGGGCCGGGTGCTGTGGTTTGCCGTGGCGCTGACCCTGGGCTACGCCGCGGTGGAGGCGGGCGTCGGCTGGTGGGCGGGTTCGCTGGCGCTGGTGGCCGATGCCGGGCACATGGTCAACGATGCCGGGGCGCTGGTGATTGCCGCCGCCGCCAGCTGGGTCAGCCGGCGGCCGGTCTCGCAGCTCCACAGTTACGGCCTGGGGCGGGCGGAGTTTCTCGCCGCCCTAGTCAACAGCCTCGGCTTGCTGGTGCTGGTGACGTGGATTTCCGTGTCTGCCGTGCAGCGCTGGCAAACTCCCCAGGCGGTGCAGGGCGAGGCGGTGTCGCTCACCGCCGCGCTGGGGCTGTTGATAAATATCGGGGTGGCGTGGCTGCTCTTCCGGGGAGAGCAAAACCTCAACACCCGCGCCGCGCTGCTGCACGTCGTGGGCGATCTGCTGGGCTCGGTGGCGGCGCTGATTGCCGGGGTGGTGATCGTTTTCACCGGTTGGACGCCCATCGATCCGCTGCTGTCGCTGGCCATCGGCGCGCTGATCCTGGTTTCCAGCCTGCACCTGTTGCGCCAGGCGCTGCACGGGATCATGGAAGGCGTGCCGCTGCATTTGTCGATGGAAGAAATCGGACAGGAGATGGCCTGTGTTCCCGGCGTGGTATCGGTGCATGACCTGCATGTGTGGAGCATCGCTTCGGAAGAAATCATGCTTTCCGCCCATTTGTCCGTTTCGGACATGGCGCGTTGGGAAGGCATACTGGCGGAGAGCCGCAAGCTGCTGCACGAGCGCTTCGGCATCGAACATGTCACGCTGCAGCCAGAGCCTGCGGTGCAGATAATCAGTTGGATACCCAAGGAGCGGGGGTGATACCTGGGCAGTCGTGATCGACACGCGGCTAGCCTGAAGCGTTCTCCCCCGGCCGCCGCTTGATGAACAATTCCTGCCGCGCCGCACGGCTGATGGCGACTACTGCCGGGTGGGTGAGCTTGCGCTCCACCGAGATGGCGTAGAACTGTTCGATCACTTCCTCGGTCGTGCCGATGCTGACGACTTCGTGCTGTCGCATCACCTGCTCCGCAATCGCTGTAGGGGCGGCGAAGATACCCACCCCCGCCTGGCCGAAGGCGGTCATCAGGGCGCCGTCGTCGAATTCACCGGTTATCCTCGGACGAATCCGGTGGTCGCTGAACCAGCGCGTCAGCCTGGATCGTACTGCGACATCCTCGCCCGGCAGGAGCATGGGCGCGCCGTCCAGGGATTGCGGGAATGGCCCCGGGTGCTGCCGCGCCAGTTCCGCCGTGGCAAAGAAGGTGAGGCCGCATTCCCCGAGCAGGTGGCTGAAGCCCCGCACGTCGATTGTGCGCGGCATGGGGCTGTCGGCGATCACGATGTCGAGCCGGTGCACCGCCAGTTCCGCCAGCAGGGCGGCCACTTTCCCTTCCCGGCAAATGATGCGCGGCGGTTGCACAACCTGCATCGCCGGCTCCAGCAGCTGGTAGGCGACGGCCTTGGGCACCGCGTCGGTGACGCCGACCCTGAATTGCAGGGGCCGGTCAGTGGGGCGGTGGTGCAGTACTTCCTCCAGCTCCTGGCCGAGAGAAAAGATTTCGTCGGCGTAGCTCAGCACCATCCGGCCCGCCTCGGTCAGCTCGAACTGCCGCCCGCTGCGGTCGAACAGCGCCTCGCCCAGCACCTCCTCGAACAGGCTCAGCTGGCCGCTGATGGTCTGCGGCGTCAGGTGCAGCCGCTCGCTGGCGCGGGTCACGCTTCCGGCCTTGGCCACCGCCCAGAAATAGTGAAGATGCTTGTAATTCAGCGTGCCCATGCGCCATCCAGTTCGTTATTTTCGAATAATATATCAATTATATTCGACTTTATGGAATTGGAAAGGGTCGCTATACTTCATGTTGTTACTACTAGAAGGAGGAAAGAACCATGAACCCGATCCATTCCATCAGCCCGTCACAATCCCTGTCGGCACGGGCGTCCGCGACGCTTGCCACCAACAAGATGATCCGCAACACCTATATGCTGCTCTCCATGACGCTGCTGTTCAGCGCGCTGAGCGCGGCGGCGGCGGTGGCGATGAAGCTGCCCCATCCGGGCATGATCATCACCCTGGTCGGCTATTTCGGCCTGCTGTTCCTCACCACCAAGTTCCGTGACAGCGCGCTCGGGCTGGCGTTCGTGTTCGCCCTCACCGGCTTCATGGGCTACACCCTGGGGCCGATTGTCAGCCATTATCTGGGCCTGCCCAACGGCGGCCAGATCGTGATGACCGCGATGGGGCTCACCGGCGCGATCTTCCTCGGGCTATCCGGCTATGCCCTGACCAGCCGCAAGGATTTCAGCTTCATGGGCGGTTTCCTCATGGTCGGTATCCTGGTCGGCTTTCTGGCTGGTCTGGGGGCGATGTTCTTCGAGCTGCCCGGCCTGTCGCTGGCGGTTTCGGCCATCTTCGTGCTGCTCATGTCCGGTCTGATCCTGTACGAAACCAGCAGCATCATCCACGGCGGCGAAACCAACTACATCATGGCCACGGTCACGCTGTTCGTGTCCATCTTCAACCTGTTCACCAGCCTGCTTCATCTGCTGGGTTTCATGAATAGCAACGAATAGAAACCGACATGTGGAATACACTAGAAAAACTGTTTGAGAAAACGCTCTGGAACGGCCGCTTCGTGGTGGTGGTGGCAGTGGTGGCGAGCATGGCCGCCGCCACCGCGATTTTCTACATGGCCACGGTGGACGTGGTGTACCTGGTCGGCCACATGCTGCATTATGCCGATCCTTCCCTGGCCGAGGAGGCACGCAAGCTTCTTCACGACCAGACCATCACTCATGTGGTGGAGGTGGTGGACGGCTACCTGCTGGCTACCTTCATGCTGATTTTCGCACTCGGCATGTATGAACTTTTCGTCAGCGACATTGACGAAGCGCATGGCAGCAAGACCTCCAGCAAGATCCTGGTGATCGAGAATCTGGACGACCTCAAGGCGCGGCTGGCCAAGGTGATCCTGATGATCCTGATCGTCACCCTGTTCGAGGAAGCGCTGAACATGAAGATATCGTCCCCGCTCGACCTGCTTTATCTCGGCGGTGCCATCGCTCTGATCGGTGCGGCGCTGTTCCTGACCCACAAGGCCGAAGCGCACGGAAAAGAAACCGAACACACTGGAGACTGAATCATGAAACGCATTATCCTTTTTCTCGCCACCAACCTGGCCATTGTGCTGGTGCTCTCAATCACCATGCGCTTGTTGGGCGTGGAGCCTTATCTCACCGAAGCCGGACTGAATCTCGGCAGCCTGCTGATTTTCGCCGCCGTGATGGGCATGGGCGGCTCCTTCATCTCGCTCGCCATTTCCAAATGGACTGCCAAGCGCATGACGGGCGCGAGGGTAATCGAGACGCCCGAAACCCCCGGCGAAGCCTGGCTGGTCGAAACCGTGCGGCGTCAGGCGCAGATCGCCGGCATCGGCATGCCGGAAGTGGCGATTTTCGATTCGCCCGACGTCAACGCCTTCGCCACCGGCATGAACAAGAACAGCGCCTTGGTGGCAGTTTCAACCGGTTTGCTTCAGGCCATGACCAAGCCCGAAGCGGAAGCGGTGCTGGGGCACGAAATCTCCCACGTCGCCAACGGCGACATGGTGACGCTGGCGCTGATCCAGGGTGTGGTCAACACCTTCGTGATGTTCCTGTCCCGCGTCATCGGCCATCTGGTGGACAAGGTCGTGTTCAAGACCGAGCGGGGCACCGGCCCGGCGTTCTTCGTTACCATGATCATCGCCGAGATGGTGCTGGGCATCCTCGCCTCGATCATCGTCATGTGGTTCTCGCGCCAGCGCGAGTTCATCGCCGACTCGGGCGGCGCGGCGCTGGCCGGAAAGGGCGCCATGATCGCCGCGCTGGAGCGCCTCAAGGCCCAGCACGAACCGGCACCGCTGCCGGACAAGATGGCCGCATTCGGCATTTCCGGCGGGTTCGGTTCGGGCTTGAAGCGCCTGTTCATGACCCATCCGCCGCTGGAAGAGCGTATCGAGATGCTCAAGCGCCTTAAGGTATAGCGCTATCCAAGCCGACCCATTCGGTAGCTCTACCCCCCAATCCTGAACCTGTATTCTCCTGCGGCTGTTTTCAGCCGTAGGGGAGGTATCGCCTTTAACCCGAGAAAATTTGAACGTAACAATGAATAACACAATCTCTATCGGTGAACCCTGGATGTGGGCGGCCTTCATCGCCTTCGTGCTGGTCATGTTGGTGTTGGACCTGTTCGTGTTCGGCGGCAGGAAAGCGCACAAGGTGAGCGTCAAGGAGGCGGCTACCTGGTCGCTGGTCTGGGTGAGCCTTGCGCTGCTGTTCAACGCCGGTCTATGGTGGTACTTGAACGGCACGGCCGGGCAGGAGATCGCCGACCGCAAGGCGCTGGAATTCCTCACCGGCTACCTGATCGAGAAATCGCTGTCGGTGGACAACGTGTTCATCTTCCTGCTGATTTTCTCGTCTTTCCACGTCTCCGCCGAATACCAGCGCCGGGTGCTGATCTACGGCGTGCTGGGCGCCATCGTTCTGCGCGCGGTGATGATCCTGGCCGGTGCCTGGCTGGTGCGGGAATTCAGCTGGGTGCTCTACTTCTTCGGTTTGTTCCTGGTGGTTACCGGCATGCGCATGCTGGTCATGGCGGAAAAGGAGCCCGACCTGAACAAGAACCCGGTGCTCAAATTCGCGCGCCGGCACCTGCGTATCTCCGAGGGCGATCACGGCGAGAAATTCATCGTGATGAAGAAGGGCGTGCGCTATTTCACGCCGCTGTTTCTGGTGCTGATCCTGATCGAGGTCTCTGACCTGGTGTTCGCGGTGGATTCCATCCCGGCCATCTTCGCCATCACCACCGACCCCTTCATCGTCTTCACCTCCAACATCTTCGCCATCATGGGCTTGCGGGCGCTGTATTTCCTCCTCGCCGACGTGGCCGACCGCTTCCACCTGCTGAAATACGGCCTGGCCATGGTGCTCACCTTCATCGGCGCCAAGATGCTCATCGCGCCGTGGTATCACGTGCCGGTGGCGGCTTCGCTGGCTATCGTCGCCGTCCTGATCGGGGCGAGCGTCATCGCCAGCTTGATCGCTACGCGCAACAAGCCCTCCCATTGAAATCTGCTCATGAACGGGATTACGCCATGCTCGCCCGCATCTTCGCCCTCGCTCTTTTCGTGCTTGCTCTCGGCGGTTGCGCCGAGCCGCCCTACGCCAACGTCGATAGCGGCCAGTTGAAGGCGCTGCTGGCGGAGGGGGTGCCGCTGTATGACATTCGCCGGCCGGAGGAATGGCGCGAGACCGGCGTGGTGGAAGGCAGCCGCAAGCTGACTTACGCGGAAACAAGCGGGCAGCCTAATTCGGAATTCCTGTCGCGCTTTACCACCGAGGTGGACAAGAATGCCCCGGTTGTCCTGATCTGCCGCAGCGGCAACCGCACCGATGCACTGGCCCGCCATCTGATGGAAAAGTTGGGCTATACGCGGGTCTATAACGTGCGTCACGGCATCACCCGCTGGCTGAGCGAAGGCAATTCCGTCACGCGACAATGACACCGAGTAAAAACAAGGTGTTGCTAGGTTATGCTGCGTCACCCATCAGGTGAGTGCGTTTTTTTTACATCAAGCATTTGAATTCCTCTGCGTCCTCCGCGTCCTCAGCGGTGAATCGCCGTTTATAGCAAATCCTCCAGCATCTTCCCAACCGCCACCGGGTCGCGCTCGGTGCGCAGTGTCCGGTGCAGTGTTTCCGCTCCCGGGTAGGCGGCGCGCATCATTCCCAGCCATTGCTTGAGCCGCCCCGGCGCATGCTTCGGGTCCATCCGGGCACGCAACTGGTCGTAGTAATCGATGATCCAGGGAAGCAGTTCCGCCCAGTGCATGGCCTCATCCCCGGTCTTGATGCGCCGCATCAGGTCCGGGCGGACGATGGCGCCGCGCCCGATCATCACGTCGGTGCATCCGCTGACCTGGCGTATTTTTTCACTATCCTGCGGCGTCCACACTTCGCCGTTGGCCACCACCGGCAGCTTCACGGTTTCGCGGATATGGGCGAGCCACTCCCAGCGAGCGTGCGGTCGGTAGCGGTCGGTCTTGATGCGGGCATGGACCGTGATTTCGTCGGCGCCACCCGCTTCGATGGCACGGGCGCAATCCAGCGTCAGCGAGGTATCTTCCAGGCCGAGACGCATCTTGGCGGTGACGGGAATGTGTTTCGGCACGGCGCGGCGAGTGGCGGCCACGATGGTGTGGATTTGCTCCGGGTACTGAAGCAGGACAGCGCCGCCGCCGTGGCGGCTACGGGGCGCCTATATTAGAAGAATTGCAGGCGGATTGCTGGAAGTATTTTGATCTTGTTGAGGCCTCCCCAAATACCAGGACCCCGTTCGCCATGAGTAGGCCGGAGGCCGTATCGAAGGGGGCTTCGACAGGCTCGGTGCGAGCGAAAGGTTTTTAGCGCAGGTAGTGCTATGATTGCCATGCACAAGGGAGGGTCATAGCGCATCTATAGCGCTGCCCAATAATAAGCTACCCCATAGGAAAACTGATGGCGAAGAAGGCTGCAAAGAACAACGATAGCGCCGCAAACCTCGGCTTCGAGGCCAAACTCTGGCTCGCTGCCGACAAGCTCCGGAACAACATGGACGCGGCGGAATACAAGCATGTCGTCCTTGGCCTCATCTTCCTCAAATACATCTCCGACGCTTTTGAGGAAATGCGTGCCAAGCTGCTTGAGGGCAAAGGCGACTACGAAGGCGCCGACCCTGAGGACGCTGACGAATACAAAGCCGAAAACGTTTTCTGGGTGCCCAAGGAAGCGCGCTGGTCCCAACTCCAGGCTGCGGCCAAGCAGCCCACCATCGGCAAGGTGGTGGACGACGCCATGGTCGCCCTCGAACGCGACAACCCGCGCCTCAAAGGCGTGCTCCCGAAAGACTACGCACGCCCTGCGCTCGACAAACACCGCCTCGGCGAACTCATCGACCTCATCGGCACCATCACGCTTATCGCCACCGCCACAGAGGGCGAGGATGCCAAATCCCACCGCTCGGTTGATCTGCTCGGCCGTGTTTACGAATACTTCCTCACCCGCTTCGCCAGCGCCGAAGGCAAGAACGGTGGCCAGTTCTACACTCCCAGTTGCATCGTCCGCACCATCGTCGAAATGCTCGCCCCCTACAAAGGCCGCGTCTACGACCCCGCCTGCGGCTCCGGGGGGATGTTCGTGCAGTCGGAAAAATTCGTCGTCGAACACGGCGGTCGCATCGGCGACCTCAGCATCTACGGCCAGGAAAGTAACGCCACCACGCGCCGCCTCGCCATCATGAACCTCGCCATTCGCGGCATCGAAGCCGACTTCGGCCCCGAGCAGGCAGATACCTTCCGGCGCGATTTGCATAAAGACCTCAAGGCCCAGTTCGTCATCGCCAACCCGCCGTTCAACGACTCCGACTGGCACCGCGTTGACGACGACGTGCGCTGGCAATACGGCGTGCCGCCCAAGGGCAACGCCAACTTCGCCTGGGTGCAACACTTCATCCACCACCTGGCACCCGACGGCTTCGCCGGCTTTGTGCTGGCCAACGGCAGCATGTCCTCCAACCAGTCCGGCGAAGGCGACATCCGCAAAGCAATTATTGAAGCCGACCTGGTGGACTGCATGGTTGCGCTGCCCGGCCAGCTCTTCTACTCCACGCAAATTCCGGTCTGCCTGTGGTTTCTCACGAAAAACAAACACGACGGCAAACGCCGTGACCGTCGCCAACAGACGTTGTTCATTGACGCCCGCAAACTTGGCACGCTGATTGATCGCGTGCATCGCGAATTGACCGATGCCGACATCGCCAAAATTACCGGCACCTACCATGCGTGGCGATCAAATCCCCCTCAATCCCCCTTTTTCAAAGGGGGAAGCACGGAAATTGCGGCCTGTGCAAATGAGGAAAGCGCAGAGGTTCCCCCCTTTGCAAAAGGGGGGCTAGGGGGGATTTGTTTTGAGGAGATTTACCAGGACATCCCCGGCTTCTGCAAATCCGCCGACCTCGACCTGATCAAACAACACGGCCACGTCCTTACGCCGGGCCGCTACGTCGGCGCCGAGGAAGTCGAAGACGACGGCGAACCCTTTGAGGAAAAGATGGCGCGCCTCGTGGCCGAACTGGACGGGCAATTCGCCGAATCCGCAAGACTGGAGCAGGCCATCAAGGTGAACATGGGACGGCTGGGATATGGTATCTAGCAAAAGAACCGGCCCACCCACCCAGCGCACCCAAGCGACCGAACGCAAGCAGCGCGGTCGCACCGACCGCAGCGCCATGTTCCCAGCAGTGCCCGGCACTGTTGAAATGCCTGCCGGCTATGCCGACTGGCTGACCGACATCAAAACCCGAATTCATCGGGAACGCCTGCGCGTCGTGCTGGCCAGCAACGCCGCCATGGTGTTGCTGTATTGGGACATCGGCCAGAGCATCATCGACAAACAGACTGCACAAGGTTACGGCACGCGCGTAATCGACCGACTGGCCGCCGACCTGCGCGACGCCTTCCCCGACATGAAAGGCTTCTCGCCGCGCAACCTCAAATACATGCGCGCCTTCGCCGCCGCCTGGTCGGATCGGGAGGTTGTGCAAGCGGCGCTTGCACAAGTCACCTGGTATCACAACATCACCCTGCTGGAAAAACTGGATACCCCCGAAGAGCGCCTCTGGTACGCCGCCCGGACCGTTGAGCACGGCTGGTCGCGCAACATTCTGGCCATGCAGATCGAAACCCGCGCGCGCCTACGCCATGGCAAGGCGCAGAACAACTTCCCCGCCACCCTGCCACCGGAAGACTCGGACATGGCGGCGCAAATCTTCAAAGACCCTTACCTGTTCGACTTTCTCGGCACCGATGCACCACGCCGGGAAAAACAACTCGAACAAGGATTAATAGACCACATCCAGAAATTCCTGCTCGAACTCGGCCAGGGCTTCGCCTTCGTCGGACGGCAAGTGCATCTGGAACTGGGCGACGAAGACTTCTACCTCGACCTGCTTTTTTATCACCTCAAGCTGCGCAGCTACATCGTCATCGAACTCAAGGCGCGTAAATTCGAGCCCGGCGACGGCGCGCAACTCGGCATGTACATGACCGCCGTGGATCGCCTGCTGGCCCACCCCGACGACAAACCCACCCTCGGCCTGCTGCTGGTGCGCGAAAAAAATCGCGTGCTGGTGGAATACGCCCTCGGCGGCAGTACCCAACCGATCAGCGTCGCCGAATGGGAAACCCAACTTACCCGCGCCCTGCCTCAAGAACTGCAAGAGAACTTGCCCACGATAGAAGAGATCGAAGCCGAATTGGCCGGGGATATGGGAAACATGCAAGGAGAGCAAAATGATTGAACTTGATAGCACTCTTGCCATCGTCGATGCGCCCTTTGATGTGGAAGAAACCAATCGGCCTTTCGGCAAGCGCTGGGGAGGTGATGTCATGACTTTGACCCAAGAGCATCTGGCCGCATTGCACGAGGGAAAGCTGGTGGCAGTGGATGTGATGAACGAGTATGTCGTGTTTTTGCGGTTGCAGGCTGGGGATGAAGGAAAATCGGAAGGGCCGGGGCATGGCGGGTGAGGCTACAACGAAGCTCGGAGAAATCTGCGCGCACAGCGCATTTGGCCCCCGCTTCAGCAGTGACGATTACGCTTTTGATGGAAATGTAGCCACGCTGCGGACGACGGACATCAGTGCAGATGGGAGAATCGAGTATTCGACGATGCCGATTGCCCGGCTCGACCTCGACCGTTTTTCGCAGCACGTCCTTCAAAGGGATGATTTGGTCATCACTCGAACGGGGCGTGTTGGAACGACTGCCGTCTTTTCAGAGTTCAGGCTTCCGGTACTTCCCGGAGCATTTTTGATTCGGTTTCGCCTAAACCGTTCTGCCGCCGACCCGAAATTCTACTGCTACTTCTTCAACTCGAAAGACGGGCAGTCGTTAATCGCATCGGTCGCAACCGGCTCTGTTCAGCAGAATCTCAACATCACCGCACTGCATGGTCTCGACGTTCCGCTCCCACCCCTCCCCGAACAAAAAGCCATCGCGCATATCCTCGGCACGCTGGACGACAAGATCGAGTTGAACCGGCGGATGAATGCGACGCTGGAGGCGATGGCGCGGGCGCTGTTCCAGAGCTGGTTCGTGGATTTTGACCCCGTCCGCGCCAAACTCGATGGACGCAAACCCGCTGGCTTGGACGCAGCCACCTCCGCTCTCTTCCCCGTCCACTTTCAAGATTCTCCCTTCGGTCATATCCCGCAGGGGTGGACGGTTGAGCCGGTCGGCGAAGTTGTCGCTTGCGTCGGCGGCGGCACGCCGAGCACTGCCGAGCCGAAGTTCTGGGAAGGCGGCACGCATCACTGGACCACACCGAAAGATTTCTCTTCGCTCCAAGCACCTGTCCTCCTCGACACCGACCGCAAAATTACCGACGCGGGAGTTGTTAAAATTTCATCCGGCCTGCTGCCTGCTGGCACAGTGCTGCTCTCCTCTCGCGCTCCCGTCGGTTATCTCGCCATCGCCGCGCTCCCCGTTGCAATCAATCAGGGCTTCATCGCAATGAAGTGTAACGAGCGCGCCTCGAACTTTTTCATGCTGAACTGGTGTCAGACGAATATGGCTGAAATAGAAAGCCGCGCCACTGGCACGACCTTCGCCGAAATCAGCAAACAAAACTTCCGCCCGATTCTCGTTGAGCTGCCACCGAAAGAATTGATGGCTGCCTTCACCGCCAAAGTCGCGCCGCTCTACGCCCAAATAACCGCCAATCTTCACCAATCCCGCACCCTCGCCACCCTGCGTGACGCGCTGCTGCCTAAGCTACTGTCCGGTGACATCCGTGTGGCTAATGTCGAAGAGGAGATCGCCTGTGTCTAGCATGACGAGCTTGGAAAAACGGCGATTCGAGGATTTGTTTGGGATGGCGAGCGGCTATGTGCTCGATTTTAGTGACCGGACATTTGCCCAATTCTTTAAGGAAAATGTCGGGGTCAATATTTACGATGACCGCTATAAGTATAATGGGGGATCGAAAGCAAAACGTTTGCGCGCCTTCTGGGAGATGGATGATGACGGCGAGGTAGGTAAGGTTCTTGAAGCTCTGCTTGAACTCTGGCGGTATCAGAACGAGTTAGGAAAAAACAGCCGCGCAGATTTGACATGCTTCGAATGCCTGAAGACGGCAGCACGCCTTTTGGGAAAGGAAGCCGGTGCAGAAGAAACCGAAGAGGAATTTCTAAAAAAGGACTTCGGTGCGATCTCGATAGTTGGTCTGGACATCGACCCCACTATTGCACCCATCCTCGAATCCCGAATCAGTGAAGCAATGGACTGCCACCATGCTGGCGCGTCACTCGCCTCAATCTTCATGTGCGGCAGCGTACTTGAAGGCATTCTTTTGAACATCGCGCTAAAGAATCCAGCAGCATTCAACCAAGCAAAGAGCAGCCCGAAAAACAAGGATACGCAAAAGGTAAGGCCATTTCAGGATTGGACGCTCGCCAACCTGATCGATGTGGCACACGAAGTTGGCTTGCTACGTTTGGATGTGAAGAAATTCAGCCACGTCATGCGTGACTTTCGCAATTACATACATCCCTACGAGCAGATGGCTTCGAAATTTGACCCCGATAAGCACACCGCCGAAATCTGCCTGCAAGTTTTGCGAGCAGCTATCGTCGGGCTGAAGGGGAAATGATTATGGCGACGACGATTCAACAAATTGACACATGGCGGGCCGCTCATTCGGAGCACCAGCGGCTGGAGTTCAAGGAAGCGAAGACGCAGTTTGACAACCGCAAGCTCTACAAATACTGCGTGGCGTTGGCGAATGAAGGCGGCGGGTATCTGTTGCTCGGCATCGAAGATCAACCACCCCGCAAGGTCGTGGGCACGGCGGCTTTCAATGACCCGGTGGACATGGCGGCCAAGATGTTTCATACGTTGGGTTTCCGGGTGGAAATCGAGGAGGTGCGGCATCCTGATGGCCGGGTGCTGGTGTTCCATATTCCGGGTCGTCCGCGCGGTACGGTTTACGATTTCGAGGGCGCTTACCTCATGCGCGCCGGCGAAGAATTGGTGCCGATGAGCGAGGATCGGCTACGGGCGATTTTTGCGGAGGGGCAGCCAGACTGGTTTTCTCAGCCTGCACTGGAGGGTTGCGAGGACGACAAGGTGGTGCAATTGCTGGATACGCAGAGCTATTTCGACCTGTTGCATTTGCCGTATCCGGTCAATCGGGCCGGCGTGTTGGAACGTTTTGAGAGTGAGAAGCTCATCCAGCGCCAAGACGGCAGGTGGATGATCACGAATCTGGGGGCGATCCTGTTTGCCAAAAAGCTGGAGCAGTTCGACCGGATGGCGCGGAAGGCCGCGCGGGTAATCGTTTACGAGGGCAAGAACAAGCTGAAAACGAAGCTGGATAAGCCAGGCACGAAAGGCTATGCGGTCGGCTTTCAAGGGCTGGTGGAGTTCATCTACGGACTGGTGCCTTCAAATGAGGTGATCGAGCAGGCACTGCGGCGGGAGGTGAAGATGTTTCCGGAAATTGCGGTTCGCGAACTGGTGGCGAACGCGCTCATCCATCAGGACTTCACCCAGACCGGCACATCGGTGATGATCGAGATTTACGATGACCGGATGGAAATTTCAAATCCCGGGAAGCCTTTTATTTCGCCGGACCGGTTTATTGACGAATACCAGTCGCGCAATGAGCGGCTGGCTGATCTGATGCGGCGCCTGGGTATCTGCGAAGAGAAAGGTAGTGGCGTGGATAAAGTTGTGCAGGCGGCGGAGCTATTTCAACTGCCAGCACCTGATTTTAGGGTGGGTGAAAAAAGGACTTCGGCGATCTTGTTCTCCCACAAGGCCTTTGAGGATATGGATCGCAATGACCGTATCCGTGCTACCTATCAGCATTGTTGTCTGCGCTATGTGATGAACGAGAAGATGACGAATCAAAGCTTGCGGGAGCGGTTTAACCTGCCGGAGAAGAAGGCTGAGGCGGTATCACGCGCCATTCGGGACTCAGTCGAAGCGGGCAAGATCAAACTGACCGACCCAGAGCAGGCATCTTTGCGCTACCGGAGTTACATTCCCTTCTGGGCATGACTTTCATTTAGACGCAAACTGACTGAATCTTTGAGATGCTATCCAACCAGCTAATTTTACTAGGGTTTTTCATTTAGACGCAAATCGCCAATGCCCATACTCAACGAATCCATCGTCGAAGACGCCGCCCTGACCTGGTTTGGGGAGCTGGGCTATACTATCGGCCACGGGCCGCATATGGCTCCCGGCGAGCCGGCAGCAGAGATCAACGCATGAGCGACCAGGACAAATTCCTGCTCTACACCGCGCCGGACGGGGCGATGAAGGTAGATGTTTTCTTCAAAGAGGAGACGGTGTGGTTGACGCAAAAGGCGCTGGCGGAACTTTTCGCCGTCAAGGTTCCGGCGATCAACAAGCCCTGAAAAACATTTTTGGATCGGGGGAGCTGGTGGAGGCTTCAGTTATTTCTATTTTGGAAACAACTGCCGCCGACGGGAAAAACTACCAGACCCGCTACTACAACATCGATGCGATCATTGCCGTCGGTCATGGGCCGCATATGACTTGGCTTACACTTTGCGTATTTCTGCGACATATAAAGAAAAGCGCCATATTCTTTACATGTTTTTGGGGCGTGTCAAAATAATGAGAGTTTCTTAACCTATATGTCTATTCGCCTCAAGCACCTTGCCGGTGCCGAACACCATTGAGCTGGAGACACCCGCTGTGCTGCGGTTGGTGGCTATCGGTGGGCTAAAGGGAGTATCGTGAGCAACCTGAAAAGCGAGTATCTAGTGTTCGTGGACGAAAGCGGCTCGCATACTATGGGTAATATTGACCCACAATATCCGCTGTTCGTACTGGCGTTTTTCATTGTCAAAAAAAGCGATTATGTGGCACACATCACGCCTGCGGTGCAGCACTTCAAGTTCAAGCACTTTGGACATGATCAAGTGATTTTGCACGAGCGCGACATTCGCAAGGACATCGGTGATTTTGCTTTTCTGAAAACGCCCGCTTTGAAAACCGCGTTCCTTGACGAGCTCACGGACATCATTTCTGCCGCGCCGTTTCGGCTGATATGTGTGGTAGTGGATAAAATCAGACACAAAGCACGGTATACCTATCCGGCAAACCCCTATCACCTTGGTTTGGAGTTTGGACTTGAAAGAGTACGCGGTTTTTTGCAGCAGCAGGGTGAATGGATAGATGCTGTGAGTGGTAATCAAGCCTGCATAGACCCGACTGTACATGTCATCGTGGAAAAGCGCGGCAAGAATGAAGACGACGAATTGGAGTTGGAATTTCGCCGAATCTGCGATGGCGCAAACTACAAGAGCGAGAAGTTGAATTTTGAGATAGTGTTTGCGGACAAGAAGTCAAACTCCGCTGGTTTGCAGTTGGCGGACTTGGTGGCACGACCTATTGGCTTGTCGGTATTGAGACCAGCCCAGCCCAACCGGGCTTTCGATGCTGTAAAGCCCAAGTTGCTTCTGAAGAACGGACGGATAGATGGGTGGGGGCTGAAATGTTTTCCGTGAATCCAAAAAAACAAAAGGCCCCGACAGTCGCCGGAGCCAGTTGCCGACCGAGAATCCCCAGTCCATGGCGATTACTCTACCGGATCCGACACAGTAAAGCAACCCGGTATTTCTCCGACCAATGCCAGTTCTTAACGAATCCATCGTAGAAGACGCCGCCCTGACCTGGTTCGGGGAGCTGGGCTATGTCATCGGCCACGGGCCGCACATGGCCCCCGGCGAACCGGCGACGGAGCGGGATTCGTTTGGCGATGTGGTGCTGACGGGGCGGTTGCGCGAGGCCATCCGGCGGCTGAATCCGGCCATCCCGGAGGAGGCGCGCGAAGATGCGCTACGCAAGGTGCTGCGGGTCGGGACGCCTTCGCCCGCGCAGACCAACCGAAACTTTCACGCCATGCTGCGCGATGGGGTGCCGGTGGAATACAAGCGCGCAGATGGCAGCATCGCGGGCGATCATGTGCAGCTGGTGGATTTTGATAACGCCAGGAACAATGACTGGCTGGTGGTGAACCAGTTCACGGTGATCGAAGGCCAAAACAATCGGCGGCCTGACATCGTGGTTTTCGTTAACGGCTTGCCGCTGGCAGTGATCGAGCTGAAGAACGCGGCGGATGAGGATGCGACGATCTGGAGCGCCTTCAATCAACTGCAAACCTACAAACAGCAAATCGGCAGCCTGTTTCACTACAACGAAGTGATGGTGGTATCCGACGGCACAAATGCGCGTATCGGCTCGCTCACGGCCAACCAGGAATGGTTCAAGGTGTGGCGCACGATAGACGGCGAGGGCGATGCACCGAAGGCTGCGCTGGAGCTGGACGTGCTGGTGCGCGGGGTGTTCGAGCCGCGCAGCTTCCTCGACCTGCTCCAGCATTTCATCGTCTTCGAGGAAGACACGGACAGCGACCGCCTGCACAAAATCATCGCGGGCTATCACCAGTTCCATGCGGTAAACGCTGCCGTGGAGGAAACAGTGCGCGCCAGCGGCATGGCGCATGAAAATCTTCTGCGCCAAGACCACGGCACCTATTGGGTGGGCAGAATGCACGGGGGCAAACCGGGCGACCGCCGTGCTGGGGTGGTGTGGCACACGCAGGGTTCTGGCAAAAGCTTCTCCATGCTTTTTTACGCCGCGCGAGTGGTTCGGCATCCGGCGATGCAGAACCCGACGCTGGTGGTGCTCACCGACCGCAATGATCTCGACGACCAGCTCTTCGGCCAATTCCAGCGCTGCCACGAACTGCTACGCCAGATGCCGGTGCAGGCTGAGAGCCGCGAGAAGCTGCGAGAACTGCTGCAAGTGGCCAGCGGCGGCGTGGTCTTCACTACCATCCAGAAATTCATGCCGGACAAGGGCGAGAAGATGCCGGAGCTGTCTCCACGGCGGAATATCGTGGTGATTGCCGACGAAGCCCACCGCAGCCAATACGACCTGATCGACGGCCTCGCCCGCAACCTCCGTGATGCGCTGCCGAACGCGTCTTTTATCGGCTTTACCGGCACGCCCATCGAGAAGGATGACGCTAATACGCGGGCGATCTTTGGCGATTACATCAGCATTTACGACATCCAGCGCGCCGTGGCGGACAAGGCGACGGTGCCGATCTACTACGAGAGCCGCATCGCCAAGCTGGCGCTGAACCAGGCCGCGCTGCCGAAGATCGACGAGGAATTCGACGAGATCACGGAGGGCGAGGAGGAAGACAAGAAGCAGAAGCTCAAAACCAAATGGGCCGCACTGGAGGCGCTGGTCGGCGATCCAAAACGTGTCGCGCTCATCGCCGATGATCTCGTGCAGCACTATGAGCGTCGCCTGGAAGCCATGGATGGCAAGGCGATGGTCGTGTGTATGAGCCGTCGCATCTGCGTGGACCTCTACAACGCCATTATCAAGCTCCGTCCCGACTGGGCCAGCGCCAAGGACGATGATATCGAGGCCGAGAAAAAGCAGGCGTGCGTGGTGAAGATCGTGATGACCGGCAGCGCCGACGATGGTCCCGACTGGCAGCCACACATCCGCAATAAGCCGCGCCGGCGCGAACTGGCAACCCGGTTCAAGGACAGCAAAGACCCGTTCCGCATCGTGATCGTGCGCGATATGTGGCTGACAGGCTTCGACGCGCCCTGTCTGCACACGATGTATGCCGACAAGCCGATGCGCGGCCACGGCCTGATGCAGGCGATAGCGCGGGTGAACCGCGTGTTCCGCGACAAGCCCGGCGGCCTGGTGGTGGATTACCTCGGCCTTGCCGATCAGCTGAAACATGCCCTCGCCACCTATACCGAGAGCGGCGGTCAAGGTAGCCCGAGCATTGATACCGCCCAAGCCATCGCAGTGATGCAGGAGAAGCACGATGTGGCCTGCGCCATCATGCACGGTTTCAACTGGGACAAGTGGACGACCGGCACTTCCGCCGAACGCCTCGGATTGATTCCTGCCGGACAAGAGCACGTGTTGCAGCAGGAAGACGGGAGGCAGCGCTTCGTGCAGGTAGTAACCGACCTCTCTCGCACCTTTGCCCTGTGCGCCGCGACGGATGAGGCCATCGAGTTGCGCGACGATATCGCTTTCTTCCAGGCCATCAAGGCCCAGCTCGCAAAAACCTCCGGCACGCAACGTCCGCCGGAAGAACTCGACCATGCCATCCGCCAACTCGTGTCCACGGCGATCATGGCCAACGAAGGCATCATCGACGTCTTCACCGCCGCAGGATTGAAGAAACCGGACATCTCGATTCTCTCGGAGCAGTTCCTCGCCGAAGTGCGCGGCCTGAAACACAAGAACGTTGCCGCCGAATTGCTGGCCAAGCTGCTCAAGGACGAAATCAAGTTGCGTTCAGTGAGGAACCTTGTCCAAAGCCGCCAGTTCAGCGAGATGCTCAAGAGCACGCTCAACGCCTACCACAACCGCGCCATCGCCACGCAGGAAGTGATCGAGGAGCTCATTGCGCTGGCTAAGCAGATGAGTGAAGCGACCAAGCGCGGCCAAGACCTCGGCCTGAACGACGACGAGATCGCCTTCTACGACGCCCTAGCCGCCAACGAAAGCGCGGTGCAAGCCATGGGGAATGACGAGCTCAAAGTCATTGCCGCCGAACTCGTGACCCAAGTCCGCAAAAGCGTGACCATCGACTGGTCCGTCCGCGAAAGTGCCAGGGCCAGAATCAAGGTGATGGTGAAGCGCATCCTCAAAAAACACGGCTTCCCGCCGGACTTGCAGGAAGAAGCGACGAAAACTGTTCTGGCGCAGGCGGAGTTGCTGTCGGCAATGTGGGCGGCGGCATGATCGTGGATGTGTAGCGGTTTACCGGAATCAGCTCGCCCTGAATCGGCGGGAGGCCGTATCGAAGGGCACTTCGACAGGCTCAGTGCGAACGGATAACGCTACTTGATGGCTGCCTCCATAAAAACAAAAAGGGCCGGTTTCCCGGCCCTTTGAGCTTGGCAGACTTTGATTTTTCTTAGGCGAAGTTCTTTGCCACGAAGTCCCAGTTGACCAAGTTGTTCAGGAAGGTCTCGACGAACTTCGGACGCAGGTTGCGGTAGTCGATGTAGTAGGCGTGCTCCCACACGTCCACGCACAACAGGGCCTTGTCGCCGGTGGTCAGCGGGGTGCCGGCGGCGCCCATGTTGACGATGTCGACGGAGCCGTCAGCCTTCTTCACCAGCCAGGTCCAGCCGGAACCGAAATTGCCGACAGCGGAGGTCTGGAAGGCTTTCTTGAATTCGTCGAAGGAACCCCACTTGGCCTTGATGGCGTCAGCCAGCGCACCGGTGGGCTCGCCGCCGCCGTTGGGTTTCATGCAGTTCCAGAAGAAGGTGTGGTTCCACACCTGGGCGGAGTTGTTGTAGATGCCGCCGGCCGGGGCCTTTTTGATGATGGCTTCCAGGTCCAGGTTTTCGTACTCGGTGCCCTTGATCAGGTTGTTCAGGTTGGTGACATAGGCCTGATGGTGCTTGCCGTAGTGGTATTCGAAGGTTTCCCTGGACATGTGGGGCTGCAGGGCGTCCATGGCATAGGGCAGTGCTGGCAGTGTGTGTTCCATAGTGATGGTGCTCCAGATGTTGGGTGGGTTAAAACGAGTCGTTAAATTAGACTAAGTTTAATTGTAGCGACTTTCAGCGTTTGCGGCAACACTCAATCATAGTTCAATTCTCTTGTCTGGAAAGCGCATGGCAAACGCTATAACATAGCCGCTTTCGGTTTTATAGCGTAATCCATGAATTTATTGAAGGCATTGGCCGCCGTCGGCAGCATGACCCTGCTCTCCCGTATCCTGGGTTTCCTGCGCGACACCATCATTGCCCGGGTGTTCGGCGCGGGGCTGTATTCCGACGCATTCTTCGTCGCCTTCAAGATTCCCAACCTGTTGCGGCGGCTGTTCGCCGAGGGTGCCTTTTCCCAGGCGTTCGTGCCTATCCTGGCGGAATACAAGGCCAAGCGCGGCCATGATGAGACGCGCGATCTGGTGGATCATGTCGCCACCCTTCTGGCGCTGATTCTTCTTGTGGTCTCCGTGATCGGCGTGCTGGCCGCGCCGGTGCTGATCTATATCAGCGCGCCCGGTTTTGCCGCGGTGCCGAGCAAATTCGATCTGACGGTCGACCTGCTGCGCCTGACTTTTCCTTATATCTTCTTCATTTCGCTGGTTTCGCTGGCCGGCGGCATCCTCAATACCTACAGCAAGTTTTCCGTTCCGGCCTTCACCCCGGTGCTGCTCAACCTGTCCTTCATCGGTTGCGCGCTCTGGCTGGCGCCGTATTTCGATCCGCCGGTGCTGGTTCTGGGTGTCGCGGTGTTGCTCGGCGGCCTGCTCCAGCTCGGTTTCCAGCTTCCCCATCTGGCGAAGATCGGGCTGCTGCCGCGCTTTCGCCTGAAGCTCAACGACGAGGGCGTGTGGCGGATTTTGAAGCAGATGGGCCCGGCGGTCTTCGGCGTGTCGATCAGCCAGATCAGCCTGTTGATCAACACCATCTTCGCCTCGTTCCTGGTGACCGGCAGCGTGTCCTGGCTGTATTACGCCGACCGCCTGATGGAATTCCCCACCGGCATCCTCGGCGTGGCGCTGGGCACCATCCTGCTGCCCAGTCTGGCCAAACACTACGCCGACGCCTCCACCGTGGAGTATTCCCGCCTGCTCGACTGGGGCCTGCGCCTGACCCTGATGCTGGCGCTGCCCGCCGCGCTGGCGCTGGCGATCCTGTCGGTGCCGCTGATTTCCACGCTGTTTTTTTACGGCAAGTTCACGCTCACCGACCTGTGGATGACGAGAGAAGCGCTGCTCGCCTACAGCCTCGGCTTGCTCGGCCTGATCATGGTGAAGGTGCTGGCGCCGGGTTTCTATGCCCGGCAGAACATCCGCACGCCGGTTAAGATCGCGCTTTTCACCCTGTTTGCGACGCAGCTGATGAACCTCGCCTTCATCTGGCAGCTCAGACATGCCGGGCTGGCGCTCTCCATCGGCCTGGGAGCGTGCCTCAACGCCGGGCTGCTGTTCTACCACCTGCGCAAGCACGATATTTACCACCCCCAGCCGGGCTGGCAGAAGTTTTTCCTGCAGGTGGCGGCTGCATTGGCGGTGATGGGAGGGGTGCTGTGGTTCGCAATGGGCGCGGAAGAGGTCTGGCTCAAGGGCGGCATCGTTTCCCGCGTGGTGCACCTGAGCTGGACCGTCGCGGCAGGAGCCGCCGCCTATTTCGCCGCACTGACCCTGTTCGGCGTGAGGATCAAGGATTTCATTCGCCACGGCGCTAAATGATCTGCGGCTATCTATTTCTAGAATAAAGATATGAACCGCAGAGGACGCGGAGGACGCAGAGTAATGCAAAGGCTAATTAGCCATAAAATCCTCAATCCAGTAGTCAGTGATGTTGAAACAGCCGGATAACCCCGTCATTCCGGCGCAAGCCGGAATCCAGAGGTGTGCTGCTGGATTCCGGGTCAAGCCCGGAATGACGAAGTTTGATATCCATTAGGTTCAAGTTGACTGACTACTGGTAGCTCTTAAACCCTTGTTTTTCCTCTGCGTCCTCCGCGTCCTCTGCGGTGAAATGCGGCGTTTTGAGTTATAATCCAATCTTTTTTACACTCGGCTATGTTGATTTACCGCGGAACTCCCGCCCAGCCCCTTTCTCCGGTCGCGCTCACCATCGGAAATTTCGATGGTGTGCATATTGGCCACCGGGCCATGCTCGCCCGTCTCACGCAGGCGGCGCGGGAGCGTGGACTGTCGCCCTGCGTGATGACCTTCGAGCCGCATCCGCGCGAATTTTTTACCCCAGAGCAGGCGCCGGCGCGCCTTTCCAATCTGCGTGAAAAGCTGGAGCTGTTCGAGAGATTCGGCGTGGAGCGGGTCTTTATCCTGCGTTTCAACAAACGCTTCGCCCAGGTCAGTGCAGAGGACTTTATCGACCGCATCCTGCACCAGGGTTTGCAGACGCGCTGGGTGTTGGTGGGGGATGACTTTCGCTTTGGCGCCAGACGCGCCGGCGACTTCACCATGCTGCAGCAAGCCGGGAAGCAATACGGTTTCGAGGTGGAGGCCATGGACAGCGTGACCGTGTCCGGCCAGCGCGCATCCAGCACCGTGGTGCGCGAGGCGCTGGCGCATGGTGACCTTGCCTTGGCCGAGCGCTTCCTCGGTCGCCATTACAGCATCAGCGGCAAGGTGGTGCACGGCGAAAGCCTCGGGCGCAAGATCGGCTTCCCCACCGCCAACATCCAGATGAAGCACAACAAGCCGCCGCTGGCCGGCATTTTCGCGGTCGAGGTCCACGGGATCGGCGACAAGCCGCTACAGGGCGCGGCCAGCCTGGGCGTGCGACCCACCATCAACGACAAGGGCAAGGCAACGCTGGAAGTGTTCCTGTTCGACTTCGACGGCGACCTTTACAACAAGCACCTGCACGTGGAATTTCTGCTCAAGCTGCGCGACGAGATGAAGTTCCCCAACTTGGAAGCGCTGACCGCGCAGATCGCGGCTGACGTGGAAAACGCTAAAAAATACTTTTTGAACCGCTGAGGACGCGGAGGACGCGGAGGTTCGCTGAGGATGATCTGGTTTTTCCTCTGCGTCCTCCGCGTCCTCTGCGGTGAGAAATTATGGCCGACTACAAAGACACCCTGAACCTGCCCGATACCCCCTTCCCGATGCGCGGCGATCTCGCCAAGCGCGAGCCGGGCTGGCTGAAGCAGTGGCAGGAAAGCAAGCTCTACGAGAAAATCCGCGAGGTCAGCGCAGGCCGGCCCAAGTTCATCCTGCACGATGGCCCGCCCTATGCCAACGGCGACATCCACATCGGCCATGCGGTCAACAAGGTGCTCAAGGACATCATCGTCAAGAGCAAGACCCTGGCCGGCTTCGATGCGCCCTACGTGCCCGGCTGGGACTGCCACGGGCTGCCGATCGAGTTGCAGGTGGAGAAAGCGCACGGCAAGGAGATTCCCGCCGCCAGGTTCCGCGAGCTGTGCCGGGAATATGCGGCGTCGCAGATTGAGCGGCAGAAGGCCGACTTCATCCGCCTCGGCGTGCTGGGTGAGTGGGATAATCCCTACCTGACCATGGACTTCAGGTTCGAGGCTGACATCATGCGCACGTTGGGCCGCATCCATGCCAACGGCTACCTCTATCAAGGGCAGAAGCCGGTGCACTGGTGCGTGGATTGCGGTTCCGCCCTGGCGGAAGCCGAGGTGGAATACGAGGACAAGGCTTCGCCGGCGATTGACGTCGCCTTTGCGGTGAAGGATGTCGCCGCGCTGGCCAAGGCGCTGGGTATGAAAGAGCCCAATCAGCCGGTTTATGCGGTGATCTGGACGACCACGCCGTGGACCTTGCCGGCCAACCAGGCGGTGTGTGTTCATCCCGATTTCATTTACGACCTGATCCAGACGCCGAAGGGCATCCTGATCCTGGCGCGCGAACTGGCGGAGGCCTGCATCACGCGCTACGGTTTCGATTCGGTGGAAGTGGTGGCGACCGTTCAGGGCTCGGCGCTGGAGCATCTGCAATTGCAGCATCCCTTCTATGACCGCATCGTGCCGGTGATCTGCGGCGACCACGTCACGCTCGAAGCCGGTACCGGGCTGGTGCATACTGCGCCGGCACACGGCCTGGAGGACTATGCCGTCGGCGGCAAATACGATCTGCCGGTGGATTGCCCGGTGGGCGACGACGGCAAGTTTTACGCCAGCATTCCGCTGGTCGGCGGCCAGTCGATCTGGGCGGCGAACAAGACCGTGGTCGAAACCCTGGCAAACAGCGGCGCGCTGCTGCTGGAAATCAAGCTCAAGCACAGCTACCCGCACTGCTGGCGGCACAAGACCCCGATCATCTTCCGCGCCACGCACCAGTGGTTTATCGGCATGGAAGCCACCGGGCAGCACAGCAGCCTGCGTACCGCTGCGTTGAAGGCGGTCGAGAATACCGAGTTTTTCCCGTCGTGGGGCCGCGCCCGGCTCGAAGCGATGATCAAGAACCGCCCGGACTGGTGCGTCTCGCGCCAGCGCAACTGGGGCGTGCCGATGCCGCTGTTCGTGCACAAGGAAACCGGCGAATTGCACCCGCGCACCGCGGAACTGCTGGAGAAGGTGGCGCTGCGCGTGGAAGGGCAGGGTATCGAAGCCTGGTTCAGCCTGGACGCAAGCGAGCTGCTCGGCGCAGAGGCCGAAACCTACAAGAAGGTGAGCGATACCCTCGATGTCTGGTTCGATTCCGGCTCGACCCACGCCTGCGTACTGAAGCGGCGCGACTATTTGGCCCACCCCGCCGACCTGTATCTGGAAGGCTCAGATCAGCACCGCGGCTGGTTCCAGTCCTCGCTCCTCACCGGCTGCGGGGTGGACGGCCACGCGCCTTACAAGGCCCTGCTCACCCATGGCTTCGTGGTCGATGGCAACGGCCACAAGATGAGCAAATCCAAGGGCAACGTGATCGCGCCGCAGAAGGTGGTGGACAGCCTCGGCGCCGATATTCTGCGCCTGTGGGTCGCTTCCACCGACTATTCCGGCGAACTGACCATTTCCGACGAGATTCTCAAGCGGGTGACGGAAAGCTATCGCCGCATCCGCAATACCCTGCGCTTCCTGCTGTCGAACATCGCCGATTTCGATCCGGCGCAGCACGCCCTGCCGGTAGAAGAGTGGCTGGAGATCGACCGCTACGCGCTGGCGATGGCGCGGGATTTCGAGAACGACTGCAAGGCGCATTACGGAAAATACGAGTTCCACTTCATCGTCCAGAAGCTGCAAGCCTTCTGTTCCGAGGACCTGGGCGGCTTCTACCTGGATATCCTGAAGGACCGTCTGTACACCGCCGGTGCCGACTCCCGTGCCCGTCGTTCGGCGCAAAACGCCTTGTATCACCTCACCCACAGCCTGGTGCGGCTGATGGCGCCTATCCTGTCCTTCACCGCCGAGGAAGTGTGGCAGGAGCTGGCCAAGAATCCGGAAGACAGCGTGTTCCTGCACACCTGGAACGACGTGCTGCTGGCCCAGCCGGAAGAGGATGTGATCAAGGCGCGCTGGGTGCAGTTGCGCCGCGTTCGTGCCGATGCGCTGAAGCAGCTGGAAGAGGTGCGGGTGGCTGGGCAGATCGGTTCCTCGCTGGCCGCCGAGGTGGATCTGTATGCCATCGGCGAAATCTTCGACCTCCTCGATTCTTTCGGCGACGACTTGCGTTTCGTGTTCATTACGTCGCAGGCGCGTCTGCATCAGGGCAGCCATCCCGAAGCGGTGGCCGGTGAAACCGGGGTGGGCATCCGCGTCAGCGCCAGCCCAGAGCAGAAGTGCGAACGCTGCTGGCACTACCGCGCCGATGTGGGCGCCGATGCTGCCAAGCCGGGCCTGTGCGGACGCTGTGTTTCCAATCTGCACGGCGAAGGCGAGGCGCGCCAGTATGCGTAATTGGTGGGGGTGGCTGGCGCTCAGCGCAGTCGTCATCGTGCTCGACCAGCTGACCAAGCAGTGGGTGTCGCAGTCGCTAGTCTTTGGCGAGGTGATACCGGTGATGCCCTTCTTCAACTTGGTGCTGGCCCACAACGCCGGTGCGGCGTTCAGCTTCCTGGCTGGAGCAGGAGGTTGGCAGCGCGGGTTTTTTATCGGTATCGCGGTGGTCGCGGCAGTGGTGATCGTCCACCTGCTGCGCAAGCATCACGGGGAAAAGCTTTTCAGACTGGCGCTCGCCCTGATCCTCGGCGGTGCGCTCGGCAACCTGATCGACCGCATCCTGCTCGGCCACGTGGTGGATTTTCTCGATTTTTATGTGCAAAACTACCATTGGCCCGCGTTCAATGTCGCCGACATGGCGATCACTGGCGGCGCAGGGCTGCTGATCTGGGACAGCTTTAAGAAACCTGAAAAAACCGTGATGGGTCAAATGTAGGTTGGTGGTGAGCGCAGCGAACCCCAGCATCCCTTGCAGCGTTTCGCATCAGAGATTTGTTGGGGTTCGCAAGCTCACCACCAACCTACATGCAAATTTTTAGAATTGAATTCAGGAGGCAACCATGAGCAAACAAACTGCCGCTGCCGGCGACAAAGTGAGCGTGCATTACACCATCTCGGTTCAAGAGGGCGAGGTGATTTTCGATACCTACGAGGAAGGCGAGCCCGTCGTCCTGGAAATCGGTGCGGGTGAAATTGCGGAAAACCTGGAGAAATGCCTGATCGGGCTGGAACCGGGCGAGCAGCACGTATTTCTCCTCGAGCCCGAGCAGGCGTTCGGTCTGAGCGACCCGGAGCTGGTGCAGCGGATCGAGCTGGACATGTTCCCGGATGACGTCGCGGTGGAAGTCGACAGCCTGGTCGAATTCAACCTGCCCAGCGGCGAGGCCGTCATGGGGGTGATTCTCGACAAAACCGAGACCGATGCGCTGGTGGATTTCAATCATCCCCTGTGCGACTACCCGCTGAAATTTGAAGTCGAGATCCTGGAAATCCTGGAATAAATTTAAGACATTTCACCGCAGAGGACGCGAAGGACGCAGAGGAAAAACATAAAAGATAGTCGAATCATTACGCATGCCCATCTGGGTGAATAAATTGAATTGCCTGATGATTTGAATTCCTTCGCGTCCTCTGCGTCCTTTGCGGTTCAATCGCTTTTTGTAGGATAAACATGGAAGTATTGCTCGCCAACCCGCGCGGCTTCTGCGCCGGCGTGGACCGCGCCATCGAGATCGTGGAGCGCGCGCTGGAACTGTTCGGTGCGCCGATTTACGTGCGCCACGAAGTCGTCCATAACAAGTTCGTGGTGGAGAGCTTGCGCGCCAAAGGCGCTGTGTTCATCGAGGATCTCGCCGAAGTGCCGTCCGGCAGCACCCTGATCTTCAGCGCCCACGGCGTTTCCCCTGCCGTGCGGCAGGAGGCTGAGGCGCGTGGCTTCAAGGTGTTCGACGCCACCTGCCCGCTGGTCACCAAGGTGCACCTGGAGGTGGCGCGGATGCGCAAGCAGGGCAAGGAAATCATCATGATCGGCCACAAGGGCCACCCCGAGGTGGAAGGCACCATGGGCCAGGCGGCGGGCGGCATGTACCTGGTCGAAAAACCGGAGGACGTGGCTGGCCTGCATGTTAGCGACGAAAACAACCTCGCCTATGTCTCCCAGACCACCCTGTCGATGGATGACGCCAGCCGCATCGTCGCCGCGCTGAAACAGCGCTTTCCCAACATCAGCGGCCCGAAGAAGGACGACATCTGCTACGCCACACAGAACCGCCAGGATGCAGTGAAAAAACTGGCTGAACAGTGCGACGTGGTGATCGTGGTCGGCTCGCCCAACAGCTCCAATTCCAATCGCCTGCGCGAAGTTGCGCAGAACATGGGGGTGGATGCCTGGATGGTGGACAACGCCGGCCAGATCGATCCGGCATGGTTGAGCGGCAAGAAGAAGGTGGGCATCACCGCCGGCGCTTCCGCACCCGAAGTGCTGGTGAAGGAGGTGATCGCCCGGCTGGAACAACTCGGCGCGGAATCGGTTAAAAACCTCCAGGGAGTAGAGGAAAATGTGGTTTTCCCCCTGCCCAAGGGCCTGCAAAACAGAAGCTGACTTTCTCCACAGTCGCCGCAATGGGCTGGCCGCTCATGCCAGATTTTCTGGCAGACATTACCCCATAGTTCGCAGATGACGCAGATAGCCCCTCGCTGAGTCGGGCTGCGGGCAGGCAATGAAGCCAACGCATCAAATATCTGTGCAAATCCATGTCGTCTCGAGACGCCTACTTTGGATCATCCGTGGATATACGCTTTTTCCAGGATCATTAATCCGTCTCCATATACCAATAGGTTCGAGTGCGGCTGGTCGGAACATCAATCGGCGGTTTGCAGGCGCCGATTGCCGACTCATCGCAGCCTCCAGCCGGCGGCTCACCACCGCTACCACCACCACCGCCACAGCCAATGCAGAATGGAACCTGTTTCGTCACCCCGTCGATCGTTATGTTTACCAGACCGGCCACCGGGGAAGGTGGCAAACCGCCGCCAGAAAATACGGCGTATCGTGTTTTTCCGGTCAGGGGCAGGATCTGGTATCCCCTAGCTACCCCCAGGTTTGCCGTGCAGGAAGTGGTACTCGGCGCTGTCGGCTGGTTGGTGCCGAAATAGGTGTAGCCTGCCACGGTGGTTGGCGTATTGACCACTTTCTCGCCGGAGCCGAGGGTAAGGTAGTAGCCTTTATATGCATTGGTTGGGTCGCTGTATGGAGTAGCGCTTGACTGGGCGGTGGCCGTCACATCGAACAGGCTCGCTTCGGTAATGGGGGCGTAACCGCTGGTGATTTCTGACAGGCTGTCCTTGCCGGTTGCGGTATCCTTCAGCATGTAGAAGCGGTTGGTCACGCTATAGGAGGCGTTGCCGTAGAGCGGGTGCTCCCGGTCGCCGGAGCCGACCAGAACTGCATCGCCCGAGTTGGTGGTCACCACGTCCGCCGGGTAGAAGAACTTGCGGGGCGTCTCCGTAGAACAGGCGCCGGTGTCGCAGCCCAGTGCCGCAAGCTTGATGGTCTGCCAATTGGCCGGAGCGCTTCCTGCGATCGGTTCAAGGTCGACTCGCCACACGTTGCCACCCGTGTCGGCCGCATACAGCCGGTCGATGAGGCCGTCATAGTCGCGATCCACCAGGGTAATATCGGCCGGGATGCTGTATTTCATGCCGGCCAGCCCGCACGGGTTGCCGCTGCAGGAAGACGCGCCGCCGCTCGAACTGTAATTGGTGCTCCAGACGATGGCGCCGGTGGCAGCATCCAGGACAAAGATGCCGCGTCCCTCGGTGTCGGCTTGCGGTGGCTCGGAATCTTCATAGGTATCATAGCCGGCGCCGAAGATCAGCACGGGCTTCGGGTTGCCGCTGCCATCGGCGTAGCCCTTGACGAAAGCCACTTTCGGCTGGGACCAGGTTTGCCCCAGCTCGCTGAAGCCGGTATCGGTGTAGCTCTTTTTCCACAGGAGTTGCGGATTGTCCGGGGTGGAGACATCCAGGGCGTAGATGAAGCGACCGCCACGGCGCATGGCAATGAAAATCAAGGCGGTATCGGTGGTGCCGCCGGCATTGATTACCTGGTATACGCCGGTCGGGCCGTCGGCGAAATAATCTTTCGGCTGCGGAGCGGGAAGGATGCCCTGCGGCGTCGAGGGCAGTTGCAATACCGGGCTGTTGGTGCGTTGCCGGTTCAGCTTGGCAAAAAACTCGGTCGGGATAACCCCCCACAGTTCCTTGCCGGCGTTTGTTCCAGTCTGGTTGCCGTTAACGGCGCGGTACATGCCATCGTTGGCGCCATAGTAGACTATCACGCCGGTGGTTCCGCCGTAATTGATCACCACCGGGCGGGAATGCAGTACATCGCCATGGACCGAGGGACGGACGGTATATGGGCTGCCGGGGCTGGCTTCGTCGCCGTAGTTGTCCTCGCCGCGCACCCAGTTGATCAGGGTGTCCTTGTCGGGGGCGGTGGCCTTGGCGGCGGTGATACTTGACCCGGAGGCCGGCGATGGGGGCGAGGTGGTTACGGTGTAATCGAAGGTGTTGGTTGTCACATTGGAGATAGAGTAGGTGCCAAGATAGGGGCCCTCGTTCGTCCCCGGTGTGCCGCCGATGGTCACGGATTGGCCGCTGATAAAGCCGTGCCCTGCAGCTGTGGCGGTGGCGGTGTTGTTGGTGCGGGTCAGGCTGGTGATCGTTTTGGCACCGGTTGAGCCATCGGCGGTGATGTTGGTTCCGGTCGCAGGGGAAACTGGCGAGACGGCGACGCTGATGGTAAAGCTCTTGTTGCCCGGGATGCCCGTGATGGTGAAGTTGCCGTTGTATTGGGTCACCGTGTTGCCTGCGCTGTCCTTGACCCCGGTGATGACCACCGTGTTGCCGGAGGAGAAGCCGTGATTGGCCGTGGTGGTGAAGGTTGCCGTGGTGCTGCCGAGCGTGCGCTGAACTCCCGGGGTGGGGGTGGCATTCCATGCCTCAATATTGCGCGTGGCAGAGCAAGGAGCGGGACAGGTTTTAGATGAAGCAATAACGCTCGTTGCCGTGCCACCGCCAGCAACGGTGGCCGGGCTTTCGGTCACGGTGTAGTTGAAGTGGTCGTTGTCGAGCTTGGTGATCACAAAGGTGCCGTTGTACTCGCTCTGGTTGGCTCCGCTGATGGTGATGCTCTGGCCGTTCACATAGCCGTGACCGTTCAGGGTGACGGTGGCGCTTGATCCGCTACGCGTGATCGAACTGACCGTTTGTGCAGAGGCAGCGGCGGCCGCGGTAAAGCTACCGATGGCCGGGGAGGGTGGGGTCACGGCCACGGTGTAGGTGAAGTGGGTGTTGTCCACCTTGGTGATGGTGAAGGTGCCATTGTAAGCGTCCGGGCTGGCGCCGCCGATGGTGATCGATTCGCCGGTGCTGAAGCCGTGGTTGCCGCTGGTGGTCACGGTCGCCGTGGCATCGGCACGGGTGATGGACGAGACGTTCACGGTGGTCGAGGCGCCGAACAACGAGGCGGTAATGCCGCTGTTGGTGGTGGCGAAGGCGTTGGCGCTGTTCGAGAGCGCGGGGTTGCAGCTGCTTCCGCTCGGGCAATAGGTGTATAGCTTGCGCGGGTTGCCGGCCGAGCCGGCGACTTGGGTGTAGTCGTCACTCAGGTTGGCAAGGCGAATCTGTTGCGCGGCACCGCCTTTTTCCACTAGTTCTCCATCAGGCGAATCAAACGCGCCGCCAGCCCCGTTGGGTTGGTTGACCCAGAAACCGCCTGTCGAGTCCGGTGCTGCGCTGGTGTCCTTGGTCGTCCAGTAGCTGATCGCATTGGGCGAAATGAAGCCGGTGCCGGCGGAGCTGATCGCCAGTGCGCCGGTGCTGTCGCCCAGTGCAAGCGTCTGCGCGGTGGTGTCGTAGACGAACTGGTACTGCTTGAGGTTGCCCAGCCACCTCGGGAAGCCGTTCTGGTCGGGGCGGAACATGCCCATGAAAATCTGGTTCAGATAGGTGCCCTGGGTGTTCACGCTGACCGGCAAACTGGAAGAGGAGAATACGCTGTTGACCGCCTGGACTTCGTTGAGGATATTTAGAAGTGCCTGAGTAATCTGACTTGCATCATCGCCATTGACGGGGAAATATTTCCCGCCGCCGTAGGTGGCCACGCTTTTGAGCAGGGCGGGATAGTCCGCCTTGCAATGTGGTCCCAAGGCGGCAATCGCGTAAGTCACTATGTTCTGGGCGCCGTCCAGGGTTCCATAGATGTCCGCGCCATACATGTAGCGGGCCCATTCGTCGGCATACAGGCCGGAGGAATCATTATGGATAGGCATGTTGTAGGAGCCGCAACTGTTATTGGCTGGCGGCAGACCGTAACTACCTGAAGGAATGGTAATGATACTCTTCCCGTCTGGTGCTGCCATGGAGGTGCCACCCAACCCGCCATCGCCCGGGGTGCTGTTGGCTTCGTAGGCGTTGCCCAAGAAAATGACGAAATTTTTCTGGCAACCGGAAGCGGGTATTATCGATGCGTAGCTCCTGCCGGATATCCCCGTCGCACCGGCATAGTAGGCCCACGCTTCTTGCAAGGTTTGGCCGATTGCTTCGTCGTTAGTCGTGATTTTATCTTCGCCTGAATTTGGCCAAGTTTTGATCCAATTTTTAAGTTCGGTTTTGTTAGCGCTAGACATAGCTGTGAGAGGCTTAACCAGACACCCACCCTTGGTTGATACGGCGGCGCAGATAGCGGGGATGAACGCATTGGAACCGGCGTTATAGGTCATGATGCCTATATTGAGCCGGGCGGTGCCGTCTTCATTGACGGGCAGGCTGTCAATCACGTTATGTAGCGCGCATTGCTCGAGGCCAATAAGAGTGGTGCCGTAAGATGGCGTGCCACCGCCGGCATAGGTACAAGTGCCGCTGGTATTGGAATTGTTTCTGGCCGCCGTGTCCAGCACGATCAGGACGTTGGGAATGCCAGCCGCGCCGGAGAGGCCGCTGTAGATATCTATGTCGGCGGCTTTGCTGACTATGGGAAGGCTGATCAAGGCGACGAAGATGCTGGCTAGTAGGAATCGAATTCTGCTCATGGTGGCCTCCAAACTGTCTTTACCTCAGGTTCTTTTCGGTCAAGGGTGGTCGCGCTAAATGATCCGGGGTGAGTGAATCAGCAGGTGGTTCCGGCGGGAACACGCAGAAACACGCCTTGATGTAGTTTCACGCTTGCCCCGGTGCGGCTGTCAATGACTTCGGCTTGAACGTCCCACTGCTGCTTGTAACACCAGGATTGTTGTATCCCTGTGCCTCCGGCGGCGGCGCTGACGATGCCGGTGTTGGAGGCCGTGCTACTGCTTAAACAAGCGGCGTCGGCCGCAATGCTGGGGTCGAGGTCGGCGTTGCGCAGGGGCTTGGAGCTCTGACAGGCAGGCTTGGGGATGGTGGCCGTGTAGTCCGTGGTGCCGTCATTGTTGATGTCCACGCCGATGCTCTGGGCGATCGGGTTGGCGGTGAAGTCGCTGCTGATCACCTGTTCGATCGCCTGTTGGGCGGCGGCTTCGGCCTCGGCTCTTGCCTGCATGTTGCCGGCGATGCGGAGGTTGGTATTGCTGAGATTGATGGCCGTGACCGCAAACAAGGTCAGCACTACCAGCATGACCAGTGCGATGAATAAGGTTGCGCCTTGCTGGCGGCGTTTGCTGCCCATCACGGTTTTTCCCTCCGTCCGCTGGTGTTGACAACGCGTACCAGCCCCGTATAGACGTGGCGCTTGTAAGCATCATCGAATGGGCCAGCAGTTCCTGCCAGCCCCAAATTGTAGCTCTTGCTGTCGCTATGGCCGACGGTGGTCTCGGTATTCCGCGCCAGCACGTTCAGGCGGACGGTGGTGACGTTTGCCCAATTTTTGGTGGCATCGGTCCAGGTTCCTGCGGGGCAGGAAGCGATTTCCGTGCTTAACGGGGCGACAGTGGAATCGGTGGCAGAGGGGTTGGTGATGTAGCAGTCCGGCGAGCCATCCTGGGACGGCGCAGCGGGCAGGTAATCAATGCCGTAATCAAATTGCATGTTGTCGATGCCTTCCGTCAGCGGAACGACCGAAATGGCGCCCCCTTCGATTTCCACCCTTTTCAGGGTGGGAATGCCGTCCGAACTCGGGCTGCATACATTGCAGGAGCTGATGTAGTAGATATGCACGACATATTTGCGCAGTACAGCCGTAGTGCTGCAGTCTTTCTGCTTGAGCGTCAAACCTGTTGTGTCCAGTACGAAAGGTGTGCTTTCGGTGTCGCAGAGCGACACTTGAAGATAAGGGGTGCCCGAAGCGGCGGTGGTGGTGGAAACCGTTTGCACGCGTCTTATGACCAGGATTCCCGTACCGCTTTTGCGATTTGTCACGCAGCTTGGATCGCTCTCGCTGCCCGTGTAACCATAGATCGGCGTGGAAATGGTGGGGGTGGTGGAATTCCAGCCCAGGCTGGCCACTGCAGTTGCGCAAGGGTCGGGGGTGGTGGACGTGGTGGAGCTGGGGAAGAAATATTCACCATAATAGCCCGCCAGCCGTATGTCGTCGCTCATGATTTGCACGGCGTACCGGCCATTCTCGATCTGGCGGCTGGACTTTTCCAGCTCGGTTCGGGTGGCGCTGCTGTTGACGAGCAAGGTGGTTAGCCCAAGCATTAATACCAGACCGATGGCGATGGAAATCATTAATTCCACCAGCGTGAAGCCGGAATTGCGCCGGGTGGTCGGGTAATGGGCGGGAAGTTTGGCTGGCATGTTGGCTATTCTGGCCTAATTCAGGTTGGCGATGCGTAGTGTCTGGCTGACAACGCGGCGCTGGGCTTCGTTGCCGTACAGGTTGTTGCCGCATGAGAGGCTGGAGAGTGGTGCCGCGGTGGAACCCAGCCCCTGCCAGGCGACGATGACCATATACGTGTCGGTGGCGATATTCCTGATGCAACCACGGGCGCCGAGCAATGCACCGACTTTGGTGCTCCCCTGTAACTCAGCCGCTCCATTCAGTGCATCGCTCCATGCAGTCATGTCAGAGATTGCACGCGAATTTTGTTCAGCGGTTCCTGATGCGCAAACTGGCGTGTCAGCATAGTCAGTGCCAAGGTAGGGGGTTCCATCCGCGGCAGTAGTGAGTGCATAGCAGCTTGCCACTTTGCGGTTGGCGTTGATGCGGTCTACCATGTCCTGCAGCAGAATCAGGGCCTGAACGCGCTGGTACGACTCCATCTCCGCCTGCTGGCTGCGTGCCAGCAAGCCTGCCAGGCCAAGCAAACCCATCAACAGGATGATCAGCGTGACCAGAATTTCAATCAAGCCGAAACCGGCGTTATGACGGCGTGTGCTGGAAATCATCAGCATGCCCCTTTCGCGCTGCTTGCCCGGCCGCTGAGCGAGATGCTGACGCAGCGCGGTGTAATGTTGGTTGACGATGGGCTGACATCGACGGTGAAATTGGTCGCGGTGGAAGCCAGGCGCCCATCCGTGCGGAAAGTGACCGAGCTGGCGCCGGCGGAATCGCTTATGTTCAACCCCGAATAGGCTGCCTGGCTGCGGATGGTCGTCACATCCGATGTCGCTGGGTCGGTCCAGGTGATTGCCCAGCCATTCTGCCACCCCCCGCTGGCTTTCGTCATGACGACGTTGGAGTTTCTCTTGAGGGCTTCGCTGCGGGTTAGGGTTAGGGCTGCAACCAACTCGAATGAAGCAGATTTGATGCGCTGTGTTCGCACATAGTCGCGGAAAGAGGGTGCGGCAAGGGTTGCCAGGATGCCGGCAATAGCGATGGTGATCATCAGTTCGATCAAGGTGAAACCAGCCGACTTTTCTTTGAACTCGGGCGGGGAATTGAGCGATTTCAAGGGGGGGTAAATCATAATAAGATTACCAGCAGTCTGCCACGGTTCCGCTGCCACTTTCCCCTTTTGTGCCAGCCTGATCGAGCGTCAAGGTGGCACACTTGGTATCCCTGGTAGCCTGGCTGCCGATAGGAGAGGCTGTCACGGTATAGGAAGGAGGGGTGGCGGTGATGTCGTCGACGGTGATATTGTAATTTTTGGAAACTTCTGTGGGAATGGAGGAAGCAGGGAAGCCCAGTGTTGCCATGTCTGCCGCATACGTACGTGCATCCAGCATATATTGTTCCTGTTTGCTGGCCACTGTCATCATGAAACCTTGCGCGGCGGCCCGATTCGATTTGACGATGTATTGCGTATATGACGGGTAGGCGATGGCGGCGAGTATCCCGACGATGGCTATAGTGATCATCAGTTCTATTAGTGTGAAGCCATTTTGTGTTTTCATGGTTATCCCCTTCTTTACTTTTAAACGTTAACTCATGGCTGGGTATTAGCGCTAGCATAAACCGACTAGCGGTCGGTTTGCTAGAATGGGCGGCAAAATAGGGGGAATGGAAATTTGGATTCTGATTTTCTGATCGTCGGCGGCGGCGTCATCGGCTTGAGCAGTGTGCTTGAGCTTGCACGGCAAGGGGCCAGGGTGACTATACTGGAGCGCGGGGTATGTGGCGGCGAGTCCTCCTGGGCGGGCGGGGGGATTTTGTCGCCGCTACCGCCTTGGGATTATCCGCCCGCTGTGACCGACCTCACGCAGCTGAGCTGCCGGCTTTTTCCGGAGTGGGTGGGGCGTGTTGCCGAAATCAGCGGCATCGATCCGGAATACCGGGTCAGCGGTATGCGGGTTATGCCTCCGTTTGATGCCGAGAAGGCGGCGCAGTGGTGCGCCGGTCATGGCGTGCGGCTGGAGCAGGATGGAGAGGGTTTGTGGCTGCCGGATGTCGCGCAGGTGCGCAATCCGCGCCTGATGAAGGCGCTGCGCCTCGTGCTGGAGCGGATGGGGGTGAGGATCGTGGAGCGGGCCGAGGTCACCGGGATCGTGCCCACGGAAGATCGGGTGGGGCGGCTGGATACCACGGCGGGGCCTTTTGCGGCGGAACACTATGTCGTTGCCGCTGGGGCCTGGAGCAAGAAGTTGCTGGGGAAGCAGGGCGTGCAGCTCGATATCAAGCCAGTGCGCGGCCAGATGCTGCTATACAGGGCGCAGCCCGGAATGTTGCAGCATATTATCCTGCAGAATGGCACCTATCTGATTCCTCGCGATGACGGGCATATTCTGGTCGGCAGCACCCTGGAGGATGCCGGCTTCGACAAGGCGACAACCGAGGAGGCCAGGGTTGCGCTTCATGCACGGGCGCTGGGCATGCTGCCGCAACTGGCCCAGGCAGAGTTTATTCAGCACTGGGCGGGGCTGCGCCCGGCTGCACCCGGCAATATCCCGACCATTGCTCGGCATCCGCAGCTTGAGAACCTTTTTCTCAACAGCGGGCATTTCCGCTACGGCGTCACCATGGCGCCGGCGAGCGCTCAAATTCTCGCAAATCGACTGTTTAACCGGGAACAGCCTTTCGATGTTTCGAGCTATGATTGGCCAAGGGTGAATTAAAATTGTTAGACAAAGTCCAATAGTTGGTTTAGCATGAAGTTATGGACATGAAAATTTACACGCGCGATAACATGGCTGATCTGCTACGGCAGCACGGGATCAATCCGACGCACCAACGACTCGAGATTGCCTATGCGCTGTTCTCGAGGCAGGAGCACCTTTCTGCCGATCAGATTCTTGCGATCGTAAATACCAAGCACAGCGAAACCTCCAAGGCAACGGTCTACAACACCCTCAATTTGTTCGTGGAAAAGAAGCTGATCCGCGAAGTGATCGTGGATCCCAGCAAGGTATTCTACGACCCCAATACCCATGAGCATCATCATTTCTACGATGTGGTCAGCGGTCATTTGACCGATATCGACGCGGCGGACTTCAAGGTCACCGGTTTGCCCGTGTTGCCGCCGGGCGTGGTTACCGAAGGCATCGACATCATCGTCCGCATCCGCCCGCAAGCGGTTGCCGCCTGATCAAAATTCCTTGTCGCTCTATCGTGTATCATCCGTTCGACCCGCTATGGTGCGCCGTAGCGATTGATGGCTGAGGGCGAAGAGGGATATAATGCCGAGCTTGTGTGCCGATGTAGCTCAGTTGGTAGAGCAGCGCATTCGTAATGCGAAGGTCGGGAGTTCGACTCTCTTCATCGGCACCACCCCATACTCCAAAGCAGTACAAAAGAAGTTCTAAAGCCCGCGCACAGCGGGCTTTTTCAGTTGCAAGACCCGATTACGACGAAGGGGCTGACGCGGCTTTGCCGATTTTACTCGGATAGGCCCAGCCGTTGCGCCAGGCGCCGATCACCAGGTTGGGATACTCCGGCCTGCCCAGGCTGCCGTTGTAGCGGCCCAGGGCGCGGAACAGGTCGCCCTTTTCGATGTTGAGGTAGTGCCGAAGGATGGTGCAGCCGTAGCGCAGGTTGGTGCGGATGTGGAACAGATTCTGGTCGGGGGTGCCGATATACTTGACCCAGAACGGCATGACCTGCATGTAGCCACGTGCTCCGGCACTGGATACGGCATATTTCTTGAAACCGCTTTCCACCTGGATCAACCCCAGCACCATCTGGGGGTCGAGGCCCGCGCGGGAGGCTTCGTAGTGGACGGTTTTGAGGAAGTCCTGGCGCACGGTCCTGTCCGGAATGCGCTTCTCCAGGCGCTGGGACATTTCCGCCATCCAGATATTTGCATCGGTTTGTGAGGCAAAGACGAGGCGCGGAGAAGCGCCGTCGCTGACTGTTTTATGCAGTGCCGCCTGTACGCTGGCGCTCAACGGCTCCTCACGCTGCGTGCCGGCGTGGGCCGACAGGCTGATCAGCAATGCGTAGAGGAAAATTAGCTTATGCATGTTACTGATTTTATGTGACTCACAATATTTTGCAAGGGGATGGCAGTGGCTTTGTCATCCCGGCGCCCCTGGTATTCCACGTTGCCGTCCTTCAGTCCGCGCTCGCCGATGACGATACGGTGCGGGATGCCGATCAGTTCAAGGTCGGCGAACATGACGCCGGGGCGCTCGTCGCGGTCATCCAGCAGCACCTCGATGCCTGAAGCCATGAGTTCGGCGTAGAGCTTCTCGACCGTTTCCTTCACCAGTTCGCTCCGGTTGAGGCCGATCGGCACGATGGCGAGCTGGAACGGGGCCATCGCGGGCGGAAAGACGATGCCGTGCTCGTCGTGGCCCTGTTCGATGGCGGCGGCGACGATGCGTGAGACGCCGATGCCGTAGCAGCCCATTTCCATCACCTGCTCTTTGCCATTTTCGTCCAGGAAAGTGGCTTTCATCGCTTCGGAATACTTGGTGCGCAACTGGAAGATGTGGCCGACTTCGATGCCGCGGCACAGTTCCAGCGTGCCTTTGCCGTCGGGGCTGGGATCGCCCTCGACCACGTTGCGGATGTCGTGGGTCGTGACCTCTCGATTAAATTCCAGCATGCCATCGGTATAAGACTGTAAATCTTCAAGGTTCACCCCAGTCAGGTGGAAGCCGTTGTCGTTGGCACCGCAGACGAAGTCCGCCATGACCGCCACGGCGCGGTCGGCAATGATGCCGACGCCGGCCGGCGCCCCCTTTGGCCCGATGTAGCCGGCGCGGCAGCTCATGATCTCTTCCACCTCCTGCTCGCTGGCGAAGCGGAAGCCCTGGCCGAAGGCGGGGTGCTTGCTCAGCTTGACCTCGTTCAGGGCGTGATCGCCGCGCAGCAGCAGGAGATAGGGCTGGCCTTCCGAGGTGACCACCAGCAGGGATTTGACGATCTGCTGAGGCGTGACCTTGAGGAACTGGCTCACTTCCTCGATGGTTCGGGCGCCGGGCGTGGCGACTTTTTGCATCGCTTCGGCCGGAGCAGGGCGCGGTGTTGTGGGGGAAACTGCCTCGGCGAGCTCGACGTTGGCGGCATAGTCGGAACTGGGGCAGAAGGCGATGGCGTCCTCGCCGGAATCGGCCAGTACGTGAAACTCATGCGAGCCGGTGCCGCCGATCGCGCCGGTATCCGCCGCCACGGCGCGGAACTTCAATCCCAGCCTGGAGAAGATGCGGCTGTAGCAGTCGTGCATCACCTGGTAGGTCTGCTCCAGGCTGGCGAAGCTGGCATGGAAGGAATAAGCGTCCTTCATCACGAACTCGCGGGCGCGCATCACGCCGAAACGCGGGCGGATTTCGTCGCGAAACTTGGTCTGCACCTGGTAGAAGTTCACCGGCAGCTGGCGGTAGCTCTTGATCTCGCGCCGTGCGACGTCGGTGATCACCTCTTCGTGGGTTGGTCCGAAGCAGAAGTCGCGCCCATGGCGGTCCTTGATCTTCAGCATCTGCGGGCCGAACACGTCCCAGCGCCCGGTTTCCTGCCATAGCTCGGCGGGAACTACCGCTGGCATCAACAGTTCGACCGCGCCGCTCTTGTCCATCTCCTCGCGCACGATGTTTTCGACCTTGCGCAGCACCCTGAGGCCGAGCGGCATCCAGGTATACAGGCCGCTGCCGATACGCTTGATCAGGCCGGCGCGGAGCATCAGTTTGTGGCTGACCAACTCGGCTTCGGCTGGTGCTTCCTTGAGGGTGGACAAGAAAAATTGTGAGACACGCATGGGGATTCCTGTAATCAAATTCCGAATTCGCGATTTTAACCGAAAATAAGGCGTATATAGGATTGATTTGGCCTGGGAATAGCACTAGCCTATAATTGTGCTTTACCGTTTAATCAAGAAAAAGGAAATTATCATGTACAGCGAAGTCGGTGAATCGTCCGATGTCAGCAAGGAAAAGCTGGTTGCGGATTTTAAAGTGGTGGTGGCTGATGCAGAAGCACTGCTCAGGGCAACGGCAAATGATGCCGGTGAAAAGGTAGTGGCTGCGCGCGAGCGAATCCAGGCCAGCCTGAATGACGCTAAAGTGCGGTTGGCACAGGCTGAAGCGGCAATCATAGACAAAACCAAGCAGGCTGCCCGGGTTACTGATCAATATGTGCATGACAATCCGTGGAAGGCAGTGGGTATTTCCGCCTGTGTCGGGCTGGTGATCGGTGTCCTGATCGCGCGTCGCTGACATTCGGATAGTTATGACGGAAACCGATGCAGGCATGGCGCGTGCCACTGGATTGTTTGCTTCCCTGCGCAATTTTGCCGCCACGCTAACGGCTGTAGCACAGACCAGGCTGGAGTTGTTGGCGAATGAAGTGGAGGAGGAGAAGCTCCGCTTTGGTCAGTTGCTGTTGTTCGGTAGCATCGCGCTGTTTTGCCTGGCTGTTGGCAGCGTGTTTCTCGCGATATTCGTCACCGTCCTGCTATGGGATAGCCACCGACTGTTGGTGCTGGGCGGTTTGGCCGCGCTTTTTTTTAGCCTCGGCGGTGCGGCTGTCGTGATGTTTCGTGCCCGCGCTTCGGCCGGGAGCCGGTTATTTTCGGCCAGCCTGGCAGAGCTGGGCAAAGACCGTCAGCAGTTGTTGCCGTAATGGGGGTCGAGCAACGGTTGGTCGAGCTTTCCCAACGGCGTGCCGAGCTGGTGGCGCGTAGTGCGGCACAACGTGCTGAATTGGGCGATATCTGTCATGTCTGGCGTCTGCCGCTGGCGATTGTCGATCAGGGCATGACGGTATGGCGCTTCCTTCGCGGGCATCCGGCCTTGCTGGCCGGGCTGGGTGTTGCATTTGCGGTGGCTCGGCCGCGCAGGTCGGTAAAATGGCTCGGCCGTGGCTGGGCATTGTGGCGCTTTTTCCGCGGCATGGCAGCCAGACAAGGGAAGCCGCATTGATGGGCGGTGGCGATTAAAACAAGCGCCTTTTACCATTGCCCCTTCCCTCTTGCAGGGGGAAGGTTGGGATGGGGGTAGAAAGAGCTCTCCACCCTCTTACCCCCATTCTAAGTAGCATCCTGCCGGCAGGTGTGAGTCGTCCTGCAACCCCTCCTGGCACTACCCGGTTATATTGAACTCAGATAATCCATTGGCGTAAAATTTGCGATTTTAGGCGCCAACCTACAGTATCCACGTTCCCTCCCCTTTTTAGGGGGAGGGTTAGGGTGGGGGTTGGATGTTTCGCCAGAGAATCTGCATCTTAACCCCCATCCCAACCTTCCCCCTGCGAGGGGCGGCCCTCACCTCAATCCTCTGCCGCAAGCGGGAGAGGAAGCAATGGTGAAGGGCGCTTGTTATGATTGGGGGCAATGGTGAGAGTCGCTTGTTTTTCTCTGCTCCATCGAGGCAACAATGGGAATGTTTTTCGGGCGGCGTATCCATAAAGCGGTAGCTGCAGGTGACGTCGTAGACGTCAGCGAGCGCGACGGCGTGCGTTCGTTGCATTTGGGCAGTCAGACGGTGCAAAGCTCGATGCGCATCAGCGCGCCCAACCAGCTTGAACTTGCCTATACCCGCAGCATGATGGGTTTTCTCCTGTTCAATCCTGACCCCGTGCGCTTTCTGATGGTTGGGTTGGGAGGGGGGTCATTGGCCAAATTCGTTTATCACCACATGCCGGCCGCACATATCACAGCGGTGGAGCTGAACTCGCAGGTGGCGGCAGCCGCGCGCGCCTATTTTCAGCTGCCGCCGGAAGACGAACGATTCGAGGTGGTGATCGCCGAGGGCGGCCAGTATGTGGCTGACCACCCTGACAGCGCCGATGTGCTGATGGTGGATGGATTCGACGGCGTTTCGCTGGCCGATACACTGGTTACCCAGCGTTATTACGACGATTGCGCCGCCGCCCTGAGTGAGCGTGGGATTCTGGCGGTAAACCTGTGGGGCAGCGACAAGAATTTTGATGTCTACCTGCAGCGTATCGAGACCAGTTTCAATGGCCTGACGTTGTGCCTGCCTACGGAAAAGCATGGCAACATGGTCGTGTTCGGTTTCAAGCGCAGTCCCGGCAATCCGCGCTGGGACGATCTGCGCCAGCGCGCCAGAGAACTGGAGCAGGCGTATGGACTGGAATTTCTCAAGTTCGTGGAAGGCCTGCGCAGCCTCAATGCCCACACTGAAAAGCGCCTGCTTATTTAATTAAGATTTCGTATGGAACCCGTGCCGTAGGTCTTTGTCTCATGAAAAGATAATACGGTGATTTTTTCGGAATGCCGAGCATATGCTGAGTCTGCTTCATTCGCAATCGTGACTTCGGCCATGGGGGGGGGCGTTATTTGGCTTTCATTGCCGGGTGAAATGTGAAAAAATTACGTTAACTTAACGGATTCGAGGTGTTTCACAAATGATAGACCGGGACGGTTATCGCCCCAATGTCGGCATCATTCTATGCAATGCAAAAAATGAGGTTTTCTGGGGCAAGCGTATCAAGGAGCATTCCTGGCAGTTTCCGCAAGGTGGCATCAAGGCCGGGGAATCCCCCGAGCAGGCCATGTTTCGGGAACTGGAGGAAGAGGTCGGGCTGCAACCGCAGCACGTGAGGATTATCGGCCGCACCAGGGACTGGCTGCGCTACGATGTGCCGCAGAACTGGGTGCGGCGGGAGTGGCGCGGCAGTTACAAGGGCCAGAAGCAGATCTGGTTTCTTTTGCGTTTGACCGGGCGCGATTGCGATGTGTCGTTGCGCGCATCATCGCACCCCGAGTTCGATGCCTGGCGATGGCACCATTACTGGGTGCCGCTGGAATCGGTGATCGAATTCAAGCGCGATGTGTACCGCCTGGCGCTCAACGAGCTGGTCGGCTACCTCAATAAATCAGAATAAACTGGAGTCAAGATGGCTGAATTTTTCCCGCTACCGCCCAACAACCTGGCGCAAGGGGCAACTTATTACCAACCCCTGCAAACCTCGCCTGCCCATGTCGAACTGGGCGACCCGGCGGTGCGGGCGATGACTGACCTGAAAGAGGTGATTGCGGTGACCATCGGGCCGGAAAAAACGGTGGATGCCGCCAGGGAGCGTATGGTTCGGCATAGCGTCAGGCTGCTGCTGGTGATCGACGATCAGGAAACCGTCCTCGGGCTGGTTACCGCTACCGACATTCTGGGCGAGAAACCACTGCAACTCATCCAGAAGTCCGGCGGCAGGCGGGAGGATATCCTGGTGCGCAACATCATGACGCCGCAGGAAAAGCTGGAAGTGCTGTGCATGAAGGATGTCGCCGCGGCGAAAGTGGGTCATATCGTCGCAACCCTGAAAAAATGTAGTCGCCAGCATGCTTTGGCGGTGGATACCGAAGGACTCGATCAGGCCCAACGGGTGCGTGGAATTTTTTCCACTACTCAGGTTTCCAGACTCCTGGGCACGGAAATTCAGACACTGGAAATCGCCCAGACCTTCGCTGAAATTCAGGCGCAGCTCGCCAAGTAGGGAATGAAAAAACTCTTTGTAGTACTGTTTCTACTGGCCGTTCCCCTGATGGCGTCCGCCGAGTGGGGGAAATTCGAATTCGAATTTGATGAGGAAAAGCCGTGGGCCGAGATCGAGGCTCAGCTCCCGCCTTATCCGAAGGAAGAAAACCTGCTGCCGCTATTCGTTAGCGCTGCCACGGACAACAAGTTCTTTGTCGATGCCGCTTCCATCAGCACGGGCGAGGACGGCGTGGTGCGCTACACGATGATCGTCAAATCATCGGCGGGTGCGGTCAATGTGAGCTTCGAGGGTATCCGCTGCGCCAGTCGCGAAAGGAAGCTTTACGCTTTCGGGCGCAAGGAAGGGTCTTGGTCTAGGGCGCGCTCCGCCAAGTGGGAACCGATCCGCTACCAGGACCGTAACCGACACCATCACATGCTTTATGACGATTTCTTTTGTCCCGGTGGCATTATCGTGAAAAACCCGCAGGAAGCGGTCGATCTGCTGAGGCGCGGTTTCCGGCCATAAGACAACCTGTAGCTGGTTTTGCTTTAAAGCTCAGATGAATGCCCGTGCATGTAGGAACGGCGCCCTCGCCGCGATTTTCGGCTGTATTCGCGCCGGGGGCGGCGCTCCCAGTGCGAAACGTTAGCCTGCACTGCGTGAGTTTTGTATCAGAGCAAAACTAAATTGTCTCGGTGAATGAGTTCCGGTTCGTCCACGTAACCCAGGACGGATTCTATCTCCGTACTGGCGTGGCGCAGGATTTTCTGAGTTTCCTGCGCGCTGTAATTGACCAGGCCGCGGGCAATTTCGCGGCCTTTCGCGTCCAGGCAGGTCACCACTTCGCCGCGTTCGAAATCGCCGCTAATCGCAGTCACTCCGATCGGCAGCAGGCTTTTGCCTTCCTTGCGCAGGGCATTGACCGCGCCATCGTCGAGCGTGAGTTTGCCGCCGACCTGGAGGTGGTCGGCGAGCCATTGTTTGCGTGCCACGGTCTTCATCTCGCCGGCAATCAGCTGGGTGCCGATCGCTTCGCCTTGGGCGAGGCGGATCAGCACGTCCGGTTCGCGCCCCCAGGCAATCACGGTATGGGCGCCGCTGCGAGCCGCGCGCTTGGCGGCGAGAATTTTGGTGAGCATGCCGCCGCGGCCGATATCGCTGCCGGCTCCGCCCGCCATGGTTTCCAGTGCCGGGTCGCCGGCGCGTGCTTCGCCCACCAGCGTGGCGGTTGGGTCCTTGCGCGGATCGGCGGAATACAGGCCGGTCTGGTCGGTCAGGATCACCAGCGCATCCGCATCGATCAGGTTGGTGACCAGAGCCCCCAGGGTGTCGTTGTCGCCGAAGCGGATTTCCTCGGTGATTACGGTGTCGTTTTCGTTGATGATCGGGATGACGTTCAGTTCGAGCAGGGTGCGCAGGGTGGAGCGGGCATTCAGATAGCGCTTGCGGTCGGCCAGATCGTCGTGGGTCAGCAGGATTTGCGCGGTGTGCAGGCCATGCTTGCGGAAGCAGGTTTCATAGACCTGCACCAGCCCCATCTGGCCGACCGCGGCTGCGGCTTGCAGTTCATGCACGGCGCTGGGGCGCTTCTTCCAGCCGAGGCGTTGCATTCCCTCGGCGATCGCGCCGGAAGAGACCAGCACCACTTCGCGCCCCATGGCCTTGAGGGCGGCAATCTGCGCCGCCCAGGTGGCGATGGCCTGATGGTCGAGGCCGGCGCCGCTGTTGGTGACCAGGCTGCTGCCGACTTTTACGACAAGGCGCTTCGAGTTTTCGATTACGGATTTCATTCGTTTAGTTTACCGCGGAGTCGCAGAGACGCTGAGAAATTCAATTACAGGCCTTCCTCTGCGGTTCAGTCTCTTGTTCAAGTTCACGGTTCTGATCGAGGAACTCCATGATGGCGTAGACCACTTCCTTGCAGCCTTCTCCGGTGAGGGCGGAAATGATGAAACATTTCCCGTCCCAGCCAAAGTCCTTGAGGAACTGCTGTCTGTACTGGTCGCGTTTGTCTGCGGGCAGCATGTCCATCTTGTTCAGCAGCAGCCAGCGCGGCTTCTGGTAGAGCGATTCGTCGTATTTCTTGAGTTCGTTGACGATCGCATGCGCTTCAGCCACCGGGTTGGCGGTTTCGTCGTAGGGGGCGATGTCGACCAGGTGCAGCAGCAATCGGGTGCGGGCCAGATGGCGCAGGAACTGGTGGCCGAGGCCGGCGCCTTCGGCTGCACCCTCGATCAGGCCAGGAATGTCGGCGATGACGAAGCTTTTGTCGTGCTCCACGCGCACCACGCCGAGGTTGGGGTGCAGCGTGGTGAAGGGGTAGTCCGCCACCTTCGGCTTGGCCGCCGAAACAGCGCGGATGAAAGTGGATTTTCCGGCATTGGGCATGCCCAGCAATCCGACGTCGGCCAGCACCTTGAGTTCCAGTTTGAGTTCCCTTACTTCACCCAGCTCGCCGTGCGTGAACTGGCGCGGCGCCCGGTTGGTACTGGACTTGAAGTGCAGGTTGCCGAGACCGCCCTTGCCGCCCTTGGCGATCAGGGCCTTCTCGCCGTCCCGGGCGAGGTCGGCGAAGATTTCGTTGGTGTTGATGTCGGTGATGACGGTGCCGACCGGCACGCGCAGCACCAGATCTTCGCCGCCCTTGCCGTAGCAATCCGATCCCTGCCCGTTTTCGCCGCGTTCGGCGCGGTGGATGCGGGCAAAGCGATAGTCCACCAGGGTGTTGATGTTGCGGTCGGCAATCGCATAGATGCTGCCGCCGCGTCCGCCATCACCGCCGTTCGGCCCGCCCTTGTCGATGTATTTTTCGCGCCTGAAGCTGGCCGAGCCGTTGCCGCCGTCACCGGCATGGACTTCGATTTTTGCTTCGTCAATGAATTTCATCGTGATTGCTCAAATAAAAAAGCCCTATCGTTTGATAGGGCCTGAAAGGCTCCACTATCCGGCGGGTTCAGGCCGGGGTGATGGTAACCACTTTGTGCTTTGCCGCGCCTTTGACGGCGAAGCTGATGGTGCCGGCGACCTTGGCGAACAAGGTGTGATCCTTGCCCATGCCGACGTTTTCGCCGGCATACATCTGGGTGCCGCGCTGGCGCACGATGATGCTGCCGGCGGAAACCAGTTCGCCGCCGTAGCGCTTCACGCCCAGACGCTTGGAATGAGAGTCGCGGCCGTTGCGTACACTGCCGCCTGCTTTTTTATGTGCCATGGTTAATTCTCCTAGACTAGCGCCGCGATGCCGTCGATGCGGATCTCGGTATAGTTCTGACGATGTCCCTGATGCTTCTGGTAGTGCTTGCGACGACGCATTTTAAAAATCTGCACCTTCTCGCCGCGACCATGCGCGACGACCGTCGCCTTGACCGTAGCGCCGCTTACCAGGGGCGTGCCTACCGTGACCGCTTCACCGTCTGCAACCATTAATACTTGATCCAGTACGATTTCGCTGCCAATGTCTGCCGGTATCTGTTCTATTTTCAATTTTTCGCCAGGGGCAACGCGATACTGCTTGCCACCGGTTTTTATGACCGCGTACATATTGAGCTCCACACTTGCTTTTAAAAAGGAACGCGATTGTACCAGAATTTTGTGACGAGGGTTAAATATTGTTTAGAAATCAGGGGCAGGACTGGAAAAACTTGACACCGAATTGCTCTCGTTCCTACCATTAGCCCTTTTTCACCCAACCTTTGGATTTATTGTGTCGCTGGAAGTCATACGCAGTCCCATCGAGTCGGACATGTTAGCCGTGGATGAAGTCATCCGCAAGCGGCTCTATTCCGAAGTCGTGCTGATCCGCCAGATCAGCGAATACATCATCAATAGTGGCGGCAAGCGCCTGCGCCCCGCGCTGGTGCTGTTGTCGGCGGGTGCGTTCGGCTATTCCGGCGGCTACCATCACGTGCTGGCGGCAGTGGTCGAATTCATTCATACCGCCACCCTGCTGCACGACGACGTGGTGGACGAATCGAACCTGCGGCGCGGCAACGCCACCGCCAACGCCCTGTTCGGCAACGCCGCCAGCGTTCTCGTCGGCGATTTCCTCTATTCCAGGGCCTTCCAGATGATGGTCGGGGCGGGCAGCATGCGCGTGATGGAAGTGCTGGCAGATGCCACCAACACCATCGCCGAGGGCGAAGTGCTGCAACTGCTGAACTGTAACGACGCGGACATCGACGAGGCGCGCTATCTTCAGGTGATCCACTACAAAACCGCCAAACTGTTCGAAGCCGCCACCCGCCTCGGTGCGATTCTGGGCAATGCCTCCATGGCCGACGAGGAGGCCATGGCAGTCTACGGGATGCACATGGGCACTGCGTTCCAGCTGATCGACGACGTGCTGGATTATTCCGGCGACCACGCCGAAACCGGCAAAAACGTCGGCGATGACCTGGCCGAGGGCAAGCCTACGCTGCCGCTGATCTACGCCATGAAAAACGGCACGCCGCAGCAAGCAGAGGTGATCCGCAGGGCGATCGAGCATGGCGGCCTGAGCGAGCTGGATGCAGTGATGGCCGCGATCCGCGATACCGGCGCGCTGGATTACGCGAAAAGCCAGGCGAAGGCTGAAGCCAGGATGGCTTGCGAGGCGATTTCGCATCTGCCGCATTCAAAATACAAGGAATCTTTGCTACAATTGGCGGACTTTGCGGTAACGCGAAGCTACTGACATAGTCAAACGGGGTGTAGCTTAGCCTGGTAGAGCGCTGCGTTCGGGACGCAGAGGCCGGAGGTTCGAATCCTCTCACCCCGACCAGTTCATGTCCGAATCTTGAACCCCTGAGGCGCCTCGTTGACCGGGGTAGAGTGATGTTGATCAAACTGATACTTCTTGCTCTGGCCGCCTGGGTTGTTTACCGCCTCGTCAAAAGCTATGGCCGCAGGATCAAGCGGGAAGACGCGCCAAAAAACGAAACCGGCGAGGACATGGTGCGCTGCGCCCATTGTGGAGTGCATCTGCCGAGGAGCGAAAGCATCGTCAGCCACGGTGAATCCTTTTGCACCAATGAGCATCGCCAACTCCATCAGAAGTAATCCTTGCGTTAATCGTCCGGGCGTCCCCCCGCAATGCTGACAGAATTGCTGCAGGTTCGGCCCACGCCTCAACCTGAGTCATACTGGCGTTCTCTCCGCTATTTCAATCTATTTCGACTGACCCTGGCCGGCACTTTTGCCGTCGCCTATACCCTGTTCGGCGCCATCAACCCCTTTGGCGCTGATAATCCCTCCCTGTTCTACGCCACCAGCATTGCTTACATGTTCTTTGCGGTGCTGATGATCGTGCCGATCGATATTCGCTGGCCGCGCTTCAATCTTCTCCTGAGCGCCCAGGTAAGTGCGGATATTTTGTTTATCGTGCTGCTGATGCATGCCAGCGGGGGTATTCAGAGCGGCCTCGGGCTGCTCCTGCTGGGGCCGCTGGTAGCCATCGGCATGGTCAGCCGTGGCCGCCTGGCAATGTTCCATGCCGCGATGGCGAGCATTATGCTTTTGCTCGAGCAGACCTATCAGGTGCTGGTGCTGGCGGGAAATACCAAGGATTATCTGCAAACCAGCCTGACCAGCATGGGGTTTTTCGCTATCGCCGGGCTGGCCTTTGTTCTGACCAGACGCCTGGCTGTGACCGAGAATCTGGCGCGGAAGCAGAGCATCGACCTTGCCAACCTGGCCCAGGTCAACCAGCTGGTGATCCATAATATGCAGGACGGCGTGCTGGTGGTGGACGAGCAGGGGCGGGTGAGGCAGCATAATGGCGAGGCGGAAAAATTGCTCGGCACGCCGGCGGCAATGTGGGATAAGCTGCGGCTCAACGACTATTTTCCGGCATTGTCCGAGTGCCTATGGCGCTGGCGCGCAGACCCTGGCAACGATCGCTTCGAGCTGACTGTGCCGGCCACCGGCAAACAGGTGCAGGCGCATTTTTCCGCGATTGGCGGGGACGCGATGCTGGGTGCGTTGATCTTTCTGGAAGATTTGAGCCTGATGCAGGCGCGGGCCCAGCAGCATAAGCTGGCTGCACTGGGCAGGCTGACGGCCAATATCGCACATGAGATCCGCAACCCCCTCAGCTCGATCGGCCACGCGGCCCAGCTATTGCAGGAGGAGCCGGGGCAGGATGCGACCCATGCCCGGCTGCTGCAGATTGTCCGCGATAACACCCATCGCATCGACCGGATGGTGCAGGACGTGCTGCAACTCAACCGCAGGGACCGCGCCACGCCGGAAATGCTCCGCCTGGGCGCGACTTTGCGCCAGTTCGTCGAGCAGTTTTGTCAGACCGAAAAAATTCCGGCCAAGGCGGTTGTTCTGGACGTGGCGGAGGACGTGACGGTACGCTTCGACCGGTATCACCTCGACCAGGTGCTGTGGAACCTGTGCCGCAATGCCTGGCGCCACTGCCGGCGTCGGGACGGCAGCATCCGCCTGCGTGCGGCATTTGCCTCGCCTGGGAATGTTGTACAATTGGATGTGGTCGATGACGGGCCCGGCGTTGCCGAAGCGTTGCGCACCCAGCTGTTCGAGCCATTCTTTACCACCGACAGTACCGGCACCGGTTTGGGGCTTTACATTGCCCGCGAGCTGTGTGAAGCCAACGGGGCCACGCTCGATTACATTGAAGCCCCGCAAGGCGGGCAATTCAGGATAAGCTCTGAAAAGGAGATATGTTGAACCGGACGCCGCAAGTTTCCCGGAATAATGAAGAACAACCGCGCCGTGTGCTGGTTGTGGACGACGAGGCCGATATCCGCGAGCTGCTGGTACTGACTCTGCAGCGCATGGGCCTGGAGGTCGATGCGGCAGCCAGCACGTTCGAGGCGGAGCAGTACCTGCACAAGAACTACTATAATCTTTGCCTCACCGACATGCGTTTGCCCGACGGGGATGGCCTGGGTTTTCTGGAATATGTGACCAGGAATTATCCCGGCAAACCGGTGGCGGTGATCACCGCCTACGGCAGCGCGGAAAATGCTGTCGCCGCCCTCAAGGCGGGCGCATTCGATTATCTTTCCAAGCCGGTATCTTTGGACCAACTGCGCGCTTTGGTTAACTCCGCGCTCAGATTGCCCAGTCCCAGTCAGTCAAGAAAAATAGAAGAAGGCCAAGCCGTCGCCAGCCAGCCGGCGTTGCTTGGCAATTCGCCCCTGATGCATCTGACCCGCCAGATGATAGCGAAGCTGGCGCGCAGCCAGGCGCCGGTTCATATCACCGGGGAATCGGGCAGCGGCAAGGAGATGGCGGCGCGGCTGATCCATCTCAACGGTCCGCGCGGCGATGGCCCGTTTGTCGCCGTCAACTGCGGCGCGATTCCCGAGAACCTGATGGAAAGCGAGTTCTTCGGCTACAAGAAAGGCGCTTTCACCGGCGCCAGCCAGGACAAGGACGGTTTTTTCCAGGCGGCCAGCGGCGGCACCCTGTTCCTCGACGAAGTGGCAGACCTGCCTTTGCCGATGCAGGTGAAGCTGCTGCGCGCCATCCAGGAAAAAATGGTGCGCAAGGTGGGAGCCACTCAGGAAGAGCCGGTGGATGTGCGTATCATCAGCGCCACTCACCAGGATCTGGCGCTATGTGTGGAAAGCGGGAAATTTCGCCAGGACTTGTTTTACCGGCTCAACGTCATCGTGCTGAAGATGCCGGCGCTGCGCGAGATCCCGGAGGATATCCCGCTGCTGGCCGGGGAGATTCTCAAGAAAGTGGCGCGCCTGAATGCCGAGCCGCCGAAGCTGAGTCTGGCGGCGCTGAAGGAGCTACGGGAATACGATTTTCCCGGCAACGTGCGCGAGCTGGAAAACATCCTCGAGCGGGCGATGGCGCTGACCACGGGGGGGGAGATAGGTTGCGAGGATTTGCAGCTTGCGGCAAAACAGCCGAAGGACATGGCGCAGATGAAAAGCTTGCCGCTGCAGGAATACCTCGATGCCGTGGAAAAAGCGGCGATCACGGATGCGCTGGAAAAGACGCGCTACAACAAGACTGCCGCAGCCAAGCTGCTCGGCATTACCTTCCGCGCCTTGCGCTACCGGCTGGAACGGCTGGGTATAGAATAGTGAGCCGTGAGCGGTAAGCGGTAAGCGGTAAGCAGTAAGCAGTAAGCAGTAAGCGGTAAGCGGTAAGCGGTAAGCAGGGGGTGGCTCACCGCTTACCGCTCACCACTTACCGGTTTCACCCCCCAGATTTTCTCCGCGTATTCCCTGATGGCGCGGTCGCTGGAGAACTTTCCCATACCCGCTACGTTGAGGATGGCCTTGCGTGCCCAATCACCGGGGTTGCGGTAGAGCGCTTCAATTTTTTCATGGCATTCGACGTAGGCGGCGTAGTCAGCGAGCAGCATGTAACGGTCGCCGCCGTCAGTCAGCGCGTCGATGAGCGGGAGGAAGCGGTCGGGTTTATCCGGCGAAAAAAAGCCTGAGCCGATCATCTCCAGCACCTGTCGTAGTTCCTCGTTGCCGTGGTAGTAATCCCAGGGGTTGTAGCCCTTGCCCTGCAGTTCGGCGACTTCCGCCGCATTCAGCCCGAAAATGAAAATGTTGTCCGCGCCGACTTCGTCGCGGATTTCGATGTTGGCCCCGTCCAGGGTGCCTATCGTCAGCGCACCGTTCAGGGCGAGCTTCATGTTGCCGGTACCGGATGCTTCGGTGCCGGCGGTGGAAATCTGCTCGGAGATGTCCGCGGCGGGGATGATGTCCGAGGCGGTGGTCACGTCATAATTGGGAATGTACACCACCTTGAGCAGATCCCTTGCGGCCGGGTCGTTGTTGACGATGTCCGCCACGTCGTTGATCAGCTTGATGATCAGCTTGGCCATCGCGTAACCGGGTGCCGCCTTGCCGCTGAAGATCACGGTGCGCGGCACCTGATCCGCCCCCGGATTGGCGCGGATGCGGTTGTACAGCGCGACGACGCGGAGCAGGTTGAGCAGTTGCCGCTTGTATTCGTGGATGCGCTTGATCTGCACGTCGAACATCGAGGCGGGGTTGACCGTGATGCTCAGCTTGCTCTCGATGAGCCGCGCAAGGTTTTCCTTGTTCGCCAGCTTCACGGCGCGGAATTTGTCCTGGAAGGCTGGGTCGGCGGAAAATTTCTTGAGCTGGCTCAGCTGTTCCAGGTCGGTGACCCAGCCGTGGCCGATGTGCCCGGTAATCAGCCCGGCCAGGCCGGGGTTGGCCTGGTTGAGCCAGCGCCGCGGGGTGATGCCGTTGGTGATGTTGATGATCTTGCCCGGATAGAAGCGGTCGAAGTCGGCGAAAATAGTCTGGCGCATCAGCTCGGTATGGATTTGCGCCACGCCGTTTACCCGATGGCTGCCGACGATAGCCAGGTGCGCCATGCGGATGCGCCGCCCGTTGTCTTCATCGATGACGGACATGCGCTTCAGCAGCTCGACGTCGCCGGGATGGTGGTGGCGGACATCGTTCAGGAAGCGCTGGTTGATTTCGTAGATGATTTGCAGGAGGCGCGGCAGGATCGTCTCGAACAGGCTTACTGGCCAGGTTTCCAGCGCCTCCGGCATGAGTGTGTGGTTGGTGTAGGAGAAGGTGCGGGTGACGATGTTCCAGGCACGGTCCCAGTCGAGGTGGTACATATCCAGCAGGATGCGCATCAGTTCGGGAATCGCGATCGAGGGGTGGGTGTCGTTGAGCTGGATCGCCACCTTGTCGGGCAATTCATCGAGATTTTTGTGGAATTTATTGAAGCGGTAGAGCATGTCCTGCAACGAGGCGCTGACGAAAAAATACTGCTGCTTCAGGCGCAGTTCTCTGCCCATCGTCGTAGTGTCGTCGGGGTAAAGCACCTTGGACAAGTTTTCCGATTCATTCTTGTCCTCCACCGCCTTGATATAGTTGCCCTCGTTGAAGTACTTCAGATCGAAATCCCGCGATGCCTTGGCCGACCACAATCGCATATTGTTCACCGATTTGCCGCCATAGCCCGGAACCGGCGTGTCATAGGCCATCGCCATGACATCCTCGGTGTCCACCCAGTGGTGGTACGGGCTGCCATCCTCCCCGACGTATTCCAGCGTCCGGCCGTAAAACTTGACTGGGTACAGCACTTCCGGGCGCGGAAATTCCCAGGGGTTGCCGTAGCGCAGCCAGTTGTCCGGGTGCTCCACCTGCCAGCCGTTTTCGATGCGCTGGTTGAACATGCCGTATTCGTAGCGGATGCCGTAGCCGTAGCTTGGCAGGTCGAGGGTGGCCATGGAATCCAGGAAGCAGGCAGCCAGGCGCCCCAGCCCGCCGTTGCCGAGGGCGGCATCGGGTTCCACCTCGCGCGCCATGTCCAGGTCCAGGCCGGCATCGAGCGCGGCCTGGTGGCAGCGATCCAGATGCCCGATGTTGAGCAGGCTGTTGGTCAGGGACCGGCCGATCAGGAATTCCATCGACAGGTAATAGATCCGCTTGGTGTCGGCACGGTAATAGCGCCGCATGGTCTCCATCCAGCGCCCGGTCAGCTGGTCGCGGGTGACATGGGCGAGCGCGAAGAACCAGTCGCGGGGGGTGGCGGTGAAATGGTCCTTGCCGACGGAGTAGGTGAGGTGATTGGCGAGCGCCTGGCAGAAAGGCGCCGCGTCCTTGTTTTTCGCCGTTTGAGGGGGTTGGTCTGAGGCTGCCGGTTTCCTGGCCATTGCGGTATCTCCCGTGTGTACGGTGCGTACGGGCAGATTACCGCTAACCAGGATGGGGGTAAAGCATTGATTCCATTTAGGCCAGCACAATCGCCAGGTAGGTGATGTACATCGCGCCGTTAACGGCCAGATGCCAGACCTTGAGCTGCCCGCGGCCGATCATGATGCGTATCCACAGCGCGGCGAGCAGGGTGATGACGATGCCCGCGAGCACCTCCTGGCGCGGTTCCCACGGGGTGAGCATGATGCCGATGGCCGGCAGCAGGGTGCCCTGGAATACCATTGCGCCGGTGATATTGCCGAAGGCCAGGGTGTCCTTGTGCTTGCGGATCCACAGGATGCTGTTGACCTTCTCCGGCAGTTCGGTGGCGATCGGGATGATCAGCAGCGACAGCAGCAGGGGTGAGATGCCGAGCAGGCTGGAGGCATCCTCCACGCCGTGAATGAAGCCCTTGGCGCCGGCCACCAGCAGGCCAAGCCCGAGCGCGAGCTGGATGATGATCATCGGCATGCCTTCCGGCAGCCCCAGACGGCACAGGAACATCTTTTCCTCCGCTTCGGTGCCATGGCCCTCTTTGACCAGATGGGCGGAAGCGCGCAGGGTGAGCATGATGTAGACGAAGTAGGTCAGCACCAGGGTGAGGCCGATGGCAGCGCGGATCTCTGCCTGCTGGTGCGGCACGAACAGGGCGATGGCGGAAAAGGCGAAAGCCATCAGGAAGAAGTTCAGGTCGCGGGTCAGGCCGGTCCGCTCCGGGGTGAAATGGCCGTGGACGCCGCGCTTTTTCAGCACCGCCAGCGCCATCAGGGAGATCGACAGGGTGGACAGCATCAGCGGCGCGCCGAGGATCGCGCCGACCCCGATTTCCTCGTTGAGCTGGGTGTCGGCGGTGCCCGCCATCAGCGCCAGCAGCGGCACCATGGTTTCCGGCAGGGCGGTGCCCACGGCGGCAAACAGCGAGCCGGTGACACCTTCCGAGATCTTCAGTTTTTCGCCCAAATGCTCCAATGCATTGGTAAATACCTCGGCGGCAATTAGAATGACGATCAACATCAGGAACAGAGTGGCGAAAGTGGTCATGGAATTTTTTCGTGGAAATTATTGAGTGCGGCAATTATAAGCGATATTTCTTCACCGCAGAGGAGGCGCCTCTCTGTGGACTCTGTGATCTCTGTGGCTGCTTTCGGGTTTTGCTTGCTAACCAACATTTGGAAATGAAATGAAAATTGACCGTTCAGGATTTTTGCAGGGCGTGCGCTTCATCGCCTCGCCCAACTGCGACGATCGACCGCCTGAAGTGGAGTTCGACATTCCGCTGCTGGTGATCCACAACATCAGCCTGCCGCCGCGCAGCTATGGCGGCAGCGGCGTGATCGACTTTTTCACCAACCAGCTCGACATCCGGCAGCATCCTTATTACGAGATGATCGCCGAGCTCAAGGTTTCCGCCCATTTCTTCATCCGCCGCGACGGCGAGGTGATCCAGTTCGTGTCGTGCAACAAGCGCGCCTGGCATGCCGGCGTGTCGAGCTGGCACGACCGCATGCGCTGCAACGACTTCTCAATCGGCATCGAGCTGGAAGGCAGTGACAGCGACCCGTTTACCGATATCCAGTACGAGAAACTGGCGGAGCTGACGCGTGCAATTCAGGAGGCTTACCCGATCAAGGAGATCGTCGGCCATTCGGATATCGCCCCGGTGCGCAAGACCGATCCGGGGCCGTGCTTCGACTGGCAAAAATACCGGAACCTGATCGCCATCGCAGGGTCTGAGGAGGGCGACGATATTTCTTCCTGAAGCAGGGTTCAGGCGCTAAAATTATGATTCTTGAAAACCAATTGCGATTTCTCATGGACAAAACGTTCACCAAGGGCGAAGTCAACTGCGCCGAGTGCAGCATCCGCAAGTCGGTCCTGTTCGCCGGGCTGGAAATCAGCGATTGCGAGAGCATACACCGCCCGATCGACGACATCGCGCTTGCCCCGCATGAAGTGCTTTACCGGGCGGGCAATCCGGCGCAGGCGGTGTTCACCATTCGCAGCGGCCTGCTCAAGCTGGTCCAGTATCTGCCGGACGGGCGCCAGCGCATTGTCCGCCTGCTCCGCGCCTCCGATGTCACCGGCCTGGAATCGTTGCTTGGGCAACCCTACCAGCATGACGCCATCGTTTTGCAGCAGTCGGAGGTTTGCCGCATTCCGCTGGAAGTGATCCAGCGGCTGGACCGGGATAATCCCAAGCTGCGCAAGGAATTGATGGTGCGCTGGCAGCGCGCGCTGGATGAGGCGGATGCCTGGCTCACCCAGCTTGCCACCGGCAGCGCCAGGGCGCGCATGGCGCGCCTGCTGCAGCGCCTGGTCAGCGGCAGGGAGGACGGCAGCTGCGAGCTGTTCGGGCGCGAGGACATGGGGTCGATGCTCGGCATCACCACCGAAACCGCCAGCCGCATCATCGCCGAATTCAAGCGCAGCGGGGCCTTGCAGGAGATTCCCGGCAGCGTTTCGCTGCGCTGCGACAACGCCGCGCTCAACAAGATTGCCGCCGATTGAGAATTATCAATGACGGCGCTTTCCCTTCTCGACTAGCATAACCCTATCGCGTTCGCTCTCAAGGCGGCGCGCCAGACCCCTTGTTGGGTTGTCCTCCTCCGAGCCGCCACGAGCGGTTCTTTTCCCGCCTGTCCCCCCTGACAGGCGGGTTTTTTCTGCCTGAAATAAACTTGAAAACCGTTTTTATCCACAGATGAACACGGATTAACACAGATTAAGACAATGTGCTGTTGAAGATTTACAACTCACCCAAAAGGTGGTTAAGATGATAATCTTAACTCATTGATAATCTGTGTATATCTGTGTTAATCCGTGGCTGAACCGCTTTTAAAATCCATTGGCTTAGTCGAAAATCACCGTCTTGTTGGCATACAGCAGGATGCGGTTCTCGATGTGCCAGCGCACCCCGCGCGACAGCACCATCTTCTCCAGGTCGCGGCCTTTCTGGATCAGGTCGTCGATCGCGTCGCGGTGCGAAATGCGGGCGACGTCCTGCTCGATGATCGGGCCGTCGTCGAGCACTTCGGTGACGTAGTGGCTGGTTGCGCCGATCAGCTTGACGCCACGCTCGAAGGCGCGGTGATAGGGCTTGGCGCCGAGAAAGGCGGGCAGGAAGGAATGGTGGATGTTGATGATGCGGTTCGGGTAATGCCGGATGAAGTCCGCCGACAGCACCTGCATGTAGCGCGCCAGCACGATCAGGTCGACATGGTGGTGGCGCAGCAGGGCGAGCTGGTCCTTTTCCGCTTCCGCCTTGCTGTCCTTGTGAACCGGGATGTGCTGGAACGGGATGTCATAGGAATCGGCGATCCAGCGGGTGTCGTCATGGTTGCCGATGATCAGCGGGATGTCGCAGTGCAGTTCGCCGGCCTGGTGGCGGTAGAGCAGATCGACCAGGCAGTGGTCGTAGCGCGACACGAAGATCGCCACCCGCGGGCGGGAAGCTGATTGCGCCAGGTGCCACTGCATCTGGAATTTCTCGGCGATCGGCGCGAATTGCTGCTCGAACTGGCCGATTTCCAGATCGAAATCGTGCAGGTCCCATTCCACGCGCATCAGGAACAGGCCCAGTTCGCTGTCCTGGTGCTGGTCGGCGTGCAGAATATTGGCGTTGTGGCGGTAGAGGAAATCGGCGATGCCCGCGACCAGGCCTTTGCGGTCGGGACAGGAAATCAGCAGGATGGCGGTGTTTTTAGTCATTATCGGTACAGAAAATTGTCGAACATTTGGATCATACACCAGGCGCAAGCTTTATGCGGCGGCCATCCCTGACCGAATCTCCGGGATGCACGATGACTTTTTCGCCGGGTTGCAGGCCCTTTTCCACCACCGCCTCCATTCCGCCGCGCCGGCCCAGTTGCACGATGCGCCTGGCGGCCTTGCCGTTGGCGATGGTGAACACCGCCCATTGTTCCCCGTCGCGGAACAGCGCGCTGACCGGCACTTTGATCGCATTGTCCAGACTCGCCACGATGATGCTCGCATCCACCTTGTAAGCGTCGCCGAGTGATTGCCATTTTTCGGCGGGAGAGGTGAGGTCGATCACCACGTTGACGCGCTGCTCCTCAACCCCGAGGGCGGAAACCTTGGTAAAGGCCGCCGGCTCCACCCGCCTGATACGGCCTTCGAGCGGCTCCGTTTTTCCCCAGCGCAGGAGCCGTACCGGGGCGCCCGGTTTGATCTGTACCGCGTCGGTGCTGAGCACATCCACCACCACTTCGAGATCGGCGGGCTGGCCGACTTCCAGCAGCGGCGCACCCACTGCAACGGTGGCTTCGCTTTCCTGTATCACCCTGAGAACCTGGCCGGCAACCGGAGTGCGCACTTCCCAGCGCCTCGCTGAGGCTTTTCCGGCGGTTCCGTCGCGAACCTGGAGCAGGGCGGCGCGGGCGACCGCTACGTCGTGCGCGGCGGCTTGTTCGGCGTAGCGGGCGGCCTCCAGTTCGCGCAGGCTGATCTTGGCCTCCAGTTCAACCTGTTCCAGCTGGGCGGCCGAAATGAAACTTTTTACAGCCAGCTTGCGGGTGCGCTCCAGGTCGGAGCGGGATTTGTCCAGCGCCGCCCGCGCACGTTCGACGGTGGCTGCGGCGCGCAGCCTGGCGGCTTCGGCTCCGCCCACGCGTTCGGTGAGTTCGCGCTCGGTGCGCACGTCCAGCAGGGCGGGCGAGCTGGGGTCGATGACCGCCAGCACCATGCCGGCGGTGACGGCGTCGCCGGCCTTGAGCGTGATCCGCTGGAGCTTGCCGGCGAGCGGGGCGGAAACCACGTAGCGTTCGCGCACCCGGGTTTTGCCGTCATCCTCGATGACCTGCTCGAAAGGGCCACGCGTGACTTCAGAGACTTCCACCAGCGCCGGTTGCGGACGGAATGCCAGGACCAGCGCACCGACCAAGGCGATGGCGAGCAGGACGAGCAGTGTTCTTTTGATCCACATTAACGCGCCCTATTTTTCCTCACCCGTTTCGGTGCCGGATTTTCCCCGGTTGATGGAGCCGAACAGATAGCCGGCCACCGCGCCCAGAATGCCGATCGGAGCGGTCAGCTGCTCATCGGTGTCCGCCATGATCACGAGCAGGATGGTGCCGAAAATGATGAAAACCAGCCCGGTCGCGTTCACGATGTGGGATGCCGAATAGGCAGCTTTGGTAGTGATGAAGCGCAGCACGATGAACAGGGAGACCAGGGCCAGCGCGCTCAGGATGGCGATTTCGTAAAGCTTGACTTCTTCCCGCCGCATGTAAAATTCGTGGACCAATTTGTACGTCTGGTCCTTCGTAGCGCTGTCGGCGGCCGCTGGAAGGCTGCCCGAGCCGGTCATCGCCTCGAGCATCGCTTTTTCATAGGTGTGCGTCTTTGCGAGCTGCTTGGCGTCATTATCGGCGGCGCGACAAGCCGCACTCGCCGTGAACAGCGCCAGTAAAATCAAAGCCCATGCATGTTTCATGATTTTTACCTTTTTTTCCCCAGTATCTGTAGCAACCGCAAATAATACTGCGCCTCATCCACCCGGCCCCCTTCGATCGCCTGATCGCGCCTGAACTCGAACGATTTTATAAGCTCGGCGCGTTGAGCCGGGTTCAGGTCTCTGGTCTGCTGTTCGAAGTCCTGGTAGTAGGCTTCGCTGATCTGGGGACGCACGGCCCGCTGCTCCATCGGGCGCTGCTCGACCCGAGGTTCAGCCTGCTGAGATGGGAACGGATAAGGGCGCAGTTCCGCCCCTATGACCTGCAAGGACGCCATGCAGGACAAAATGGTGACGACGGCGAAACCCCGGGATGAGGCGCTCATGCCGTTCTCCTTTAACCCAATTTCAGCCTGCGCGCCCGCAGCGACGCGGGGGTGCGGGCAAATTCAAACGGCGCTTGTGCTGTCCCCCGGCCGAGTATCCGCGCCAGGGTGGCGAGCACGGTCGGCTTGTCGTCGTCGAAATCGCCGTGGTGGCGTGCCGTGGAATGAACGGGTGAGCCGTCCTCGGCAGTGTTCGGCGATCTGACCCAGTCGGCCTTGCCGTTCTTGAACAGCATGTCGAGCTCGGCGTCGGCGCGGACGAATTTTTCCATGCCCAGGATCGGCTCGCCGTCTTTCTGGAATACCGGGATGCGCACCCGCTGCTCGAAAGCGTCGGACACCAGATAGAGCAGCGACTTGTGGTAGATATTGGCGCAGTTGTCGTCCTGTTCCACCTGGTCGGTGAGCGTGAACAGGGCGAAGCGCTTGATGCCCTTGGCGTTGAGCGCGGGCAGGTAGGTCTGCTTGAACAGGTCGACGGTGCAGGCGGGTGCCCACAGCGTGCAGGTCTCGATCTTCCGGCCGAGGCCGGTCATGCCGCTCAGCGGGCCGGAGGCGATTTTCCCCTTGGCCGTGAGCAACTGGACAACAGGGGCATGGAAGATGCTGCCGGCGCTGTGCCCCGCGATATGGATTTCGATGCCCGGGTCCTGCGCCAGCAGTTCGTCGAGAAAGCCCAGCGCGATGCGCGCCCCGCCTTTTTCGTTCAGGGTGGCGAACAGGGCATTTTCCTTCATTTCGCTCCACATCGTCCTGCCGCCCAGCGTCCGTGCCAAGGGTTCGAGCGCATCATCCAGCCGGTCGAGCATGAAGTCCTTGGCCGCGTCGAGAATCCCCTCCGGCCGGCGCCTGCTGTGGGCGTCCTCGATGATGTTCTTGATCGTGGTCCAGGCGTCGGACTTCCAGCTGAAGGCCAGGGGGTACACTTCCGCATCCAGCAGGGCCTTGCGGTAGTCGGACACGCGCTGGATGGCGGATTCCTCGCTCACCAGCCCGCCGTGGGCGTACAGGAGCAGGCGTTTCTTTTTCCAGTTCCTGGTGATGCGCGGGAAATCCTGCTTGATGATTTCCTCCGCTTCGGCAGCCGAGGTGCCGAAGATGCCGTCGTCCCGGAGCGTCCCGTCATTGCCGATGCTGATGATATGCGGCCGCAGCTCGGGGTAGGAGTAAGACTTGGCGCGCATGGCGCCAACGCGGCCTGGCGCGGCGCCTTTCGCGGCGGTCTCGAGCATCACCGGCGCACCCAGCCGGGCCACCCAGATGTCAGTGCCGTTGCCAAGCCAGTCCTGGTAGCTGACGAGCGCAAAACCCTGATGCCCCCAGTCCGGCCCCCAGGAATTCTGGATCCAGAAGCCGCGCTCGTCGAAGGCGACGATGGCGAAAGCGTGCCCGCCCAGGATTTCGTCCCGCAGCGGGATCACGCCGTCGGCTGAAACCGCCTCCCACCCGGCGTGCACCGTGGCGGTGGCGTACAGGATGCCGACCTCGGCCAGCGCCGCGTGCATCGCCACCAGATCCTTGTGGTTGACGCGGAAGTAGGCGCCGAGGGGGCGGTTTGCCGCATCCGCGATGCGGGTTTCGGTCAGCTTGGCATCGGGCTTTTTCGGGTCATAGCGCCATAACGACTCACTGCACACCCCGTGCTTGTGCCAGCCCTTCATTGCGCCGCGCGCGCTGGAGCCGTCGTATTTCTCGCCGGGCCATTCGTCGTAGCGCTTGGCCATTTCATACATCATGCGCGGGCTGACCGAGTCCTTGCCTTTCACTTCCTTGCGCTTGCGCAGCAGGTAGTTGGTCACGGTGGCCAGCCCGAAGCCGGTGCAGGCGCCCTCTGCGCCCTGGTCGAGGATGGGCACCTTCACTTTCCGGTAGTCTTCGAGGGCGATCCGCTTCGGCACTTCGATCAATGTCGCCTCGTACATTTTGTCGCGGAAATCCATCGTATCCGGGCGGACGTTATAAACCCGCTGTGCGGCCTGCCTTGTTTTGATTTTTGCCATGATCGTCAGCCTCCTTCGGTCATTTGAGCTGGATGCCAAACTGTTCTTCCAGGTTGTAGCGGACGCCGTGCACCACGCCTTCGCCCTTGGCGATGCACAGCTTGCGCGCGCGCACGTCCTCGACCCAGCGCGGGTTGGCGGCCTCGGCGCGGCGGTGGGCGATGATTTTCATCTTTTCCACCTCCAGCGCCTCGCGCGGCAGATCCGGCGCCAAACCGGCGAAGTCCGCGATAACCTGCGCTTTCACGAGGCTGCCGATGCTGCCGTTCTGCACCTTGATGTCGAACATCAGCGCCGTCGCGCGTTGCGACCACAGCCCGTAATCGGCGCAAAGCCCGACCGCCGCCCGGTACAGCGCGCCGGCGTATTTCTGCTCGATCGCCTGGAATTCCCCGGTTCTTCCCAGGCTTTTGAACATGCCGCGCCACGGTTCGATGATGAAGTGTTTGACCGGGTGCTGGATGCTGGCGGCGAAATCCATCAGCTCGCGCTTGTCGGCATCGAGCGCCGCCGTCAGCACGCCGTAGCGTTCCTGGAAAATGGACTGGACGATGCCGGGATGCTGTTTGATCATGTCCCTGAGCATGGGCTGGAGCGAATCCTGGCCGAAATTCCACTGGCATACGCCGAAGCTGATGCCCTGGCCGTCGAAATCCCCGGAGAGGCCGGCGAAACAGTCGGGGAAGCCGGAATTGGTTTCGAACGCGCCGGTCAGCGCCAAGCAGCGATAGTCGAGGGGTTTGGAGAACAGGGAGGGGGCCGGAATTTCGGCATTGAACAGCGCGTTCCAGGTAATGGGGCCGACCGCGCCGTCCACATCGAGACCGGTATTCTGCTGGAAAGCCTTGACCGCCGCTTCGGTGCCGCCGCCGAAGGCGCCGTCGATCGGGCCGCGGTAAAGCCGCAGCGCTTGCAGCCTTGTCTGGATCTGCTTGACTTCTTCTCCGCTGGAGCCGAGCCGGTAGGTGGCCATGCGGTTCCTCCGCCTGATTATGTGGTTAGTAATAACTATAGTTCACTTCTGGCCGCTGGAGATGTTGACAGGGATAGTCCGCTCATTCCCTCGTCTTTAATACCGCCACCAGATCCAGATGATCCACCCGGTGGCGTACGATCAGCGAACTGGCCACGCCGGCGGCCAGGATGGCGAGGGCGGCGTAGGCGTAGGTGCCGGAGGTGATGATGACCGGGAAGGTGATGGTCTCGACATGGATCAGGGAGACGATCAGCAGCGACAGCAGGTAGCCCAGCCACAGGCCGAGCGGGATCGCCAGCGCGATTTCGATCGCGAGCTCTCCTAAAAGCAGCCCGGAAACCTCGTGACGGGTGAAACCCAGCACGCGCAGGCTGGCCAGTTCCCAGGCCCTTTCCGCCAGGGCGATGCGGGCGCTGTTGTAGACCACGCCTACCGCGATCGCGGCGGCAAAAGCGGTCACGATGGCGGTGAAAAACAGCAGAAAGCGGGCGTTGGTTTCGCGGAAGCTGCGCAGCAGTTCCCCCTTGATGGAGACGGTGGCGACCTGGGGCATTTCCTTGAGGCGCGCATAGAACTCTTTTGCCTGTGCCGGATCCAGCGTCAGAGCCACGGCGGAGATGGATTCTCCCTCGCCCATCAGCCGGTTCAGGGCGGCGATGTCCATGTAGGCGGAGAGGCCGACCAGGTCGTTGACGACCCCGGCAACCACGGCTTCGCGCCTGGCGCGGGTGGCTTCGAGGGATTCCAGCATCAGCCGGTCGCCGGGCTTGACCTCCAGCCGTTCCGCCAGCCGCTGGGAGAGCAGGATGCCGTCGGGGGGCAGGGGCACGCGGTGCAAACCGGTATCCAGCAACTGGCGCAGTTGCGCATCCGGCGGATAGCCGGACACGGCGGTGCGGTAGGTGTGATGGCCGGCACGCAGGCGCACCGGCACGGCGCGCACCTCCTCGGTGCGCAGCACGCCGGGCAGGCGGCCGATTTCATACAGGGCGCTGCGGGCGACCGGATTGACGAAAGCCACGTTCGCATCCCCCCGGTCGGCCATGTAGAACTGGACGTCGATCAGGTAGTTCACCGAATCCCGCCAGAAGGTTCCGGACACGATGATGGCGACCGAGCAGGCGATGCCGAAGGTGGTCAGCAGGGTGCGCAGCAGGCGGCGTTCCAGGGTGCGGATCACCATCCGCGCCTGGGCCGAGAGCAGATGCGCCAGGCCGAGCCGTTCCAGCAGCATGCGCCGGTAGCGGGTCGGGGCGGGCGGGCGCATGGCTTCCGCCGGCGCCAGGGACAGGATGCTGCGCACGGTGCCGAGCGCCGCGCCCACGGCGGCGGCCAGGCTGATGCCCGAGGCCACCAGGGCAATCCATGGCTGGATGCGGTAGGTCAGGCGCGGAAAGTGGAAAAACAGGGTGTACATCGCCGTCATTTCGTAGCCCATCCAGGCGCCGATAGCGAAGCCGAGAACGATGCCGGCCAGCACGATCACCAGCACCAGTTTGAGGTAATGGGCGGCGATGGCGAAGTCGGTATAGCCGAGCGCTTTCAGGGCCGCGATCTGGTCGCGCTGGGTGGCTACCTGGCGGGCCAGCACCACGTTGAGCAGGAATGCCGCAACGCCGAGGAAAATGGTGGGAAAAACCGTGGCCATGGTTTTTTGCTGGTTGATCTCCTGGCTCAGGATGCGGTTCGAGTTCTGGTCTTTGCGGCCGTAAGCACTGAGGCTGCCGTAGGGTTCGAGCAGATGGTCGAGGGCGTCGATCACCGCCGCCTCGCTGGCACCCGGCGCCAGACTCAGCGACACGCGGTTGAATGCGCCCTCCATGTCGAAGGCGCTCGCCAGGCGCTCGCGTTCCATCCAGAACACGCCGAAGCCCTTGTCGTCGGGGATCTCGCCGCCGCGGGAGGCGAAGATATATTCCGGCGACAGCACGATGCCGACGATAGAAAGCATTTCGCGCTTGCCGTTGAGCAGAGCGGCGATGTGGTTGCCGGGTTTGAGCCCGCGTGCTTTGGAAAATCCCTCCGAGACCAGGGCTTCGTTCCTCTTTCCCATTTCAGGAAAACGGCCCTGGCGCAGAAACAGGCGGTTCAGGCTGGGCTGTCCGCCGTTCGCAAGGCCGATCATGCGGCCGATCACCGGCTCGGCCACGCCCGGGATATCCAGGGTCACATCCTGCACCACGGTGGTTTCCACCGCAGCCACTCCCGGCAGTTCGGCGATCTGCCGCTCCACCGGCCTGGGCGCGCGCTTGACGTCGGCGAACACCTGGGCGAAGCGCGCCTCCTCGTAATAGGACTGGCGCGACCATTGCAGCGAGTCGTAAGTGGAGAGGAGGGCGATGAAGGAGCCGATGCCCGAGGCCACCACCAGGGCGATGGTGAACGCCTGGCTGCGCATCAGCCAGAGGTCGCGCAACAGCTTGCGGTCTAGGGCTTTCATTGCTGTGGAAACCTACCGCAGAGGCGCAGAGGCGCAGAGTTTACGCAAAGAAAAGTCGTTGAGGATTTTCTTTGCGCCTCTGCGCCTCTGCGCCTCTGCGGTAAATGAGGTTTTGAAATCACCATGACAACTCCGACGGAGTGAGTTTGTGGGGGTTGGTCTCCACCGAGGCGATATGCCCGTCGGCCATGCGCATTACCCGGTCGGCCATGCCGGCGATGGAGGCGTTGTGGGTGATCACTACCGCCGTGGTGCCGAGCTCCTGATTGATCCTGGCGATCACTTCCAGCACTACCTTGCCGGTTTGGTAGTCTAGCGCCCCGGTCGGTTCGTCGCACAGCAGCACGTCCGGCTGCTTGGCGATGGCGCGGGCGATGGCCACGCGCTGCTGCTCGCCGCCGGAGAGCTGGGAGGGGAAGTGGTCCATGCGGTGTTCCAGTCCGACCAGTTTCAGGGCTTCTTCCGGCGTCATCGGCTTGGGCGCGATATCGGTCACCAGGGCGACGTTCTCGCGCACGGTGAGGCTGGAAATCAGGTTGTAGAACTGGAACACGAAGCCGACGTGATCGCGGCGGTACTGGGTCAGTTCGTGCTCGCCGGCGGTGGCCAGGTTGTAGTCGCGCCAGAATGCCTCGCCGCTGGTGGGCGTGTCCAGGCCGCCGAGGATGTTGAGCAGGGTCGATTTCCCGCTGCCAGAGGGCCCCAGCAGCACGACGAACTCGCCCTGGTAGATCTCGATGTCCAGCGCGCGCAGCGCCGGCACTTCCACTTCTCCCATGTGGTAAGTCTTGGTCAGGCCGCGCGCGACGAATACGGTTAGCGGTGTTGGCTGCATGTGTTGAACCCCTCTCCATTCCAGACTATCCAACAAAAGATGCTTTTACAACTGAGGCACCCAGGCGAATTAAGAGGGAATGCGAAAATTTGGTTGCGTTTTGTCAACCTCGATACTAGAATTAGTGGTAAATCTAGAGTCAAGGCACAAGATATTGTGGATATGTCGTGGATATCTTGTGGACAAGAACCCAGTCACACAGACGAACCGCAATAAATAAAACAGGAGGAAACCAACCATGCAGCTTTCTACCGATTCCGTTTCGCCTTCCCCTTTTGCCGCCTCGAATTTCGGTTCCGGCGAAACCACGACGGGCCGCGAATCCGTCTATGCCCAGTACAGGATCATCCGCCGCAACGGCTCGGTGGTCGGTTTCGAACCCGCCAAGATCTCGATTGCGCTGACCAAGGCGTTCATCGCCGTCAACGGCGGCCAGGGTGCGGCTTCCGCGCGCGTGCGCGAGGTCGTCGCAGCGCTGACCGAGAGCGTGGTGTCCGCCCTGATGCGCCGCCAGCCCAACGGCGGCACCTTTCATATAGAAGATATCCAGGATCAGGTCGAGCTCGCCCTGATGCGCTCCGGCGAGCACGATGTCGCCCGTTCCTACGTGCTCTACCGCGAGCAGCGCACTCAGGAGCGCGCCCGGCACAAGCAGGAGCAGCCGGCCGCCGCGCCGCACGTCTTCAACGTCACCGAAAACGGCCAGACCCGCCCGCTCGACATGGCGCGCCTCAACGGCCTGCTGCAATCGGCCTGCGACGGACTGGGTGCAGCCGTTACTCCGCAGCCTATCCTCGAACATACCCTGAAAAATCTGTACGACGGCGTGCCGATCGAGGAGGTGGGCAAGTCGGCCATCCTCTCCGCCCGCACCCTGATCGAGAAGGAGCCGGCCTACAGCTTCGTTACCGCGCGCCTGCTGCTCGACACCATCCGCAAGGAAGTGCTGGGCGAGGAAGCCAGCCAGGCCGACATGGCGGCCCGTTACGCCGAGTATTTCCCCGACTTCATCAAGCAGGGCATAGACGCCGAGCGCCTCGACGAGCGCCTGGCGCAGTTCGACCTGAAGCGCCTGGGCGCTGCCCTGGACTCATCGCGTGATTTGCAGTTCGGTTACCTCAGCCTGCAAACCCTGTACGACCGCTATTTCCTGCATATCGAAGAGCGCCGCATCGAGCTGCCACAGGCCTTTTTCATGCGCGTGGCGATGGGCCTCTCGCTCAACGAAATCGACCGCGAAACCCGCGCCATCGAGTTCTACAACGTGCTTTCCAGCTTCGACTTCATGAGCTCGACGCCGACCCTGTTCAACGCCGGCACCCGCCGTTCGCAGCTTTCCTCCTGCTACCTGACCACGGTCGGCGACGACCTCGACGGCATCTACGAAGCGATCAAGGAAAACGCGCTCTTGTCCAAGTTCGCCGGCGGCCTCGGCAACGACTGGAGCCGGGTGCGCGCGCTGGGCAGCCATATCAAGGGCACCAACGGCAAATCCCAGGGCGTGGTGCCGTTCCTGAAAGTGGTCAACGACACCGCCGTGGCGGTGAACCAGGGCGGCAAGCGCAAGGGCGCGGTGTGCGCCTATCTGGAAACCTGGCACCTCGACATCGAGGAATTCATGGAGCTGCGCAAGAACACCGGCGACGACCGCCGCCGCACCCACGACATGAATACCTGCAACTGGATTCCCGACCTGTTCATGAAGCGGGTGATGGAAGCCGGCGACTGGACGCTGTTCAGCCCCAACGACGTGCCCGACCTGCACGACAAGTTCGGCAAGGCGTTCGAGGAAGCCTACGTGGCTTACGAAGACAAGGCCGCGCGCGGCGAGATCAAGCTGCACAAGAAGATTCCCGCCTTGCAGCTGTGGCGCAAGATGCTCACCATGCTGTTCGAGACCGGCCATCCCTGGATCACCTTCAAGGACCCGTGCAACATCCGCAGCCCGCAGCAGCACGTCGGCACGGTGCACAGCTCCAACCTGTGCACCGAGATCACGCTCAATACCAACGAGCACGAAATCGCCGTGTGCAACCTCGGCTCGGTCAACCTGGTGGCGCACCTCAAGGACGGCGTGCTCGACACGGTCAAGCTGCAGAAAACCGTGCGCACCGCGATGCGCATGCTCGACAACGTCATCGACATCAACTACTACGCCGTGGCCAAGGCGCGCAACGCCAACCTCAAGCACCGCCCGGTGGGCATGGGCATCATGGGCTTCCAGGACTGCCTGCACGCCCTGCGCGTGCCCTACGCCAGCCAGAGCGCGGTCGAATTCGCCGACCGCAGCATGGAAGCGGTGGCCTACTATGCCTACATGGCTTCCACCGAGCTGGCAGAGGAACGCGGCCGCTATGCCACCTTCCAGGGCAGCCTGTGGAGTCAAGGCATCCTGCCGCACGAGTCCAACGCCATGGTGCGCGAGGCGCGCGGCGGTTTCCTCGAGCTGGACGAATCCGTCACCCTGGACTGGGAAGCCCTGCGCGCCCGCATCCAGCAGTTCGGCATGAGGAATTCCAACTGCCTGGCGATCGCGCCGACTGCGACCATCGCCAACATCGTCGGAGTCTCCGCCAGCATCGAGCCGACCTACCAGAACCTCTACGTCAAGTCCAACCTGTCCGGCGAATTCACCGTGGTCAACGAGTATCTGGTGGAAGACCTGAAAGCGGCCGGGCTGTGGGACGAAGTGATGATCTCCGACCTCAAGTATTTCGACGGCACCCTCTCCAAGATCGACCGCATTCCGGCCGAACTGCGCAGCCTCTACGCCACCGCCTTCGAAATCGACCCGAGCTGGCTGATCGAAGCCGCCGCCCGCCGTCAGAAGTGGATCGACCAGGCGCAGAGCCTGAACCTCTACATCGGTCAGCCCTCCGGCAAAAAGCTCGACGAAACCTACAAGCTGGCCTGGATCCGTGGCCTCAAGACCACCTACTACCTGCGCAGCCTGGGCGCGTCCCACGCCGAGAAATCCACCTCCAAGGCCGGCGCGCTGAACGCCGTGCCGGTGGACGGGGGCGTCGCTGCGGAGACCAAGTTCTGCTCCATCGACAATCCCGAGTGCGAGGCCTGCCAGTAGCAGACTAATCTTTAACCGCAGAGGCGCTGAGGCGCTGAGGAATGCAAAGATGGGTTTCTCTGCGCCTCCGCGCCTCTGCGGTGAAACGAAAAAACAAGGAGACAATATGCTGAGTTTCGAAGACACCACCTCTACCAAGCCCACGCCGCAAGCCGCGCCGCTTTCCGCTGCGCTCACCGGCATCCACGACACCCGCCGCATCCGCGCCGAGGACAAGCGCATCATCAATGGCGGCGCCGACGTCAACCAGCTGGTGCCGTTCAAGTACAAATGGGCGTGGGACAAATACCTGAATGCCTGCGCCAACCACTGGATGCCGCAGGAAGTGAACATGAACCGCGACATCGCGCTGTGGAAAGACCCCAACGGCCTGACCGACGACGAGCGCCTGATCATCAAGCGCAACCTCGGCTTCTTCGTCACCGCCGACAGCCTCGCCGCCAACAACATCGTGCTCGGCACCTACCGCCACATCACCGCGCCGGAATGCCGCCAGTACCTGCTGCGCCAGGCGTTCGAGGAGGCCATCCACACCCACGCCTACCAGTACATCGTCGAGAGCCTGGGCCTGGACGAGGGCGAAATCTTCAACATGTACCACGAGATCCCCTCGATCCGCGACAAGGACGAATTCCTGATCCCGTTCATCGACACCCTGTGTAACCCCAACTTCAAGACCGGCACGCCGGAAGACGACCAGAAGCTGCTGCGCTCGATCATCGTCTTCGCCTGCATCATGGAAGGCATCTTCTTCTATGTCGGTTTCGTGCAGATTCTGGCCCTGGGCCGGATGAACAAGATGGTCGGCGCCGCCGAGCAGTACCAGTACATCCTGCGCGACGAGTCCATGCACCTCAACTTCGGGGTGGATTTGATCAACCAGATCAAGATGGAAAACCCGCACCTGTGGACGCCGGAATTCCGCGTCGAGATCGCCGGCCTGATCAAGAAGGCGGTGGAACTGGAATACGCCTATGCCGAAGACACCATGCCGCGCGGCGTGCTCGGCATGAACGCCTCGATGTTCAAGGAATACCTGCGCTTCATCGCCAACCGCCGCTGCCAGCAGATCGGGATCGATCAGCTTTATCCGGGGGCGAGCAATCCGTTCCCGTGGATGAGCGAGATGATGGATTTGAAGAAGGAGAAGAACTTCTTCGAGACCCGGGTGACGGAGTATCAATCGGGTGGGGCGTTGAGCTGGGATTGAGGCTCACCGGAAAAGGCGCGGGAGACTGCGCCTTTTTTGTTGTTGCAGCTTGATGGAATGAACCAATCGGCATAAACTGGTCCGATCTGGTCTGAATCAAATTGGGAGGCAAGTCATGGAAGTGGGCGCCTATGAGGCGAAAACGCATTTGCCCAGCCTGCTTGAGCGCGTCCAGCAAGGCGAGCGGGTCACCATCACCAAGCACGGAGTTCCTGTGGCGATGCTGGTGCCTGTTGTCCCGGTGACTAAACCCGACATCCACGCGGTCATCGATGAGCTGAAAGCTTTCGCAAAAGGGCACACCACTGGCGGCACGACTATCCGCGAAAGGATCGAGGAGGGGCGGCGTTGAAGCGTTTCGCGCTCGACAATTCGGTAATGCGTAAGGCGCAAACGAGGTAGGGCGCCAATAAGCGAAGCGCATTGCGCCGTATGGTTTTGTTGCGCTTCGCGCAGATGTTTAGATGCCGGGGGCTGCCCGGCAATAAATCGGTGCGCATGGCGCACCCTGTAAAATCAATCAACCAGGAGGAAAAAAATGAATCGAGCCGTATTGACTTTAGCCTGTCTGACATTGGCTTTTTCCGCCATGGCGGAAGACGCCACCTATCGCAAGGATATTCGCCCGTTATGGGAAAAACGCTGCGCGGAATGCCACGGTTCGGAATCTCCCTACCTGGGCGAGTTCGAAGAGAACAAGGAAAAGCACAAGGAAGCCGACGAGGGTCCGCGCATGGATACTTATGCGGACCTGCTTTTCTTTGCGGCCTGGCCGGATACCGGCGCGCTCATGCGCCGTCTGGACGATGGCAAGAACACCAAGGACGGCAAGCCGGGCAATATGTACAAGAAGCTGGGCAAGACCGAGGAGGAGCGCCAGCAGAATCTTTCGCTGTTCAAGGCTTGGATCGGCGAGGATGCCTGGACCATGAAGAAGAAGGGCGACATCAGCAAGGAAGAACAGCTGAAGATCAAGGCGAAGTACTGAGCCAGTGTGGCGTGATGCACCGGATGCTTTGTGAGTGCGCCGTGCGCACAAATGGTTAGGTGCCGGGGCAGCCCGGCAATCAAACGTTTGGTGCGCACGGCGCACTACAAAACCATAATCCTTTAAAAAGCATTTATCCACAGATGCACACAGATTTACACAGATGTTTCAACGAATTGACTTCATTGCCCACATCACCCTGACGGTGAGCCAGAAGCGTCCGTCAATAGCTTGATTCAAGCGGGTTTTATCTGCGTTCATCCGCGTCGCCTAGAGGCGCCTACTTCTGGCATCTGAGGATTCCAGGATAATACAGAACCCCTCAACCATGACTCCCCACCCCAAAACCCTCCTCGCCGTGATCGAGTTCATTTCCCACGGCAGATTGCCTGAGCTCTACAAGCAGCTCGGTTTCGAGGTGACACCCGAGTGGCGGGTGCGCAAGGCGGTCTCGCTGGTGCGCAAGTTGAAGCCTGACGTGATCGTGGCGGATTTCTATTTCCAGTCGGATTTTCGCGATCGTTTGAGCAATCTCGAATCGCTGCTGGCGGCGGCGCAGCCGCTCAAGGAAACCCGGATACTGGTGTTTTACGAACCGCAGGACGAGCCTGCGCTGGTCAGGGTGCGCGAGCGCATGCGCATCGATGCGGTACTGCCGATGCCGGTATCGGACGAGGCGATCAAGGCTGTGCTGAACGGGTGGCGCTGACCCGGCCTAAACCCGGACCTAATAAAGAAACGATCATGCCCGTCAAGTTGTTCTCCCTGCATAACGTGCCCGATGACGAGGCCGAAGAAGTCCGCGAATTATTGCGCGGCAACGCGATCGACTTCTACGAGACTCCCGCGGGAAACTGGGGGATATCGGTGCCCAGCATATGGCTGCACGACAAGAATCAACTGGAGAAAGCCAAAGCGCTCATCGGCAGTTACCAGAAAGAGCGGCTGAACCGGGCCAGGGAGGAATATGCGCAACTCGGACGGACGGGAAGGCATCGAACGATAGGCGATGTGATCAGGGAAAATCCGCTGCGCTTCGTCGTCTATTTGGCGGCCATTGCTGCCCTGCTCTATTTTTCCACCAAGCCCTTCCTGGATATAGGGAAATAGCGCAATGCAGCCCGCGTCCGGCGCATGCGATCCCCCGCGCCGGTCGGCGCATCCGGAATGATGTTGGTATTCTTCTAAATTGTAAGTATTATCTAAATTGTGGTCTAAGTTGCGGGATAAGCGATTTGCCGCATATAAATAAATTCGGGTTGTACCGAAGATAAGAAAACAGAAAATGGTTGTTTCACATATTGAGGAGAACTGGGGCATGAAGGACGTATCCGATTACCTGTGGCGCATGTTTGTGGCAATTTTCCTTTGTCCTGTGGCTGCCTCGTTCTGGCTGGCGTTTGGGAGCTTTGGGTTCGATCCGGGCAGGCTCATGCTGTTTATCGGTTTGCAGGGGCAGCACTATGCCGCGCTGGATCCTGACGGCCAGACTGCTGTCATTCTCCAGGGACTCTTCGGCTGGGCCGCGCTGGCCTTCGTGTTCCTGCTGATCTCTTTCGTTGTGAATCCGCCCCGCTTCAGTTATACCCTCAACAAGAAAAACGGCAAATCAGACGTTTCCGTAGTGCAATAAGCCGATCCAGGGTGCGTTCTGCGCACCCTGTCCATTTCCCCCTTTTGTTTTACTGCGGACGCTTCTGCCGTTCACGCTCGGCTTTTCTCGCGGCTGGTGCTATAAATCAAGCATGAGGTACAATTTGTAGCCGGATTATGTCACTCATTCAATAGATAACTCGTGGAACAAAACCATCCCGGCGGTACCGTCATCATCAAACGCATGCTCAGGCGAATTTTCTTCGCATTCCTGGTTCTGGCTGTTCTCGCCCTCGTCATACTGGGCATCCTTTTTTTCAGGGAGACCGAATCCTCGGCATTCCAGGCGGATTACCTGGCGCGGCTTGCCAAGGACCTTCGCTGGACAATCAAGGGCGGGCCAAATCCGGCTCTGTCCATTCCCCAGGCCGGGCCTTACGACGAGCGCCTGGGGTACAGCCGCTTGCCGGCCATGATTCCGCCCCTTGCCGGCCAGGGTTTCCAGGTGAGCGCCCAGGCACGGCTGTCGCCGCGCATGCAGGAGCTGATCGACCTGGGCTTGTTCGTCCCCTACCGGGAGAAGTCACAGGCCGGCCTGCTGGTCGCGGATTCCGGTGGACGGCCATTTTTCAAGGCGCTTTCTCCGGGTCGGGTCTACGAGAATTTCGCGGCGGTTCCTGCTGTTGTTGCGAATAGCCTGCTCTACATCGAAAACCGCGATCTGCTGGATCCCGACCACCCCAGGAAGAACCCGGCGGTGGAGTGGACCCGGCTCGGGAAAGCAGTGCAGGACAAGACGATCCAGCTCTTCCGCCCGGAACATGACGTGCCGGGAGGCAGCACGCTGGCCACGCAAATCGAGAAGTACCGACACTCCCCCGATGGCTTGACTCTCACTGCCGGCGACAAGCTGCAGCAGATCGCATCCGCTTCCGTGCGCGCCTATCTGGATGGGGAGGATACGCTGCCTGCGCGTCAGCGTATCGTGGTGAACTACCTCAATACGGTTCCGCTCGCCGCGGTGGCCGGATTCGGGGAGGTGAACGGCCTCGGCGACGGGCTGTGGGCCTGGTACGGGTGGAACTTCAGTTACGTCAACCGGACGTTGCGCTCCTTGCCGCCGAGCGGAGCCGATCTCGGCGAATTCGCCAGCGCCTACAAGCACGTGTTGAGCCTGATGATCGCCCAGCGCCGGCCATCGGCTTACTTGACGAAAGAGCGCCAGGCTCTTGAGGAGCTGACCAACAGCCACCTGAGGGTGCTGGCGCAGGCCGGCGTGATCTCTCCCATGGTCCGGGACGCCGCCCTGAAGGTGTCGCTCCAGTTTCTTACCGCTGCGGTTCCGGAAGAAACCGGGGATTTCCTGTCGCGCAAGGCGGCCAGTGCCGTGCGCGTGCACCTGGCTTCCCTGCTGGGGTTGCCCCGCCTGTATGAACTGGACCGCCTGGACCTCTCCGTGCAAAGCACGCTCGACGGGGAGCTGCAACAGAAAATAACAGATATCCTGCGCGATCTCCGGAACCCGGAGCCGGCGCGCGCTGCGGGGCTCTACGGCAAGCATCTGCTGAATGATGCAGATCCGGCCAAGGTCATTTACAGTTTCACTCTCCATGAACTGACGCCCCAGGGCGCCAAACTCCGGATTCTGGCCGACAACTTCGACCAGCCGTTCGACATCAACCAGGGCACCAAGCTCGACCTGGGTTCCACCGCCAAGCTGAGAACGCTGGTGACCTACCTGGAAATCGTCGAAAAGCTGCATGGCCAATACGCGTCCTTGCCGCCGAAAGCGCTGCGGCAAGTGAAGGTGGAGCCCGGCGACAACCTTACCCGCTGGGCGATCGGCCATCTGCTGCAAGGCGGGGACAGCAGCCTCGCGGCCATGCTGGACGCAGCCATGGAGCGCAAGTATTCGGCCAGCCCGCACGAGCGGTTCTTTACCGGCGGCGGCGTGCACGTCTTCAGCAACTTCAAGCACGAGGACGACGGCAGGATCATGAGCGTGCGCGAAGCCACCCGCTTTTCCGTCAACCTGGTTTACATCCGCCTGATGCGGGATATCGTGCGCTACACCATGTTCCAGACCACGGGGGCGAATATCCTCAAGGACATGGACGACCCGCAGCGTCAGGAATACCTCAAACGTTTCGCGGACAAGGAAAGCAGGGAATTCCTGACCCGCTTCTACCAAAAATACAAAGGAAAATCGGCATGGGAGATTGACGATATTTTCTTTTCCGGCATTCGCCCCACTCCGCGGCGGCTCGCGGCCGCCTACCGCTACCTTTATCCGCAGTCCACCCTGGACCAGTTTGCCAAATTCATGGAATCCCGCCTGCCCGGATTCAGGGGTTCGGACGGGCACACCCTCCGCGCCCTGTATGATGGCTACGGCCCTGGAAAATACTCGCTGGCCGACCAGGGTTACCTTGCGCACGTCCATCCGCTGGAGTTGTGGCTGGTGCGCTACCTGGCCACTCACCCCGGGGCACGCTACAAGGACATGATCGAGGCCAGCAGCGCTGAACGCATCGCCGTCTACGAATGGCTGCTCAGGACCGTGCACCGGAACGCGCAGGACATCCGCATCCGCAGCCTGATCGAAGTGGAGGCCTTCCTGGAAATTCATCGTGGCTGGAAGCGGCTCGGCTATCCGTTCGACTCACTGGTCCCCTCGCTGGCCACAGCCATCGGCAGTTCCGGGGACCGCCCCGCCGCGCTTGCCGAACTCATGGGGATCATACTCAACGATGGGGTCCGGGTGCCCACGGTACTGGTCGAACGCCTCCACTTCGGCGCAGGCACCCCTTTTGAAACCGTCATCGAGCGCGCTCCCATCAAAGGCGAGCGCCTGTTCACGCCTGAACTGGCCGCCACGGTGCGCAGCGTGCTGATCGATGTGGTGGAAGGAGGTACGGCCTCGCGGCTTGCCCACGCCATCGCGAGAGAGGACGGCACGCAGATTCCGCTCGGCGGCAAGACCGGCACCGGCGACCATCGCTACGTCACTTTCTCCGCGGCGGGCGCGATCAAGGAATCCCGCGCGGTGAACCGCTCCGCCACGTTCGTGTTCTTCATCGGCGACCGCTTCTTCGGTACGCTCACCGCCTTCGTGCCCGGTGCGGACGCCGACGACTATGGGTTCACTTCATCGCTTTCGGCGCAAGTCCTGAAGCATCTGCTGCCCACGCTGAAGCCGCTCATCGATACGGCCCACCCCCTGCCGGGGCAAGCATCACCGGAGGCTGCGAAGAAAGGCAAGGCGAAGAAACCGGTAGCCAAACCTGGGCAAGACGGCGAAGGGGCGGTCGATTCCACGCAGCAGACGGAGCCTGAGACGGAAGGGCTACCTTGATTTAAAATCGCCAGACGCGGATAAACTGCGTTGGCTTTAACAGGGTGTTGAAAAACAAACCGCCACGCGCCCATTTCGTCATTCCGGCGAAAGCCGGAATCCAGTAACACACTGTCTATTCGTTGGCACCCTATCCTGGACACCGGCTTTCGCCGGTGTGACGGGTCGCTTTTGTTACTTTCCCGAGTTTTTCAACACCCTGTTAAGGAGTGTGGCTGGACTCAGGCCGAGGCGGCCACCCACAGTGGAGCCCGGGTGCGTCGGGCTACTTGTCGTACAGCTGGTCAAGCCTCAACTTGAACATCAGCGCTGTTTACCCTATACAGAAAAAACCAGAAGTTTTGCGCCGCACGGAAGTGCTACCGCTGGGCACGGCGGCAGAGCGTTGCCGTTGCGGGGCTATCATCGGGCCAATGCGGGGCCCTCAAGCGAAAAGGAATCCATGATGAAACGTCTGTTGTTGCCGGTGTTGTTGGGCTTGGCATTCACCGTGTCCGCCGCCGAAAAAAGGGAAGAGGGCGTGCCGCCCAAGACGGGCTCCGCCGATGTACGGAAAGAGACCGGGGAGGCCATCGACGCCATGACAGCCAAAGCCAGGCAGGAGCGCGACGAGTTCGTCGGCAAGGCGCAGAAGGAAATGGCTGAACTGAACAAGAAAATGGCGGAACTCAGAAAGAAGGCGAAGAAGCTTAGCGGGGAGGCGAAGGCCAGGCTTGACCAGCAGATCCGGAACCTGGAGCCGGAACTGAAGGCGGCGGAGCAAAAGCTTGCCGACCTGAAGTCCGCCACCGGCGAAAAGTGGGAGGAACTGAAGGCCGGAGTTTCCGGCGCCATTGACCGCCTGAAGCAGTCCGTGCAAAAAACCGGGGAAGGCGAGCGTTGACCATGCAAGCATGGCCATGAACTGTCACGCCGCCTATGCCGTATCCCTTGCGATCACCGTGCCGGCCCCGCCGTCCAGGATCGCAAGGGCGTCACTGAGCTGCCCGATGCCGGCCATGCCGCCGGTCTGCTCGACGAATTCGCAGGCGGCCCGGACCTTCGGCCCCATCGAGCCCGGTGCAAAATCAAGTTCACGCAGGGCCAGCGGGGTGATGCGGCGGATGGCGCGGGCGGACGGGGTTCCCCAGTCCCGGTAAACCGCATCGACGTCGGTCAGCATCAGTAAGGCGTCGGCTTTCAGCTCGCGGGCCAGGAGCGCGCTGGCCAGGTCCTTGTCGATCACGGCTTCGACGCCGACCAGGCTGCCGTCCTCGCGGCGCACGGTGGGAATGCCGCCGCCCCCGGCGCAGATCACAATCACGCCCTGGCTCACCAGCAGTTCGATCACGCTCAGTTCGAATATCCGCTGCGGGGCGGGCGAGGGCACGACTCGGCGGAAGTGCGCGCCGTCGCGCGCCATGTTCCAGCCCCGCTCCTGTGCCAGTTTCTGCGCCTCTATTTCAGAGTAGACCGGGCCGATGGGTTTGTCGGGATGGCCGAAGGCGGGATCGTCCGGGTCGACCTCGATCTGGGTCAGCAGGGTGGCGCAGCGGCGATCCGGCAGCAGGTTGCCCAGTTCCTGCTCGATCAGGTAGCCGATCATGCCCTCGGTTTCCGCGTCGAGGATGTCCAGCGGGTAAGTTTCGTCCGGCTTGCCGGCGGCGCCCTGCAATGCCAGCAGGCCGACCTGCGGGCCGTTGCCGTGGGAAATCACCAGATCGTGCCGGCGGGCGATGGGCGCCAGGGCTCCGGCCGCGACCCTGACGTTGCGGCGCTGGTTGGTGGCGGTCGGGGGTTCGCCCCGGCGCAGCAAGGCATTTCCGCCCAGGGCGATCACGATGCGCATGGCTCACTCCTGAAAAGGCATCGCCTGCCGGTCGGCCAGGCGCAGCCAGCCCCGCGCGATGCGGTACAGTACCCACAGGCCGGCAATGACGAAAATCGCCATTGCGAAGGGAATGCCGAGCAGGGTGAAAACCAACAGCCAGGCGATGAATACCCACAGCAGCGCAAACCAGAAAGTGCGTATCTGCCAGCGGAAGTGGGATTCGAGATAGGTGCCGCGCGCCTCGCCCCGCTTGAGGTAGTTGAGGATCACCGCGAGAATCGAGGGCCAGCCGGTGAGGAACGCGGTCAGGATGAATGCCGAACTCAGGATGCCGGTGACCACCGTGAAAGCGTGCAGGGCGTAGATCACATGGGTGAGGGTCACCAGCGAGTCTGCAGGCCGTGGGTTGCCGGATGCCGCATCGATGTCTGCCATGATTTCTCCGCGATAGATTGGGGGCGCACGAACAGTCTTAACAGGGTGTTGAAAAACAAACCGCCACGCGCCCATTTCGTCATTCCGGCGAAAGCCGGAATCCAGTAACACACTGTCTATTCGTTGGCACCCTATCCTGGACACCGGCTTTCGCCGGTGTGACGGGTCGCTTTTGTTACTTTCCCGAGTTTTTCAACACCCTGTTAAGTATACAACCACGCCAGCGCTGCGGCGGGAAGCGCGCGACCGGGCAAGCATAACCTAGTAAAATGGTACCTACTCAAGTACAGCCATCTTTCTCCTTCCCCCTTGCACTCGTGCGAGTGTCACCGCCGGGTTCCCGCTGCTTCGCAGCGACCACGGCGAGACAGGGGGAAGGCCGGGATGGGGATAGAAATGCGAGGGTTTTCTGGTAATTTGTCAGTACTTCCAATAAATTAGCGGGTCTATCCGACAATAAAAATTTAGACCAGAAATAAAAACTGTGGCTTGGGAGGCTGAACGTGCGCAAACCCCTTTTTATTTATCGTTTTTGTTCCGGGCACGGCTTGTTGGGCAGCATCCTGTTGCTCTCTGCCGGCATGGTGTCGGCAGGTGAAAACAGCGTATTTTCGGAAAGCGCCTATCTGGACGAGATGCCCGTCGTTCTCAGCGTCTCGCGCCTTTCCCAGCGGGTGGACGAAGCGCCCGCGGCAGTGACCATAATTGACCGGCAGATGATCAAGGAATCCGGCGCCTGGGATCTGGCGGAAGTGTTCCGGCTGGTGCCGGGCATGTATGTCGCTTACCACGCCAGTTATGTATATACCACCAACTCCATGGTTAGCTACCATGGTCTGAGCGACGCCTATGCCCATCGCATGCAGGTTATGGTGGACGGGCGTTCGGTCTATTCCCCGCTTTTTGGTGGCGTGCTGTGGGACGATATTCCGCTTGCACTGGATGACATCGAGCGCATCGAGGTGATCCGCGGCCCGAATTCCGCCAGTTACGGCGCCAATTCCTTCCTCGGTGTCATCAATATCATCACTCGTCATCCGGCGGAGCAGCAAGGAAAGTTTGTGTCGGTTTCCTCCGGGCACAACCGGGATGAGGTGGTGGCGCGGTACGGCGGTCGCAGCGGCGACCTGACTTACCGTTTGACAGCTAGCCAGCGTAATGACAAGGGGGAGAATGCCAGGATCGACAATCCTCTGGAAAATTCGAGTCGCTGGGAGTTCAACAAGTACGATGACAAAAGGATAGGGATGCTCAATTTCCGTGCTGATTACCATCTCAGCAGCGTTGACCAATTTGAGTTCCAGTTCGGCTATAACGGAGGTGTCCGTCAGGAAGGTTTGCTGGGTGACAGTTTTTACCCGCGCAACAAGAGCGTCGACAACCATTTCGAACAATTGCGCTGGCGTCGCAGCCTGGATGTGGGCAACGAATTGTCGGTGCAGTTTTATCACGGATATGAAAGCAGCGTTGATACCCTCTATCCGACTGATCCAAAGTACCAGGGGCTGAGCATCAATGCCGATGTGGTCGCCCAGCGTTACGACCTGGAGGCGCAGCACACTTTCACGCCGAGCGATCACACCCGCCTGGTGTGGGGCGGCAGCGTGCGCCTCGATCAAACTTATTGGCCATTGTATCTGAACAGGCAGGATCGCTTCGATTTCCATCTGGCACGGCTGTTCGGTAACCTGGAGTGGCGCGTCAAGCCCGAAGTGGTGGTGAATGTGGGCGCGATGGCCGAGAACAACGATTTTACCGGTACCGATGTCACCCCCCGCATGGCGGTGAACTGGCATTTCGCAGCTGACCATACGTTGCGTGCCAGCCACTCCAAGGCGACTCGGACCCCGACCCTGTATGAAGAGGCGGTGGACAACCGTTACCGCATCCCAACCGGAGCGCCCGCCCCGTTGCCTTCACAGGCGGATTACATCATGCGTTACGCCGTTGGTGGTTTGCGTCCGGAGCGCATCACCTCGACCGAGCTTGGGTATATCGGACATCATGCCTCACTGGATGTGGATTTTCGCTTGTTTCATGACGAACTCACCGATCTGATTTCTCCTTTGGATTATAACCCCTGCAATCCCACGGGTACTTTGCCGACTATTGGAGGTTACGTGGTGCCGCCTTTTGTTCCGGCAGGACTGACCGCACCGGGCATTGCCTGTTATGGGCTCAAGTCGCTCGCAAGCCATAATGCCGGCAGTGCAGTGGTGAAAGGCTTCGAAACCCAGTTGCAGTGGCAATTGGGTCAACGCACCCGGCTGATTTATGGCCTCTCCCATATTCGTGTCGACAGCCCCGACGAGGATGGCCAGTCTTATACCCATTCGGCGCCCACCAACAGCCAAAGCCTGATGCTGACGCATCGCTTCAATGACAAATGGAGCGGAAGCCTGGTGGGTTACCAGGTGGGCGAGGTGCATATGTTGGGAGCGGATTCTGGCCCAAGCACCAATCAACAATATTTCGTCGATACCTACCGCCGCTGGGATGGTCGCGTCGCCTACCGGTTCAAGGCTGGAACTGGAAGTGGCGAGCTGGCCCTGATAGTACAGAACCTGGCCGATGCGCATTACTTCGAATACCGCCACGACAATCAGGTGCCGGGCCGCACTGCCTGGCTCAATCTGAAGCTTGATCTCTGATTATGATGGATAGCTTCATAGTATGAGGGAATCCCCTATACGAATTGGGGAGGCTTTCTGATAAGTTATAGGTTATGTTCAATTTTCGCATTCATCCAATTCCAGCCTGTTGGCTCAATCTGAAGCTGGGCCTCTGAGAACCTGATGCACTACTGGCGCTTCCTCTCCGCTCTATGCCTTACCCTGGCCATGTTCTGTCTGCCGCGCGCGGCTGCAGCGCTGGATGGGGTGACTGTGGTGCTCAGCGAGGAAGGCGGCGCCTACGTCCAGGTGGCGGACAAACTGCGCGCGGCCCTTTCCTGGGGTAACGGTACAGCCCGGCTGCCGGTCAAAGTGATCGCGTTGAAGGAAGGGGAATCTCTCCGTGCCGACCCCGGGCAGTTGCTGGTGGCGGTCGGTAGCGGTGCGATGGAAGCGCTGGCGCAAAAAAACTTGCCTCAACCCGTGCTCAGCGTGCTGGTTCCGCGTGCGGCGTTCGAGAAAACTGCCCGGCAGAGCGGGCGCCTGGGCGATCCGCGTAATTTCTCCGCGATCACCCTTGACCAGCCGTGGGCACGCCAGTTTGCCCTGATTCGCCATGCTCTTCCCGGGCGGACGAAAGTCGGTATCCTGCTGGCCCCCAATTCTACCGAGCTTGCCACGGTGCTGAGCGCGGCGGCCAAGGCTGCCGGCTTTGTTGCGATCATCGAGACGGTGGATGGCGAAGCCGACCTGTTGCCGGCATTGAAGCGGCTGCTGGGTGAAAGCGATGTGCTGCTGGCGGTTCCCGATCCGCTGATCTACAACCGCAATACCATCCAGAGTATTCTTCTTACCACCTACCGCCATCAAGTGCCGCTGCTCGGATTTTCACCTTCCTATGTCAAGGCGGGCGCGATTGCGGCGGTGTTCAGCGTGCCGGAGCAAATCGGCCAGCAGGCAGCGGAAATGATCCAGCGCCTGGCGGCAGAGCGGCGCTTGCCGCCGCCCCAGCCACCCCGCTATTTCTCGGTCGGCGTCAATGCTCAGGTTGCCCGCTCGCTCGGTATCAGCCTCGACGATGAAGCCAGCCTGAACAACAAACTGAAGCGCACTTCAGAGGGCGAGCCATGAAAAACTGGGGCATCAAATACAGGATCCTGTTCCTGGCGATGTTCCCGGTGGTCGTCATATCCACTCTGCTGAGTATTCTGATCATGATTGGCGGCATCACCGAAATGGACGGCGCCCTGAGGTCGCGGGGCATGCTGATCGCCCGTCAGCTTGCGCCGGCCAGCGAATATGGCGCGCTTTCCGGCAACCGAGAACTTCTTCAGGCGCTCGCTCAGGCGGCGATGAAGGAAGAAGGCGTCAACGCAATCATCATTACCGATGACCGCGGCAAGCTCCTCGCTGTGAGTGGCCGGCCCAGCCAGTTCGACTTTAAAGCAGCCGGGCCGGCCGACGTCGGCCAAGTCGACTCGACCGGAAAGAATTCCCTGGTTTTTGCAGCGCCGATTTACCAGAATGAAAACGATATTAACGAATATGGCCTGTATGATCGCGCGGAACCTCCTGACGCCAAGAAAAGGAGCGTGCTCGGGCGGGTTTACGTGGAGCTCTCCACGGCCGCCACCCAGCAGCGCAAAACCCGTTTCATTCTGATCAGCATAACCATCGGATTTTTCGGATTTTTCGGGGCTTTGTTGCTGGCGCTGCGCATGAGCCGCGACGTCACCCATCCGCTGTCGCGCCTGCTCGACGCCGTCGTGCGCATGACCCACGGCAAGCTCGATACTCGCGTCGCGGTGGACTCCGGCGGCGAGCTGGCGGAACTGGAACAAGGCTTCAACGACATGGCGGGAGAGCTGCAATCGGCCTACAGCCACATGCAGGAGCGCATCGAGGAGCGGACGAGAGATCTGGCAAGGCTCAAGGAAGAGGCCGAGCAAGCCAAAGCCAGCGCGGAATTGGCCAATCAGGCAAAAAGCCAGTTTCTTGCCCACGTCAGCCATGAAATCCGCACGCCGTTGAATGGCCTGATCGGATTTCTCGGTTTGATGGGCAAAACCCGCATCGACAATGTCCAGCAGGATTATCTCAGAATTTGCGAAACTTCCTCCCAGACCTTGCTGGCGATTATCAATGACATCCTGGACTTGTCCAAGATCGAGGCGGGCAAGCTGTCGATTGAATGCCTGGCGTTCGATCTGGGTAATTTGATCGAGCAGTGCATCCTCTTCTATACGCCCAGTGCCCAGAGCAAGGGATTGCGCCTGATCCTGGAGATCGACCGGGACTTGCCTGCCAACCTGATGGGCGATCCGTCCCGGATCCGTCAGATCCTGGCCAACCTCCTCGGCAATGCCATCAAGTTTACCCACTCCGGTGCAGTTGCCGTCACAGTGAAATATCTGGATGGAGGCGACGGCTTCACGCACGTCGAAATCTGCGTGGCTGACACGGGAATCGGCATGACCGACGAACAACTGGGGCAGCTGTTCCAGCCATTCAGCCAGGGGGATGCCTCGATTACCCGCCGCTATGGAGGAACGGGGCTGGGGCTGGCAATTTCCCGGCGTCTGGTTGAAATGATGAATGGCACCATCGCGGTTGAGAGCGCGCCGGGCAAGGGATCCCGATTCACGATTTCGCTGTGCCTCAAGGAAGCGGGCGGGGACACGGCTTTACTTTCTCCACGGCCTGTTGAGAGCCTGGGTATCTCCAGTCCCTCCCCCTTGCCGGGGGAGGAAAACATCCCGCCCGTCCAGCTACATATCCTGGTGGCGGACGATAACGAAATCAACCGCAAACTGAACACGATCTTGTTACGTCAGTGGGGTATTGCCGTGGACGAGGCGGCGGATGGCATCGCTGCCCTGGAGGCTTGTGGCAGGCAGCACTACGACCTGATCCTGATGGATGTGCATATGCCAGCGATGGATGGCATCGAGGCGACGAGGCGCATCCGGATATTGCAGGAGGGGGGCAAGGCGACTCCCATCGTCGCGCTGACCGCCAATGCCCTGAGCGGGGATAGGGAGCGCTACCTGGCCGCCGGGATGGATGACTACCTGGAAAAACCCCTGACTGAGGAGGCGCTGCGCAAGACCATCGAAAAATGGGTTCCGCTCACATCTGTTTGCGCCCAGAGTGCCGGAAAGAAAGAGGAGTGGAGCGTGGAGGAGGATTTCCCCGCTTCGCCTCACTCCGCTCTGCCGATCATCGACGCCGGGCTTGGCATGGAGCGGGCGGGTGGCTGTCGGCAGAGCTGGCTGGCTTCACTGAGAATGCAGCTTGCTGAATTGCCGTCCTGCCTGGATGCCTTTCAGTCAGCCTACTCGGCTTCCGATCTTGAAAAAGTGGAGGCGCTGGCTCACAGGCTGCGTGGCGGCGCGCTCTACTGCGGCATTTCCGCACTTGAAATTGCTGCCATGCGCCTGGAAGTGGCGTGCCGTAATCGCGCCCCGGACATCGCCGACAAGCTCGCTCTCCTCCAGCGGGAGGCGGAAAGCCTGCTGGAGCTGGAATCGAGCGGAACCATTCCGGAAGCTTAAAGTTAGGAATCAAGCAAAAGCAACTTGAACACGGAGTCACTCTCCACATCTTCCGTAGATAAATGTAGGTTGGGTTAGGCGCGGTTTTTTGCGCCGTAACCCAACAGACCTAAGCTTCCTTCTAAATGTTGGTTTTGAATGTTTTAGGTTTGTTGGGTTACGCGATAAAGCCGCTAACCCAACCTACATAAAAGAAAAACCCGCATGCCTTCCGGCATGCGGGTTACAAGCTAGTTTACTCCCAGCCTTGATGCGTCAGGCCGCGCTGGCCTTGCGCTGGTTGGCCTTCTCGACCTCTTCGTCCCAGCCGTCCATGCGGACATAAGGATTTGAACGCGGCTCAAGTATCATGTTCGCGTCGATGTCCACGCCGATGTCTTCCAGGAAGTTGACCAGGCCGATGCGGTCGATCATCTCGCCGGTGCGCTCATGCTCCAGCGCGTTTTCTGCGAAGAAGTCGATGGCGTTCTGGCCGAGCTCGACCAGCTTGTCGAAGTCCTCGTCGGACTCCAGTTTCATGAACGGCACGATCACGGTCCCCATGGTGGCGCCGATCTTCAGCACGCTCTTGCCGCCGATCAGGATGGTCACGCCCTTGTCCTTGCCCGGAGCCAGTGCACCGGTCATGACGTTGATGCAGTGCATGCAGCGCACACAGCTGTGGTTTTCGATTTGCACCGACTGGGTGTCGTTGATCGCGACGCTGGAGATGCCATCGGCCTTGGAAACGTCCTGGGTGTTTTTCAGGGACAGCGCCTTGGTCGGGCAGCGGCTGATCACGTCGTTGACCAGCTCGTCCATGCCGTGCCTGGTGAACCACTTCTTGCCCAGCTCGTCGTCGGTCTGGATGTTGTCGCGCCAGGTGCCGATGGTGGCCATGTCGGAACGCTGGATCGAGTTGACGCAGTCGTTCGGGCAGCCGGAGAACTTGAACTTGAACTTGTACGGCAGGGCCGGGCGGTGCATGTCGTCGAGGAAGTTGTTGACCACGGTGCGCAGAGCGCGGGCTTCGTCGTAGCAGGACTGTTCGCAGCGCGCGGCGCCGACGCAGGACATGGAAGTGCGCACGGCAGGGCCGGCGCCGCCCAGGTCGAAGCCCATTTCGTTCAGTTCATCAAAGGCAGGCTGAACGTTCTGGGTGGTGACGCCCTGGAACATGATGTCGCCGGACTGGCCGTGAAAGGCAATCAGGCCGGAGCCGTGCTTCTCCCACACATCCGCCATCTTGCGCAGCAGGTCGGAGGTGTAGTGCATGCCGGCAGGCGGCTGGATGCGCAGGGTGTGGAACTCGGCCGCAGCGGGATAGACCGGCTTCTCGTTCTCGTCCTTGAGTTCTGTAAAACGTGGGATCACGCCGCCACCATAGCCGAACACGCCGACGGTGCCGCCCTTCCAGTAACCTTTTTTGGTCCGATAGGAGGTTTCCAGCTGACCCATCAGGTCAACCATCATGTCGTTGTCTTTGGCCAGGCGCTTGAGGCCGGTCACAAAGCTGGGCCACGGGCCGCTTTCCAACTGGTCGAGCATTGGAGTGTCGTATTGTTTCTTAGCCATGGTCGTGATCTCCTAGAAAAAAATTGAAACAAAAAACCGGCTCTCAAGTCCCCGTAATAACCATGGAATGGATACGGATAATAGACTATTTCTACTGGGTAAACAAAGTATAGTAATACCAGATGGAATTAATCAAGTATTTTATGAGCTAGGGGTAGATAACCCAAAGGGAGTAGATTCGAAACCTGTTGATCAAAAACCAAATATCGCCATGCAGGCACAACCTTGTGCCGATACCATTATTCCCGCCCGCCATAGATCTTTTTCATCACCTGCGCCAAGTCCTGCAGGGCAAGTTCGCCGTTACCTACAAATGAAGAGCCATGCATGATTGCCAGCGTTTTCGGCTTAAGGCCGGCCAGTTCGTGAAGCAGGTGCCTGGTCTGCGGGGTGAACGGCATGCTGTCCGCCATGAGGCCGTTGTTCTGGTAACCGATCAGCGCCCCCCGCGCCCGGTCGGCGATGTCGGATTCCGTGATCGCTTCCACATCCCCGTTATGCACGAACAGGTCGGAGCAGAACAGGGTTTGGTTGGATTCCTCGAACAGCATGCCCGCATCCCAGCCGTGGGGCAAGTGAGGGGTGCGCAGGAAGCGGAGCCGGTAACGCCCGGTTTCCAGCACGTCCCCCTTCTCCAGGGCGCGCGGTGCGCGGGTTGAAAAATCGTTGAAGTTGGTGATCGCACCCAGCGCGCTGCATGCCGGCTGGGCTGACGGAGCCTCGGCGAGCCAGGCATTGAGGGCGCCACATTCGTCCGCCTCGAAGTGGCTGGAAAAGATCCAGCGAATCCGTGATGGCTCGATAAGCTTCGCCACGGCATCGCGCACCTCGGTGAACATGTGGGCCATCCCGGTATGGCATAGCAGCGGCTCTTCGTCCTTGACGAGAAACTGGTTGAATTGCCGTCCGAATTCCGGGACATAAATCGAGATGCGATAAATATCCGGTGCGATTTCCGTCAAGGTGGCCATGGCTGCGTCCTTTATCGAATGTTCCAGTAATTATGCTTGTTTGCCCATCATCTCTTCGACTTCCTTGAGCATTCTGGCCCGCTCCTCGGCGGTGGCAGGCCTAGACTTTGGCTTTGGCGGCGAGGGCGCGGTCCCGCACCTGCTTCAGCGCTTCCAGGATCGTTACGCTGGGCGGAATGGTGGGCGATTTCAGCTTTTCCAGCACAGCAGCCGTCATTTTGCGAAGATCCTCATCGCTTACTCCCCCAGGTGGGGCTTTGGCGGGCTTGGCCGCGAGCCGCGGCGTCCGTTGTGCGGAAGGGGGCATTGCCTTGTTCAGCCGATGGGTTTTCCTCGTCAACATCTGCTTCCCTCAAGAAACTTGCCCGGAAGATTAAATTTAGATCAATCGCCACAAAAGGCAAGGAAGCGAGTTCCATCCAATTCCAGCTAAATCGTTACCCTTTTCCCGAACTTCGATCGAGCTTCGGTGAATTGAATTATGTGGGTAAAGGAGAAGGTAACCGGTCCGGTCTTGGGGTCGAAGGTTGCGAATTTCCAATCTTCAAGCCACAGGCAAGGCGGGCGGCCCAGTCATTTCCTCGTCGGCCGGCTTGCGCCAGCAGTACACCCGTACGGGGGGCACATTGAGCAGCTCCAGTTCGATATCCGGTTGCCCCAGCAACTCGCGTCCGATGAGTGCCACCTGATCCCGAAATTGATAGGCGACAAACCGCCCTCCCGGCGCCATGCATGACCAAAGTGCATGCAGGATTCGCCGTCCGAGGGCCTGCGGCATGGTGGAAAAAGGAATCCCGGAAACGATCGCATCAGGGCGCGAAAGGCCATAATGCGCGAGAGTCTCCCAGATGTGCTCCGCACTGCCGAGATGGACGATCAGGCGGGGGTCGCGGTTGGCTCTAAGATGCAATGCAAATTCAGGATCGATCTCGATGGCGAGGAGCTTTGCATCTTCTGGCAAGGCGTCCAGAATTGCCCGCGTAGTGCCACCCGTGCCGGGGCCGAACTCAACAACCAGCCGGGCTTTGGCGATGGCAGCAACGTTGACGATTCGCCGCTCCAGGAACCGGGAACTTGGGACGACAGATCCCACCAGACCCGGGCGCCGCAGGAATCCCAGCAAGAATGCGAGTCCGTCGCCCCGCCGAAGTCGCTCCCGCCGGAGATTCGTTATGTCGGTCACAATTGATCCCCTTCGCCATTCAGTAACTATCTTCATCTTCAGCATAGAAGATTTTTATGCTATCTGCGCAAGGAGTGAGCGGACGAAGCAGGCCTGTCTGTTGATGAGGGTGGTCGATAAGTGCGATCTATGTGCGACAGAGAAGGGATATTGACGCCTATTCCTCTGTTTGGCCTTCCCTGATTATTTGGGCATATTGCAATAACCAGTTTGAGAGCTTTTCTATTTGCTCCAGTTCGAGCAGGATAGTCTGCTCCTCGCCTGACGCCAATTTCTGATTGACGCAGACCAAACCGGCTTTCTTTTCATATACTTCTATGGGCGACCCGCCTCCGATTAACTCAGTCATTTTGCTACCTCCTGGTGGGGTTGGTTTTGGCTCTCACCGTGTTTAATTTATAGGCCAAGATGGCTCGAATGCCAAATCCGGATTATCGCCATTGCCGGATTTCATTCCATCCGGGCCAGGCCCGCCGATTGGAGCCGGGATGCCCGCTCGGCTTGCGGCTGCCTGCCCAGTTCCCTGACGGCCTCGTAGAGCCTGCCCATGTCCCCGTTCTGCTGCGCCAGCAGCGCCCGGAATGCGGGCACCAGCTGGGTGTAGGTGGCGACCGAGGCGAGGTGCGCGTTGTTGATTCGCTGGGCGATCCACCTGTCGTAGCGGCTGAAGCCTCCGTCGGCGGCCTTGAGCCGGGCGAACTCCTGCCTCAGCTCGCCGAATATCCGCGCCTTGGCGGCGCGCTTGCCGGCATCGCTGTCGCCCGAGGCAAACAGTTCCTCCAGCCGCTCGCGGCATTTCAGCACGAGGGCGGTGAACGCGCCCCTTCTTTGCTGCTCCGCTTCGAATGCGGCGCGCTGCCCGGGGGTGCCGTTGCGATCCAGCCAGCGGCTGACCCCTACCAGCTCGACCGCGGTGGCGAAGGATTCGTTGAAGACGCTGTCATCAGGGAGGTAAACCACCTGATGGGCGAGCTCATGGAAGATGAGCCGGGCGAGTTCGGTCTCGGGATAGCCGATGAAGGTGTTGAGCACCGGATCGTTGAACCAGCCCAGGGTGGAATAGGCGGGGACCCCGGCCACGTATACGTCATCACCCTCGCTGCCGAGCTGTTCGGCAAAGCGCTCGGCTTCCTCTTTCGAGAAAAAGCCGCGGTAGCCGACGCAGCCGGCCCCGAAGAAGCACCACTCCCTGGGTTGGGTGGACAGCTCGGGCGTGGCAAACACATTCCACACCACGTAGGGGCGCTCCAGGTCGGCGTAGCTAGCATAGCTGCGGTTGTCGGGAAGCATCAGTTCGCGGCTGGCGAATTCGCGCAGCCGGGCCACAATGGCAAGCCGGCGCTTGAGCGCCTGATCGGCGAGGGGGTCGGCGGCGATCTCCTCAATCGGCCGGGCCCGGCGCAGGATGTCCATCTGGCCGCTCGCCGCCTGGACGTAATAGCCGAGGTTGGCGCAGCCGCCGAGCCAGACGGCAAGCACCGCCGCTGCGGCAAGCCGGAGTGTATGCGAGAGCCGGGTCATGACTGTTCGCGCAAAAAATGTCCGTTTTTCAGAAACGCGCAAACCTGGCGCGCCGCCTTGGCGGACAGCAGCATGCCGGAATGGCTGACCTTGAGCAGGATCTGGTCGCGGGCGCCCGGCACCAGGGTCTCCTCCACCGCCACCACGCCGTCGTTGGGGCGCGGCAGCCCGCCCAGCAGCTTGCCGCTGCCCAGGCTCCGGCAGCCGGAGATCACCCCTGCCTGGCACTGTTGCGTGGCGCGCTCCGGGGGATACTGGTCCAGCCACTGCGCCATCCCGCGCCCGACCAGCCATCGCCCCGGCGCCGTGCGGGAGAGCTTGCGCGCCACATGGCTGGCGCGGTAAGGCGTGCCCATCAGAACCACGCGGCCGGCGTGCGGCGGCGGATGCTCCGCCAGCATCTGCAGCACCACCAGGCCGCCCAGGCTGTGGCCGACGAAGTGCACCCGCGCCGCGTCGAGCCCCTCGGCAAAGCGCGACAGCCGCAGCGCGCTTTGCGACAGCGAACAGCGCAGGGAGGGATAGGAAAAGACGGCGACCCGGAAACCGCAGCGCTGCAGCCGCAGCCCCAGCAGCCTCATTACCCATCCGCCCATCCACAGCCCGTGCACCAGGACGACCACTTCCCCGACATCCGTTTCGGCCGACAATTCAGGCTCGCAGCTCAATGAGATGGCTCATTGTTGACCAAACCGCAACCGGCCGCAACCCGTTCTTCCTGTCACCCATTCCCTGTGCTATGTTCAAGATGAGCGCGTCGCCATAACAGCCCTTGCCCCATGAAACCTTTCTGGTGCCATTACAACTGGATCGAGGACACCCTCCGCGGGTATGCCCAAGCCCTGCGGCAGGTGGGGGTCGAGGACGTGGTCGCGATCCAGCGCGGCGGCATCTTCCCCGGCCTGGTGGCGGCCTGCCTGCTCGACATCCCGCTGCTCCACACCCTCCAGCACGAAAGGAAGTCCCGGATTTGCCGCTGGACTTGCGCCACCCCGCCTGAAGGTGCCACCCTGCTGCTGGTGGACGACATCGCCGGCGCGGGCGACACCCTGACGGACGCGAAACGCTGGCTGGAGGAGCGGGGCCATGCGGTCAAAACCCTCACCGTGGCCTATGACGACCGCACCCGCCTCATCCCCGATTTCGGGGTCGATTTCGGCGGCACCGTGGCGGTGTTCCCGTGGGAGCGCCACCGCCTGAATCCGGCCTTCCGCGCCGACCTGGAGAAGCCATCGGCGGAACTCGCCGGGGACAGCGCCTACGAGGCGGTGGCCCTCGACCTCGACGGCATCTTCCTGCCCGACCTGCCCGACGACCTGTACGAGACCAACCCGGCTGCAGCGCTGGAGCTGCGCACCCGGCTGCCGCCTTTCCCCGGAAGCGCCCTGCCCCCGCATCACCCGGAAAAAGCCCTGATCATCACCTCGCGCCACCTGGACAGCCGCGCGCCGACCACGGAATGGCTGGAGCGCCACGGCTTCGGCGGCTACCCCGTGGTGTTCCGCGATGTCGCCCGCTATCCCGACGGCGCAGACCAGGCGCTCTGCCTGGCCCGTTACAAGGCCGACATGGCCGTTTGCCATGGCGTGACGGCGATCTATGAGAGCGACCCGCTGCAGGCCGCCTACCTTTCCGGCATGCTGCCGCTGACGGATGTGTACTGCTGGAACAACGACCGGAACATTCGCCTCAGGCTGGGCAGGAGCACGCTGCTGGGTCAATCGTAAAGGGTCGGGGGAGTCATGCAGGCAAAGTCGGCCCGTCCGCCATAAATAGCTTTCCCGCCAAACCCGGACTCGATTTACACCACCAAAATCTTACCCGCCGCTTCAGTGCAGATGCTTCTTTCTGAAGTGCAGCAGGCTCCCTCCCGATGGCTGGAAATCGGGCTCGGACTCGGCGCTCTTGCGCTTTTCCAGGTCGTGGTCGAACAGGACATTGACCAGATCAGTGACCTGCACGACATCTTCCTGGCTGAAATGGCGGGAGAGCAGGCTGGCGACGTCTTCGATCATGCGCTGTCGTTGCGCCAGGTGTATGGATTCTTCGCTCGGGCCGACGAAGAGAAGCTGGTACTCGTCGCGGCCGTCTTCATAATAGTAGGTCAGCTCGATCTGCGAGGCGCTCTCGGTCAGCGGGCCGAGTTCGTACAGCGCGTCCTGCAGCCGGTTGACGAAATTTCTGCCGACTTCGCCGGTCCAGCATATTTCCAGGGTGCGGTCGGGGCGGTGAAAAACGATGCCGGGCTCATCCTGTTCCATGCTGCGCGCCTCGGCGATGGTTTCCACATCCAGATAATCCAGCCACTTGCGCAGGCCGTTTTCCACCTGGATCAGGGTGACGCCCTTGCAGAGGTTGAGGATGCCGTGTACGTGAACTTCGATGCGCATGATGCAACTCCTGTGAACGAACTTCTTTAAAACAGCTTTCATCCCGGATTGTCCATTAGAGCCAAAACACCGCTGTGGGAGCGGCGCCCTCGCCGCGATTTGCGTCCGCATTCGCGCCGAGGCGGCGCTCCTACATGCACGAGCATTCCATTGGACAATCCGGGTTCATTTTACCCCATCGCCTCCGCTGTGGGCATGGAATATAATCCGCCCCATGTTCACGTTTGCGCCTATCGGCATTATCCATTCCTGCTTCAAGGAAAAGTTCGGCATCCCCCGCCAGCCGGGCCTGGTGCCGGCGGCGCGGGCGGTGCTGGAGCTGCTGCCGCCGTATAACCGGGCGGAGGCGGTGCGCGGGCTGGAGGGCTTTTCGCACATCTGGGTGAGTTTCGTTTTTCACGCCTGCCTGGACGAGCCGTGGAAACCGACGGTGCGCCCGCCGCGACTGGGCGGCAACCGCCGCCTGGGCGTCTTTGCTACCCGCTCCACCCACCGCCCCAATCCCATCGGCCTTTCGGCGGTCGAGCTGGAACGCATCGAAGCCGGGGCGGGGCGGGTGCTGCTGCACCTGAAGGGTGCGGATCTGCTGGACGGCACGCCGGTGCTGGATATCAAACCCTATTTGCCGTATTCGGATGTAATTCCCGGCGCAACCGGCGGTTTCGCGGCGGAAGCCCCCGCTGCCTTGTTCGAGGTGGATTTCAGCCGGCCTGCGCTGGATCGCTGCGCGGCGGTGCCGGAACTGAAGCTGCTGATACGCCAGATACTGAGCCAGGACCCGCGTCCCGCTTACCATGGGAAGAGCGACGGCAAGCGGGTTTTCGGCATGAAACTGCTGGATTACGACGTGAAGTGGGAAACTGACGGGCATGCTGTTCTGGTCACCGACATCGTTCCCGCAGGTTAAGTCCGTGAAATACCTGATCATCCCCGTCACCCCCTTCGAGCAGAACTGTTCCCTGATCTGGTGCGAGCAAACCCTTGAGGCGGCACTGGTCGATCCTGGCGGCGATGCCGAAGTGCTGCTTGCCGTTGTGCAGGAAAACGGCCTGCGCCTGACCAAGCTGTTGCTTACCCACGGTCACATAGATCATGTCGGGGCGGCGGCGGAGCTTGCGGCAAGGCTGGCGATCCCGATCGAGGGGCCGCAGCGCGAGGACGCCTTCTGGCTGGAATCGCTGCCGCAGCAGAGCGAGAGGTTCGGCTTTCCGCATACCACGGCGTTCACGCCCGATCGCTGGCTGGAGCAGGGCGACCGGGTGAGCGTGGGCAACCAGATTCTGGAAGTGCTGCACTGCCCCGGCCATACCCCCGGCCACGTGGCGTTTTTCCATCGCGCCAGCCAGACCGCCTTTGTCGGGGATGTGCTGTTCAAGGGCTCGATCGGCCGCACCGATCTCCCGCGCGGCGATTACCCGGCGCTGATCCGCTCCATCCGCGAGCGGCTGTTTTCCCTGGGCGATGATGTGACCTTCATCCCCGGCCACGGCCCGGTATCCACCCTCGGCTACGAGCGGCTCACTAACCCCTACACGTGCGACAAAGCTTAACGTAGAACTCGCGAAGCGAGACCTCGTCCCTCTCACCCTCTGGGATAGGGGGAAACGGTACTGACAAATTGCTGTTTCATCATCTGGGGCGGCGGTTCGCCATGACCGTTAGGTTGACGATAGCTTTTTGTCGTAATTATCCAGCTTCTTCGGCCGGTGTTTTTATGTTATCGTGATATGAATATCTAAATGTCTTAATAATCCGACGCTCAGATTAAGGGTAACTCCGCATCGACGCGCGCAAAATAATAAGAGGCTGCATGGGAAACAAACAAAGGGTCTCAAGGGAAGGCGCCGTCTGGGCGCTGGGCAGCCTTTGCCGGCTGCACAATGTCCCGTTCGATGCACGTCTCCTGCTCCAGCGCCATCCACCGGGAAATGACGGCGGATTCGGCATTGCAGAAATTGTTCAGGCCGCGGCCGAACTCGATTTCGTCGCGAACGAAGTTGCCGTCGATGCGGTTGTTTCCTCTGTCACCGCCGCGCTTCCTTGCCTCGCCTTTTCGCGCACGGTTTCGCCTGAAGCCGGTACGCCGATGCCCTCGGCCGAGGACTCTCAGTGGCTTTCTCCCGCGCTGATCACCCATGTGACGGTGATCGCATCGTCTATTTCGAAGCCGGTTCCGACACCCCCAATTCTTGCACCCGCTTAGAATTTGCCAGCCGCTTCGAGGCCGTTCTCTATCATTTAACCCCCAAGCCGGAACCGGTGCGGGATGAAGATGGTGCCAAGGCGCTGGCGGGGAGGCCCTTCGGCTTCACCTGGTTCATCCCGGAATTGCTCAAGCACCGCAAGGTCTGGCGGGACATCCTGGCAGCCTCACTCGCGCTGCAATTCGTAGGGCTGGCCACACCCCTGTTCACCCAGGTGGTCATTGACAAAGTGGTTGTGCATCAGACTCAAAGCACCCTGATTGCGGTGGGTATCGGGATCGCCTTGTCGATCGTTTTTTCCGCCGCCTTTTCCTGGGTGAGGCAATACCTCGTGCTCCATACCGGCAACCGCGTCGATGCCGTTCTCGGCAGCCGGGTTTTCGGCCACCTGCTAAAACTCCCCATGCCTTACTTTGCCCACCGCCCGACTGGCACTTTGGTGGCAAGACTGCAAGGCGTGGAAACCATCCGGGAGTTTCTTTCCGGTGCAGCGGTCGCCATGATCCTGGATCTGCCATTCATGACCGTCCTGCTTGCGGTGATGTTCTGGTATAGCTGGCAACTCTCGTTGATCGTGGTCGGACTGCTGATTCTGTTGGCGCTCTTGAGCCTGGTCGTCACGCCCCTGTTCCGTGAACGTCTGAACCGCCAATTCCTTTTGGGCGCCCGCAACCAGGCTTTCGTCACCGAATACATCTCGGGCATGGAGACCCTCAAGACCCTTCAACTCGAACCTCAACTGAATAAACGCTACGGCCGCTATATCGCCGACTACCTGGCCGCTGGCTTCGACACCAAACAGATCGGCAACACCTACAATACCGCCGCCAACGCCCTGGAGCAGTTGCAGGGATTGGCGGTGCTGGTTGTCGGTGCGCTCCTGGTCATGAAAAACGACGGCTTCACCATCGGCATGCTGGTCGCTTTCCAGATGTTCGCCGGACGGCTTTCCCAGCCCATGTTGCGGCTCGTCGGCCTGTACCAGGAATTCCAGCAGGCCAACCTTTCCGTCAAGCGCCTGGGCGACCTGATGAACGCCCCGGCCGAACCGTATTCGCTGATCCCCACCCGGTCCGGCGCCGGCCCAGGCGCCATCGAGCTGGAAGGGATCAGCTTCCGCTACAGCGAAGATCATCCCTGGCTGTACCGTGAGCTCTCCTTCTCCTTCGAGCCGGGCAAAACCACCCTCATCATGGGGCCGTCCGGCTCCGGCAAGAGCACCCTAGCCAAGCTATTGCTCGGCTTTTATCGCCCCGGCGACGGCCGCATCCTGCTGGACGGGCAGGACATCCGCCACTTCTCGGCCAACGAACTGCGTGCCAGGTTCGGCGTCGTGCCGCAGGAAACCCTGCTTTACTCCGGCACCATCTACGAAAACCTGCAAATGGCCAACCCGCTGGCCGGCTTCGAGGACATCGTTAACGCCTGCTGCCTGGCGGAAATCCACGACACCATCGAAAAGCTCCCCCAAGGTTACCAAACCGAAATCGGCGAGCACGGCGTGGGCCTCTCCGGCGGGCAAAAGCAGCGCGTCGCCATCGCCCGTGCCTTGCTCAAGCGTCCCAATGTTCTCATCTTCGATGAGGCCACCTCCAACCTGGATGCGCACACCGCGGAACACCTCGCCAAAACCATCAACCAGCTCAAAGGCAAGGCCACCATCCTCTTCATCGCCCACCAAGTGCCGAAAGGCTTGCAAGTGGACGAAACCGTGATGGTGGGAGCGGCGGGGAAGACTGGGCAACACGACACGGCGGAAACGGAAGTGATAAATGAATTTAGCCAGGAAAAATAGTGCCAGGAAATCCACCTCGGCGATTTCGGCCCGGACAACCCCTCCGGCGGCATCGAATACTTCCAGTTCGCCGACGGCACGGTCAAGACCAGGAACCAGCTCATCCAGGAACTCGGCTTCACGCCCACCGGCACGCCGGGGGACGACGTATTGACCGGCACCGCGCTCAACGACACCATCACTGCGCTGGCCGGTAACGACATCGTGACCGCACGGGGCGACAACGGAGCGGACAGGCTCGACGGCGGCGCGGGCAATGACATCCTCGTCGGCGTAAGGAAAGCGGCGAATGATGCGGTGTTTGCGGTAAGGAGTACCGGATGAACAAGGGTGGGATGAGGCAAACCCTTGGAAAATTATAGGGGAAACCACTATTTACAAGACTTGTCGATCCGGATAGCTTCTTAAGCATGAAAAATGCCATGCCTGACAAAGTCAAGACCAAAGCGGCTTGGGGTAATGAATCGAGCAGTAAAAAAGGGGGAAATATGATGAGCGAAGAAAAAAATAGTGATGTCAAGACCCGACCCCATTTTCCCATATTGGGCTCCGTCCCCATTTTTCCTGCCACTAGTGCGCTGGAAGCAAATTCTGTAATTTTGATGAACCGAATTTTTATTAAATTTGAAGGAGATAAAAAATGAGCACGATAAACACCTATTTCACTCAGGCTGAACTCTCGCTGGCGGCCTATGGAACATTTTCGGTTGGTGCAATCCCACTCGAAAAGTTGACTGGCAATGATGTAGGCATGTCCGCTGTCCAAGCTTCTACCTTTGCCGCCAACTATACAGTTGCCGCCCAATACACCGATTCCGCTACCGGCGTATCCGCCACAGTCTTTCAGCAGGGGAGCCAAAAATACCTCGCCATCCGAGGCACCGAGCCTGCCGCAAGCGATCTGCTTGCGAACAGCCTGCTTGCGTTCGGCATCCCTTCATCGCTTAACCCACAGTTCAACGCGCTCAAAACCCAGATCGACGCTTGGCTGACCAATGGCACGCTAGGCACGGGCTTCACCGTTGCCGGGCACTCTCTCGGCGGCTATCTCGCAGCCGCAGTCAAACAGAGCTATACGCAAGCAGCCGATGCCTACCTGTTCAACGCTCCCGGCGTGGGCGGGCCGCTCGGCAATCTCGCCGATGCGCTGGCCGGCGCGTTCGGGCTGAGCGGGGCGCCGAGCGGCAACATCTGGAACATCCGCGGCTCGGAAGGGTTTCCCGTCATCTCCGGCATAGGCTATCAACTCGGAACATCCATCAGCATCCAGACCGAAGCCGCGTCCAACCCTGTCGCCAACCATTCCATCGTGCCCCTGACCGACGCCTTGGCCGTTCAGTCCCTCTATGCGAAATTGGTTCCAAGCCTGACACAGACACAGATCAATACGCTGGTGGATGCTTCGGGCGCCACCATGAACCTGACTTTCGAATCCGCACTCGACGCATTGCGAACCATTCTTCTTGGCCCAGGCTCACGGCAAACCTTAATTGGTGACCGGAACGATTTCTACACCAACCTCTACAACCTGACGAGCGACACCCGCTACACCGCGCTCGCGGGTGCGGCGCAACTGACGGTACTTGCTGGCCTGGCTGCTAACGACAACTACTGGAGGATTGCAGCATGAGAACGCTTATTTCGCTATTATTTCTGTTAACCCTGACGACGGCCTGCGCGAGCGGCCCCAGCAAGGCCGAACTGGATGCCGAGGTGAAGCGGCTGTGCGCCATTGATGGAGGGGTGAAGGTGTATGAAACGGTGACGTTGCCGCCGGAAAGGTTTGATAAATACGGAAATGTGAACATCCCGTCTAAGGAGCGCGCTAAGACAGAAGATGAGTATTACATCGAATGGAAAATTACTTATCTCAAAGAGGGTGATCCAAGTCTGTTACGGAGTCATCATCAACTCATCCGACGCAGTGATCAGAAGCTTCTTGGGGAGTCAGTTATGTACTCACGCGGTGGAGGTGACCTTCCTGGTCCTTGGCATCCATCGTCATTTAGCTGTCCAGAGCCATCTCAACATTCAAGCCTTGAATCCTCAATTTTTGTAACGGGAGATAAGAAATGAGCGCCATTACTGAATACTACAAAAAATCCGAACTTGCACTTGCTGCATATGCCAACTTGACCGCAGGAGTTTCTGGTACGGCTTATACCGACGCTTTGATAAACGGTGGTATGGGTATGTCCGCCTCTCAAGCCGTCGAGTTTGCCTCTCAATGGTCAGTCGCCGCCCAATTCGCCGACCCATCTGGTGCTTCCGCGACCTTGTTTCAAAACAAACTGACGGGCCAAATAACTCTTGCCATCCGCGGCACCGAACCCGCTGGCACAGACCTCACGGCGGACGGTTTATTAGCACTTGGTTTGCCCTCCAACCTCAACCCCCAATTCACCGCCCTTAAAACACAGCTTGATGCCTGGCTTGCCGATCCCGCCGTACTTCAAGGCCAAAGCTTCACCGTCAGCGGCCACAGCCTGGGCGGTTACCTCGCCGCCGCCGTCAAGCAAGCCTACCCGCAAGCCACCGACGCCTACCTCTTCAACGCTCCCGGAGTAGGCGGGCCGCTGGGCAATCTCGCCGATGCGCTGACCAGCACCCTTGGCCTGGGCGGTGCCCCCACCGGCAACATCTGGAACATGCGAGGATCGGAAGGTTTCCCCATCATCTCCGGCCTCGGCTACCAGCTTGGCACGGCCATCAGCATTCAGACCGAAGCCGCCGCCAACCCGCTCAACAACCACAGCATCGTCGGGCTGGTCGATGCGCTTGCTATCCAGGCGCTTTATTCGCAACTCGCGCCCAGCCTCAGTCCGGATCAACTCAATGCTCTGGTGGATGCCTCCGGTAATCCCATGAGCCAGACTCTGGAAAGCGCACTGGATGCCCTGCGCGTCATCCTGCTCGGCCCCGCCACGGCACAGACCGCAGCCGGAGACCGCGACACTTTTTACACCAACCTCTATGCGCTTCAAAGCAGCACGGCCTACACCGCCTTGGCGGGCACGGCTCAGTTAACGGTGCTTGCTGGTTTGACTGCCAGCGACATGGCGGCCATGGCCGGGAGCAACGATGCCCAAGGACTAGCTGCCCGTTACGCGCTCCAGGCACTCAATCCCTTTGTTCTGACAGGCATGGACTATTCCGCCTTCAATATCGATGGCGCACTGGAACTTTACGACCCCAACACGGGAGCAGGTGCGCTCACGGCCCAATACCTGACAGATCGCTCCGCGTTTCTGGAAAGAAAGCTCTGGTTCAGCACGCAAGACAAAGCGCCAGTCAATTCGGGCATCACCTACGATGGCGAGAATAACCATCCTTTCGAGAACGAACCCACCTATTTCGAGGATGTCGCCACCGGCTACAAAATTGCCCAAGGCGGGTCTTTCGGCAACACCCACCATTACTTCTTCGGGGGCAATAGTGGCGATGGTCATGTCGGCGCGGCGGTCGAAGACCACTTATACGGCGGCGCAGGCGGCGACACTCTTGACGGGCAAGGAGGAGATGACTACCTGGAAGGCGGGCGCGGCACCGACGTCCTAAAAGGCGGCACCGGCAGCGACACCTACGTCTACCAGTCCGGCGATGGCGCCGACACCCTCACCGACACTGACGGGCTCAACATGATCACCCTCGGCGCCACGCCCCTGACCGGCACGGACGTAAAAGCCACCCTCGGCGCAG
>JASJPA010000003.1:0-13185 GCA_031426955.1 Sulfuricella sp.
CGCCATCAGAGGTCGGTAGCCGAAGGCGCCAGGGGGAAATTCAACAACCTGTTAACAAGAATAATGCTGAAACAAACGCCACTCAATCAAACCCACCGCGACATGGGCGCCCGCATGGTCGATTTCGGCGGCTGGGACATGCCGGTGAACTACGGCTCCCAGATCGAGGAACACCATCAGGTGCGCCGCGCTGCCGGCATGTTCGATGTCTGTCACATGCTGGTGGTGGACGTCACCGGCAGCGGCATCCGCGAATTCCTCCAATACCTGCTCGCCAACAACGTCGACAAGCTAAAGGAGCCCGGCAAGGCGCTCTATTCCTGTATGTTGAATCCGGCCGGCGGCGTGATCGACGACCTGATCGTGTACTTCATGAATGATGCCTGGTTCCGTATCGTGGTCAATGCCGGCACGGCGGACAAGGATGTGGCATGGATGGAGCAGCAGCGCGCTGCCCGTGCGCCGCAACTGACCATCCGCCCGCGCCGCGACCTGGCGATGATCGCGGTGCAGGGCCCGCAGGCGCGGGAGAAGGTGTGGCAGGCGATTCCCGCTGCCCGCACCGCGACCGAATCCCTCAAGCCGTTCCAGGCGGCCGAATTCGACCAGTATTTTATCGGGCGCACCGGCTATACCGGCGAGGACGGCTTCGAGATCATGCTGCCGGTGCCGGAAGCGGCGGGCTTGTGGAAGGCCCTGAATGCCTTGGGTGTCGCACCGATCGGCCTGGGTGCGCGCGACACGCTGCGCCTGGAAGCCGGGATGAATCTCTACGGCCAGGACATGGACGAGGACGCGAACCCGCTCGAAGCCGGACTGGCCTGGACCGTGGAACTGACCAGCCCGCGCGACTTCATCGGCAAGCCGGCGCTGCTGGCGAAGCCGGTGAAAATGCAGATGCTGGGGCTGGTGCTGCTCGACAAGGGCGTGCTGCGCGGCCACCAGAAAGTGGTCACCCCCCATGGCGCGGGCGAGATCACCAGCGGCAGTTTTTCTCCCACCCTGAACCAGTCCATCGCCTTCGCCCGCCTGCCGCTGGAAGTCGCAGTCGGCGACGTGGTGCAGGTGGAGATCCGCGACAAATTACTCAACGCAAAAGTGGTGAAGCTGCCCTTTGCACGCAACGGCAAGGCATTGATATAAAGCGCTCACCGCGGAGGACGCAGAGGGAATCCTTTGGTTCTTCTGCGAACCCCGAGGGTGAATGTTTAATTGGAAGTAGAGTGGGTGTTTCTCCTCTGCGTCCTCCGCGTCCTCTGCGGTGAAAGAATTAACCTTAAGGAGAAAAGTATGAGCATTCCCGGCGATCTGAAATACACCAAGTCCCACGAGTGGGCCAGGCTCGAGGCCGACGGCACGGTCACGGTCGGCATCACTCATCATGCCCAGGAACTGCTGGGCGATATGGTGTATGTGGAAAACCCCGCTGTCGGCCGCCAGCTTGCCGCAGGCGAAGAGTGCGCCGTGGTGGAATCGGTCAAGGCCGCCTCCGATGTCTATGCGCCGGTGGCAGGCGAGGTGGTTGCTGTCAACGCCGAAGTGGTGGATGCGCCCGAAAAAATCAATCAGGATGCCTACGCGGCCTGGATGTTCAAGATCAAGCCGAGCAATCCCGCCGACCTGAACGGGCTGCTCGCTGCCGCCGCCTATCAGGCGTTGGTGGAGAGCGAAGCGCATTAAGGATTAACCGTCATTGTAGGAGCGGCCTCCTGGCCGCGATTTTATCCATCGCGGCCAGGAGGCCGCTCCTACGGGGTTTTGAAACAAATTTAAGTTGGAAAGCAATTCATGCCCTTTATTCCCCATACCGAAGAAGATATCCAGGCCATGCTCGAAAGCATCGGCGCGGCCTCGGTCGAAGATCTGTTCGACGAAATCCCGGCTGCGCTGCGTGCCGACCGGCTGGCAAGCGTGCCGCCGGCCCTGAACGAGATGGCCGCCGGTCGCCTGATGCAGGAACGGGCGGAACAGGATGGGCGCTATCTGAATTTTATCGGTGCCGGTGCCTACGAGCACCACATCCCGGCGGCAGTGTGGCAGATCGCCGGCCGCGGCGAATTCTATTCCGCCTACACGCCTTACCAGGCCGAGGCGAGCCAGGGCACGCTCCAGCTGCTGTACGAATTCCAGACCATGATGGCCTCGCTCACCGGCATGGATATCTCCAATGCCAGCCTGTACGACGGCGCTTCCGGCCTGGCGGAGGCGGTGCTGATGGCGGTGCGCGCGCACAAGTCGGCACGCCGTGTTCTGGTGCCGGTAGCGGTGCATCCGATCTGGCGCCAGGTGGCCGATAATCTGGTGAAGAACCAGGGTATCGAGCTGGTTCCCGTACCCTATTGCACCGGCGGCGGCGACACCGTGGCCGAAGCGCTGAAGCGCTTCGAAGGCGAGGATTTTGCCGCGCTGGTGATTCAGCAGCCGAATTTCTTCGGCGTGCTGGAAGAGGTGGACGAACTGACAAATTGGGCCCATGCCCAGGGCATGCTGGTGATCGGCGCGGTCAATCCGATTTCCCTCGGCATGCTCAAGGCGCCAGGCCAGTGGGGAAGCAAGGGTGCTGACATCGCCGTCGGCGAGGGGCAGCCGCTAGGCGCGCCGCTGTCCTCGGGCGGCCCTTATTTCGGCTTCCTGTGCTGCAAGCAGGCACTGGCGCGGCAGATGGCGGGGCGCATCGTCGGCCGCACCGTGGACATGGACGGCAAGCAAGGTTTCTGCCTGACGCTGCAGGCGCGCGAGCAGCATATCCGCCGCGCCAAGGCGACCTCCAACATCTGCACCAACCAGGGGCTGATGGCGACGGCGGCGACGGTGCATCTCGCGCTGCTCGGCCAGGAAGGCCTGGAGCGCGTCGCGGCGGCCTGCCATGCCAACACCCGGATGCTGGCCGAACAGGCGTGCCTGATTGCGGGCGTGGAGCGGGTGTTTTCCGAGCCTTTCTTCCACGAGGTGGTGATCACCTTCGATCTCCCCGCCGCCGATGTGTTACGTGCCATGGAGGCTCAGGGCATAATGGGCGGGCTGGACCTGACGCCCTGGTATCCGGAGCTGGGCAACGCCCTGCTGGTTTGCGCCACGGAAACCAAAACCCGGGAGGACCTCCGGAAATTCCTGGAAAACCTGGAACGCATCGTTTCCCGACGCAGTTCCGGCCCTGCCTGCACTAGACTTAAGCCCACCGCCACTAGCAAGTGGTAAGTTTGATGCCCTGAATTGAAAGCTTGATTTTAATTTGAACCACAGAGACACAGAGCAAGCCCAGGAAAAAAACTGCTCTCTGTAGTAGAAGGTAGACTGTATGCTGATTTTCGAACTCTCCCGCCCGGGACGCAAAAACCTGGCCCAGGCCCCCGCGGCCCAGCCTGAAGCGAACGATATTCCCGCCCATTTGCGTCGCGGCGATAAACCGCTGCTGCCGGAAGTCTCCGAGATGGACGCGGTGCGCCACTACACCCGGCTGTCGCAGAAGAATTTCTCGATCGATACCCACTTCTATCCGCTCGGCTCCTGCACCATGAAATACAATCCGCGCGGCGCCAACCAGCAGGCCATGCTGCCGCAGTTTCTGGCGCGCCACCCGCTGGCGCCGGAGTCCACCGGACAGGGCGTGCTGGCCTGCCTGCACGAGTTGCAGGAAATGCTCAAGGACGTGACCGGCATGGCCGGGGTATCGCTTACGCCGATGGCGGGTGCGCAGGGGGAGTTTGCCGGGGTGGCGATGATCCGTGCCTATCACGTTTCCCGCAATGATACGGCCCGCACCGAAATGCTGGTGCCGGACGCGGCGCACGGCACCAATCCGGCCTCGGCGGTGATGTGCGGCTATACGGTGCGGGAAATCCCCACCGACCGCGACGGCAACGTCGACCTGGAAGCGCTCAGGGCCGCCGTCGGGCCGCAAACGGCCGGACTGATGCTGACCAACCCCTCCACCCTCGGGGTGTTCGAAAAGAACATCGGCGAAATGCAGCAGATCGTGCACCAGGCCGGCGGCCTGACCTACTACGACGGCGCCAACCTCAACGCCATCCTGGGTCGCGTCAAGCCGGGCGACATGGGCTTCGACGTGATCCACGTCAACCTGCACAAAACCTTTTCCACCCCGCACGGCGGCGGCGGACCCGGCTCCGGCCCGGTGGGTGTCAGCGAGCGCCTGCTGCCGTTCCTGCCGATACCGATGGTGGCTTTCGAGTCTGGGCGCTACCGTCTGGTGACGGAAAAGGATCTGCCGCAAAGCATTGGGCGACTTTCCGGCTTCATGGGCAATACCGGCATCCTGCTGCGCGCCTATTCCTACGCGCGCATGCTGGGCGCGGAAGGGATGCGCCGTGTGGCGGATTTCGCCACCCTCAACGCCAACTACCTGATGGCGGAACTGGGCAAGGCCGGCTTCGACATCGCCTTCCCGCAACGCCGCGCCAGCCATGAGTTCATCGTCACCCTGAAGGGCCTGAAGGAGCAAACCGGGGTGAGCGCGATGGACGTGGCCAAGCGCCTGCTCGACAAGGGCTTCCACGCGCCCACCACCTATTTCCCGATGCTGGTGCCGGAATGCCTGCTGATCGAGCCGACCGAAACCGAGTCGAAGCAGACGCTGGATGCCTTCGTCGCGGCATTGAAGGAAATCCTGGACGAGGCCCATGCCAATCCGGAGATGGTCAAGACTGCGCCCCATACCATGCCGGTGCGGCGCCTCGACGACGTGAAGGCGGCGCGCGAGCTCGATCTGGTGTGGAAGGCTTAGTTTTCATCATTCTGTAACACGCACCCCTTAAACTGGCTCCAATATGGAAAGCCCACACAAAGGCAAGACTGGGCTGAGACGTCTGTGGAACGCCTTCCACTATTCCCTGGCGGGATTCAAGGCCGCCTATCAGAACGAGGACGCCTTCCGGCAGGAATCCCTGCTGGCGGCGGTCCTGATTCCGCTCGCGCTGTTCCTGCCGGCGGGGGCGGTCGGCAAGGCGCTGATGATTGCCAGCGTGCTGCTGGTGCTGGTCGTCGAGTTGCTCAACTCGGCGGTGGAGGCCACGGTTGACCGGATATCCCTGGAAGACCACCAGCTCGCCAAACGGGCCAAGGACATCGGCAGCGCTGCCGTGCTGCTGAGCCTGGTCAACCTCGCGGTGGTATGGGCGCTGGTGCTGTTCGGATAGCCTGTCACAAAAAATTCAACTCGCTGTCACAATAGTTTCTTCTTGCCGCGGCAAATTGGCGGCATGGAAAAACAGACCCCCTTCATCCCCCTGTATCTGCCGCTCACTCAGCGTTCGCTGCGCGTGGCGGTGGTCACGGAAACCTATCCGCCCGAGATCAACGGCGTCGCCCTGACCATCCAGCACATGGTCGAGGGTTTGCGCCGGCGTAATCACCAGATCCAGCTGATCCGGCCGCGCCAGGGCAAAGGCGATACGCCCTCCTTCACCTCCAATTTGCAGCAGATCCTGCTGCCGGGATTTGCCATTCCGCGCTATCCCAACCTGCAACTGGGGCTGCCGGCCGGATCCGCGCTGCGACATCTGTGGCGCGAGAGTCGGCCGGACGTGGTGCACATCGTCACCGAGGGGCCGCTCGGCTGGTCGGCGCTGAACGAGGCGCGCAAGCTCGATATTCCGGTCACCAGCGATTTCCACACCAATTTCCACAGCTACACTCAGCACTATGGCATCGGCTGGATGCGCAGGCCGATCGGCGCCTATCTGCGCCATCTGCACAACCGCGCGCGGCTGACGCTGGTGCCCGATCAGGGCTTGCGCGGCGAACTCGAGGCGCAGGGCTACCGGAATCTGGTCATTGTCGGGCGGGGCGTCGACACCGATCTGTTCAATCCCGCACGCCGCAGCATGGAATTGCGCCGCAGCTGGGGCGCGGGCGAGGACGACCTGGTGGCAGTCCATGTCGGCCGGCTGGCGGCGGAGAAGAATCTCGATGCGGTGGTGGACGCCTTCGACGCGATGCGCGCCAGACACCCCAAGGTGAAGCTGGTGTGGGTGGGCGACGGTCCGCAGCGCGCACTGCTGCAGGCCCGCAATCCTGGGCACATTTTTGCCGGCATGCGGACCGGCACCGATCTGGCCGCCCATTATGCCTCCGCCGACGTGTTCCTGTTTCCCAGCCTGACCGAAACCTTCGGCAATGTGACGCTGGAAGCGATGGCCAGCGGGCTGGCAGTAGTGGCCTACAACTATGCCGCGGCGGCAGAGCATATTCACCATGGCGAAAATGGCCTGGTGGCGGAGCTCGACAACCTTTCCCAGTTCTGCGACCAGGCGGCGATTCTGGCCGGTCAGCCGGAAATGGTCGCGCGGCTGGGCGGCAATGCCCGCAAGAGCGCCGGTGGTCTGGCCTGGAACCTGATTTGCGAGCGCTTCGAGCAACAGTTGCTGGAAATCGTGGACGAAGGAGGGCGGCATGGAAAGCAGGACCGTTTCGTACCTGGGTCAGATTCAAAGCTGGGATCTGGCGCTGTGTCTTCGCTTTAACCGGGCCAACCGCCTCAGGTCCATCGGCCGGCTGTTCGGCATAATCAGCCGGCTGGGGGATGGGGTGTTCTGGTACGGCCTGATGCTGGCCCTGCTGCTGTGGGAAAAGGAAATGGCGGTGGTGCCGGTGCTGCACATGGCCGCTGCGGGACTGGTCTGCACCCTGCTCTACAAATGGCTCAAGGCCAAAACCCTGCGGCCTCGCCCCTTCGAATTTTACCGCGACATCATTCTCAGCGTGCCGCCTCTCGACAAGTACAGCTTCCCCTCCGGCCATACCCTGCACGCGGTGGCCTTCACGCTGGTGGCGCTGGGCTACTACCCTTCCCTTGCCGTCCTGCTGCTGCCGTTCACCCTGCTGGTGGCCGCTTCGCGCATGGTGCTCGGTCTCCACTACCCGAGCGACGTGCTGGCAGGCGCGGCGATCGGCGCGCTGGTCGGCGGCGCCTCGTTCTGGCTGGTGTGAGCCAACGATCACAGCCTGTCACATTCCGGGGAGCCAGGCCCGCCGCGGGCCGCTAAGCTGCTATAATCTGCCGGAATTCATTTCCGGAGTAACCCATGCGCACGCTGATTTGCGGCTCTCTCGCCTACGACACCATCATGGTGTTTCACGACCACTTCAAGAACCACATCCTGCCCGAGCAGATCCACATCCTCAATGTCGCTTTCCTGGTGCCGGACATGCGGCGCGAGTACGGCGGCTGCGCCGGCAACATCGCCTACAACCTGGAGATGATCGGCGGCGAGCCGCAGATCATGGCGACCGTGGGCGACGATTTCCAGCCCTATGCGAAGCGGCTGGAGAAACTCGGCCTGGCGCAGGAGCATGTGCGCAGCGTGCCCGAAACCTTCACCGCGCAGGCCTTCATTACCACCGATCTGGCCGACAACCAGATCACCGCTTTTCACCCCGGCGCCATGAACTACTCCCATCACAACCATATCGGCGATGCGAAGAACGTCGGCCTCGGCATCATCGCGCCGGATGGACGGGAAGGCATGCTGCAGCATGCCCGCGAGTTCCGCGAAGCGGGCATCCCGTTCGTGTTCGACCCCGGTCAGGGCCTGCCGATGTTCGACGGCGAGGAGCTGCTGAACTTCGTCGAGCTGGCGGATTATGTCGCCCTCAACGACTACGAAGCGCAGCTGTTGCAGGAGCGCACCGGACAGAAAATCGAGCAGCTGGCAAAACTTGTCAAGGCGCTGATTGTCACAAGAGGTGGGCAGGGCTCGGAGATTCATGCCGATGGTCAACGCCACGAAATCCCCTGCGTTAAAGCAGTAGACGTGGTCGATCCCACCGGCTGCGGCGATGCCTACCGGGCCGGCCTGCTGTACGGGATCGCTCGCGGCATGGACTGGCAGATAACCGGGCGGTTGGCCTCGCTGCTGGGCTCGGTCAAGATCGCCAGCCGCGGCGGGCAGAACCACACGCTGGCGCGCGAAGAGCTGCACTCGCGTTTTAAGGAACACTTTGGAATGAACCTTGAGGATTAAACAATGAATATCAGAATGGTGAAATTGATTGCGGTTGCGGCGGCATCTGTCGCGGTGCTCGGCGGCTGCGCATCGAGCATGTCGGGCGGGGCCTACAGCCGCGAGCAGACACGTCAGGTGCAGGAAGTCCAAATGGGCGTGGTGGAAAGCGTGCGCCAGGTCAAGATCGAAGGCACCAAGAGCCCGGTCGGAACCGGTGCGGGCGCGGTGATCGGCGGCATCGCCGGCAGCAATATTGGCGCGGGCAAGGGCAGCACCGTCGGCACGATTCTGGGTGCCGTGGCCGGTGGCGTGGCGGGTTCCGCGATCGAAGAGGGCGTGATGCGCAAGGACGGTCTGGAAATTACCGTCAAGCTGGATAATGGCCGCATGATCGCCATCACCCAGGAAGCCGATGAGCAGTTCAGGGTCGGCGAGCGGGTACGGGTATTGTCTGGCGGCGGCGTCACACGCGTCACCCATTGACGTTCCAGCCCGCCAGGGCTGTGTCATATAAATGTCATTCTGCTGACATTCAGCCGTAATACGCCTCGCTTATTGTTCCTCCATCCATCAACGGACAGGAGGAACAAATGCAACTACAACAGGCGCAAACGCCGGGCAGCGCGGTATCAACGAAGCTTTTTGTCTCTTACGCCCAGTCGACGGACGAGGTGAAAGAGGCGCAACGCCTGCGCTACCGGGTGTTTGCAGAGGAAATGGGCGCGCGCCTGTCGGGCGGCGTAGACGGGCTGGATCGGGATATTTACGATCCGTTCTGCGAGCATCTCCTGGTGCGCGACGGCGATACCGGTGAGGTGGTCGGTACTTATCGCATTCTCCCGCCGGATCGGGCCAAGAAAATTGGCGGGCTCTACTCGGCCAGCGAGTTCGATCTTACGCGCCTGCTGCATCTTTCCCCCGGCATGGTGGAGGTGGGGCGCTCCTGCGTACATCCCGATTACCGTGACGGCGCAGCCATCAGCATGCTTTGGTCGGGGTTGGCGAAGTACATGCTTGGCCACGGCTACGAATACCTGATGGGCTGTGCCAGCGTCAGCATGGCCGATGGTGGACACGCCGCCGCCAGCCTTTATAATAATCTCAGAGTCGATAACATGAGCCCCATCGAATGGCGCGTTTTCCCGCGTTGCGCGCTGCCCCTGGACAAGCTCAATCGCGAGTCTTCCATGCCTGCCCCTCTTCCCCCGCTGCTCAAGGGGTACTTGCAGGCAGGCGCTTACATTTGCGGCGATCCCGCCTGGGATCCCGATTTCAATACTGCGGACTTTCTGGTGCTGTTGCCCATGTCCAAGGTGAACAGGCGATATGCACGACACTTCATGGGGGCAGCCGCCTAAGCGGAGCAACGGCTTTCTGATCCGCACCTTGCGGTTGGTCCGGCTCGTTCTTCATCTTCTGGTGGGGGTGATAAAGGCGGCGCTGTTGCTTCCCCTGGTTGGCCGGGCCCGGCGCACAGAGCTGATCCGCCGCTGGTCGGCAGGCGTGCTCGCCATTCTCAACGTCAGGCTCAGCGTCAAGGGCGAGGTGCCGGATGTTTCGGCGGCAGACGTGATGTTCGTCGCCAACCATATTTCCTGGCTGGATATCTACCTGCTCGATGCGGTCTGCCCGGTGCGTTTTGTTGCCAAGGCCGAGGTGCGCGCCTGGCCGATGGTCGGCTGGCTGGCGGTAAAGATTGGAACCTTGTTCATCGAGAGAGGGCGGCGCCATGACACGGCGCGTGCCGGCCGGGAAGTGGTCGACGCCCTCAGGCAGGGCGATTGCGTGGCGGTGTTTCCCGAAGGAACCACCAGCAATGGCACCTTGCTCCGACCGTTTCATGCCTCCCTGCTGCAGTCGGCAATCGACAGCGGAGCCCGGCTCTGGCCGGTGGCGATCCGCTACGTGCATCGCGACGGCACGGTGAATTTATCCCCGGCTTATGTGGATAACATGAGCTTCGGCGCTTCCCTGTTCCGCATATTGGATGAGCCGGACCTTGAGGCGGAAATCGCCTACCTTGAGCCGCTGCCGGTGCAGGGACGCAGCCGGCGCGAACTGGCCGCACTGGCGGAGAAGGCTATTGCCAATGCGTTGAACTTGACAGCGCCTGGCAGGAAACCTGGTAAACCTGCCGATCCTCCAGCCGCACTGCCGTAAGGTCTCCCCCCCACAAGCAACCGGTATCCAGCGCCATCAGGTTGCTGCGCACCTGCAGCCCCAGCGCCGACCAGTGGCCGAAAATAATCGTGGCATCAGCGCTTTTCCGGTTAGGGGCTTCATACCAGGGCAGATGGCCCGCCGGGAAAATCTCCGGCGGCCCCTTGTGGTCGAATTCCATTGCCCCTTCCGGGGTGCAGAAGCGTAGCCGCGTCATCGCGTTGGTGATCATGCGCAGCCGTGCCATCCCGTGCAGGTCCTTGCTCCAGGCTTTGGGCTCGTTGCCGTACATGTGCTCGAAAAAATCGAGATGATGCTTGCCGCGCAGTTCCTGTTCGACTTCGTGGGCGAGGGCGAAGGCTTTCTTCACCGACCATTGCGGCAGCAGGCCGGCATGCACCAGCGCATAGTCGCCCTCGGCATAAAACAGGCGCTGATGGCGCAGCCAGTCGAGCAGTTCGGCTCGGTCTGGCGCCGCCAGCACCTGGTCGATGGTATCCTTGCGATGCGGCTTGACGAAGCCGTAGGCGACCGCCAGCAGGTGCAGATCGTGGTTGCCGAGCACAGTGATTGCGGAATCGCCCAGGTTTTTCGCCCAGCGCAGCACCGCCAGCGAATCCGGCCCGCGGTTGACCAGGTCGCCCACCAGCCAGAGCCGATCACGCGCGGGATCGAAGTCGATTTTTTGCAGCAGTAGCTGCAGCGCCTGAAAGCAGCCTTGAATGTCGCCGATGGCGAATGTGGCCATATCTGTCGGTAAGCGGTTAGCGGTGAGTGGTGAACGGTAGGCATTTTACCGTGGGCGGGCCGCGCCCTGTGGTAAAATTTGAACCCTGTGAGCCGCTCTACTGCTTACCGCTCACTACTCACCGCTGACTGCCCACTGCTCACCGCCTTCAAAAAAATGTTGTCCCATCTCAACGCCCCGCAGCGCGAAGCGGTGAAATATCTCGACGGCCCGCTGCTGGTGCTGGCCGGCGCAGGTAGCGGCAAGACCCGCGTGATTACCCACAAAATCGCCTATCTGATCGAGGAATGCGGCTATTCGCCCGCCCACATCGCGGCGATCACCTTCACCAACAAGGCGGCGCGCGAGATGTCCGAGCGCGCCGCCAAGCTGTTGCAGGGCAAGCCGAGCCGGGGGCTGACCGTCACCACCTTCCATTCGCTGGGGATGCAGATATTGCGCAAGGATGCCGCGCACCTCGGCTACAAGCCGCGGTTCTCGATATTCGATGCCACCGACGCCGCCCAGATCATCAGCGACATCATCAAGACCACCGACAAGGGCGAGATCCGGGGGGTGCAGCAGCGCATCTCGCTATGGAAAAACTCGCTGATCTCGCCCGACCTGGCGCTGAAGCAGTCCGAAAACGACCTCGAACACCATGCCGCAAAAACCTATCTGGCTTATCAGGACACTTTGCGCGCCTATCAGGCGGTGGATTTCGACGACCTCATCCGCCTGCCGGTGGAACTGTTCAGCATGGTTCCGGAAAGCCTGGAAAAATGGCGCAGCAAGCTGCGCTACCTGCTGATCGATGAATACCAGGACACCAATAGCTGCCAGTACCAGTTGCTGCGTCAGCTGACCGGCACAAAAGGCGCTTTCACCGCAGTGGGCGACGACGATCAGGCGATCTACGGCTGGCGCGGCGCGGACATCAAGAACCTGCATACCCTGCGCGAGGATTATGAGCGCCTGCACGTGGTCAAGCTGGAGCAGAACTACCGCTCCACCATCCGCATCCTGCGCGTCGCCAACAGCCTGATCGCCAACAACACCAAGCTGTTCGAGAAGAAATTGTGGAGCGACCTCGGCCTGGGCGACCCGATCAACGTGCTGGCCGCCAAGGACGAGGAGCACGAGGCGGAAAGCGTGGTGATGCGGCTGCTGGCGCACAAGTTCGAGCATCGTACCCGCTTCGCCGATTACGCCATCCTGTATCGCGGCAACCATCAGGCGCGGGTGTTCGAGCAGCAACTGCGCAACGAGCGCATCCCTTACCAACTCTCCGGCGGTAGCTCGTTTTTTGACAAGGCCGAGATCAAGGATGTGACCGCCTACTTGCGCCTGCTGGCCAACAGCGACGACGACCCCGCCTTCATCCGCGCCGTCACCACGCCGAAAAAAGGCATCGGCACGCAGACCCTGGAAAGGCTCGGCAACTACGCCGCGCAGCGTAACCAGAGCCTGTTTGCCGCCGCCTTCGAGGCCGGGGCGGAAAACCAGCTCGGCACCAGGCCGTATCATGCCCTGATGGAGTTCTGCCAGTTCATCAACAACCTGCAATTCCGCGCCGACCGGGAATCGGCCGCGACCATCATCGAGGACCTGCTCAAGGCGATCGGCTACGAGACGCACCTGTTCGACAGCGAAGAGCCGCGCGCGGCGGAAAGCAAATGGAACAACGTGCGGGAATTCGTCGTCTGGCTATCGAAGAAGGGCGAAGAGGATGGCAAGAACATCATCGAGCTGACCCAGACCATCGCCCTGATCAACATCCTGGATAACCGCGACAGCCAGGATCTGGATGCGGTGCGCCTGTCCACCCTGCATGCGGCGAAGGGGCTGGAGTATCCCCATGTGTTCCTGGTCGGGGTGGAGGACGGCATCCTGCCGCACCGCGAATGCATCGACAACGGACTGGTGGAGGAAGAGCGCCGCCTGATGTACGTCGGCATCACCCGCGCCCAGCGGGGCCTGACCCTGAGCTACTGCTCGAAGCGCAAGCGCGGCCGCGAATGGCAGGCCTGCGAGCCGAGCCGCTTCATCGCCGAACTGGCGCAGGACGACCTGCGCATCAGCGGACGGGAAAGCGCGCCGGAAGTGCAGAAATCGGAAGGCACGGCACGGCTGGCTCAGCTGAAGGCGATGCTGAAAAAAGAGTTGTGAATTGCGGGCGGGCATCGGTCAGTTACAATTCGCTGGTGGAGGAGTCCATCGGCGGGACGGTTGTGAATTGCGGGCGGGCATCGGTCAGTTACAATAAACCCGTCCAGTCCACGCTCTATGCGGGTGTTGTGAATTGCGGGCGGGCATCGGTCAGTTACAATTCAC
>JASJPA010000003.1:13473-37708 GCA_031426955.1 Sulfuricella sp.
GGTTGTGTTGTGAATTGCGGGCGGGCATCGGTCAGTTACAATTCACGCGACAAAGACGAGCGCACGAATAAAGTTGTGAATTGCGGGCGGGCATCGGTCAGTTACAATGAAAGACCCGACCGTTATCGCGCAGGAATAGTTGTGAATTGCGGGCGGGCATCGGTCAGTTACAATCCAAGGACGTGCCGCAGCCCGCGGCGACCAGTTGTGAATTGCGGGCGGGCATCGGTCAGTTACAATCGAGCTGGCGAGCGATGTTTGGATGGCGCAGTTGTGAATTGCGGGCGGGCATCGGTCAGTTACAATAGGTCATCAAGAGGTATTCGGATTGCTAGAGTTGTGAATTGCGGGCGGGCATCGGTCAGTTACAATGGCAAGCGATATGTCCGCATTGGGTTACAAGTTGTGAATTGCGGGCGGGCATCGGTCAGTTACAATTGATTACCGAGAGGCATTAAAGGCTGCACAGTTGTGAATTGCGGGCGGGCATCGGTCAGTTACAATCATCCTGATAAATCATCGGCAATATGGATAGTTGTGAATTGCGGGCGGGCATCGGTCAGTTACAATTGTCCGCGATTTTTGTCCCTTGAGAGGTGAGTTGTGAATTGCGGGCGGGCATCGGTCAGTTACAATCGGTCGTATCTACTGATCCAGCAGGGAATAGTTGTGAATTGCGGGCGGGCATCGGTCAGTTACAATCATGTTCCGGCATTGTCCGCAGGCACCACAGTTGTGAATTGCGGGCGGGCATCGGTCAGTTACAATCGGAATCTCCATGCGGATCGTCCGGCAGTAGTTGTGAATTGCGGGCGGGCATCGGTCAGTTACAATCCACCACTTTCGCGGCATTGTGAATATCCAGTTGTGAATTGCGGGCGGGCATCGGTCAGTTACAATACCGCGTCTCGACAGACCAGCAAGACCTCGTTGTGAATTGCGGGCGGGCATCGGTCAGTTACAATGTGGCTGGAGGGTCGCCATCGGAGGTACAGTTGTGAATTGCGGGCGGGCATCGGTCAGTTACAATCTTAGGAACAGGTATAGACGTTAAAGCCAAGTTGTGAATTGCGGGCGGGCATCGGTCAGTTACAATCGGACGGCGCAGCTCCAGCTCTAGCAGCCAGTTGTGAATTGCGGGCGGGCATCGGTCAGTTACAATCAGTAAAACCGTAGCAGCACGAGAGGAATAGTTGTGAATTGCGGGCGGGCATCGGTCAGTTACAATAGCACTTGCAGGGTGGAGCGAGCGAGGCGGTTGTGAATTGCGGGCGGGCATCGGTCAGTTACAATACTGACCTCTGATGGCGGATACACCTATCGGTTGTGAATTGCGGGCGGGCATCGGTCAGTTACAATACGCCAGCCGCAACACGTTGAGCAGTCAATAAAAAGCGCAAAAAACCAGCGGGCTTTTCCGCTGGTTTTTTGCGCTTTAATTTTTCGATCTTCGCGAATTTCATGGTCAGAAAAAGCTGATTTGTTCAGGCGCTTGTTCGGTGGCCTTGCGGACTTTGCCATAAAACACTTTCATGCGCTCGAACTGTTTGTCGGTAACGGTGAGCAGGCGCACTTCGCCATCGCCCGGTAAGGCAGACTTGATGCGATTCTCATGCACATCGGCATTTTCTTCGCTGGGACAATGCCGCCCATAAACGGAGAATTGCATCATGGTGAAGCCATCGTTCAATAGCGCTTCGCGGAAGTCGTGATAGGCGCGCCGGGCCGCCTTGGTATCGGTGGGCAGGTCGAACATGGCAATAATCCACATGCTGCGAAATCCTCCGAAACTCATAACACGGGTATCTCCACTTCCTTTTCTTCACCGGCCAGCACCTTGCGCACGCTGGCAGCGTAGTGGTGCAGCGCCACCATCAAGGGAAATTTGCGTTCGCCGATGGCGCAACTCCAGTCGAGAATTTCCAGCAAGGCGCGTTTGTTCCGCGGTGTGAGTTCCGGTGTGTCTGGCAGCAACTCACACACTTCATAAACCTTGATATCCACCAGCGGGCGTAGCGGCTCCATCAGGTCATCCGCCAGTGCGAAACTGTTGTACTGGTTGCGGTGATGCACGCCCAGCGCGGGATGCAACCCTGCGCCCACCACGGCGCGCGCCACTGCGCCGCGCATCACGGCATAGCCGTAGTTGAGCATGGCGTTGATGCCGGGTATGTCGGGATTGCGACGGAATTCCTGGCCGAACAGGCGCTGCCAATATATGCGAGCAGCCTGCGCTTCAATGTTTTCCGGGTCGCCGCTTTTTACCTTCACGGCGTAAGCATGCAGCGGCTTGTCGTCGCCCGTGGCGGAACGAAGCACCTTGGCCTGCTCGCGTATCTTGGCTTGCACGACGCGCTGCCATAGCCGTTTGCAGGCTGGCTCCGTGGCGGCGATCTGTTGCCCCAGCGTCTTGCTGTGCAAGGAGTGTCCGTCCAGCGGTAGCAGGATGGCGCTCGGCAAATGTTTGCTGTCGCATACCAGTACCACGACATTGTTTTCGAAGCAGGCGGTGAGCAAGCCTTGCGTGTGGGTAATGCCGGGGTGGTCGAGAATGAGCACGCCCAAATCTTCCACAGGAACGATGCCGAGTTCAGCGTCTTCGCGCTCAATCACCATCTGCCGGTTGCGCAGATGAAGATAAGAGGGATTGCTGACCTCGACGATGCGTTTAATCATTGCATGAGGTGATGGTGCCTAGTGGGTCAGTTGCTACCTTTTTGCAGTTGAGTAGATGTGCCGCTTTTTGGTAGCGCGATAGTTTGTCATCTAGTGTGGAGGACTTGTGATCTCTAAAAATGATATTTCCATTTGAGGCATCAAAAAGTTGGATACGCATAATTCGCTCAGCATCGTTTTCTACAATTACAACCAAGTCGTTTATCGAAAGCGACATAATAAATTTCCATTCGTCACCATGATTACGTTGCACAATGTCGGTCTTGGCAATGCGCGCCCGACGCGCGGCTTCCATCGCGGTGACGAAGATTCCCTTGCGTTTGCCGGTATGGACGTGCTCGATAATTTCAACGTGATGATTGTTGCCGTATTTGAAAAATTTGTAATCGCGCCCTTGTCCTTTTTGAATTGCGTGGGTTGTGATTTTCTTGAAGTTGGTCACTAGCCGCACAGTTTTGATCGGCGTTTTGCCATCCAAATGATAGAGAGGATTGCTTTCGCCAAACGCCTGTTTGGCATTGCCTTGATAGGCTGCAAGCCTTGTCTCAACCAGTTCGCGCACTTTATCATCGCGTATCTTGCTAACCTCATTTGTGGTGAGCGTTGCCAGTGGTTTGCGATAGACAAAGCGGTCTTCAACTTGGAGCTTACCTGTTTTTGCATCAGTTATTTTTTCTTCGAAATACCCATAAGCGGTATCTTCGTGTAGCGCGCCGCTGATCTTGCGCGCTGGAGCGTGCGAGACGATTAACTTGTCTATTTTCTCGTAGATGTCATCGTAAAAACCATCCCACGGCGCATCCAGCGCGAAGCCACGTGTCGAAAGGCTGCCGCCGCCCTGCGCAGAAAGGCGCGAGAGTTTGTGGAACAGGCCGCGACTGGTGAGAGCAATTACAATTGCATCTATCGCGTGGTGGCGATGGTCGGCGCGATTCTTTACATTGCCGCCGTCAGCCGCGAGCATGGTATTAAGCCGCCAGCGGTGGCGCAGCGCGGCGGTGGCTTCGCCCTTGCTGATATCCACAGGCATTCCTAATTGTTGCAGGTAGCCCCTAACTTCCACGCAGATATAGCGCGTATCGTTCAATTGGCGAGAGATAAAGTCGTCCACGTTGATTTCCTTTTGCTCGAAGCGGCGGCGCTTGGGGAAGGGCAGCGATTTGATGCGTTGCAGCATCTGTGCGTAATCCAGCGGATCGCCTTTGCCGATTTCAAACGGGGTGTTGTTGAGCTTAATTTGGCGATTGAAAGCCGCTATGCACAGCGTCTTGTTCATGTAGGAATCATCCAGCGAACGGCTGTAAGGCAGGATGTGCTCGACATCCACTTCCGGCGAGAGCAGCATTTCGCGTGAGATGACCGTGCCAGTGTAAGGACAGATCATTTCGCATTCCTTCCACATCTGATATTTCTGGATGTCGGCGCGGCTGGGGTGCTGAATGCCAAATTCTTCGCGCAAGATTTTCGCGGCAAGATCGTTCGCTTTTTCGCGGGAGTTTTGTTCCGTCTGCACCTCTTTTTTCTGTCGCTTGGAGAGCTTCATGTCGCGTGCCATTTCCACGCGAATAATGCTTGGCTTGCCATATTGGCGGATGATGGCGTTCACCACTTTGCGGGTTTCATAGAGTGCTTTTTGCACTACCGGGTTGCGCACATTGGGCGGCAAGCCGAGCTTATGTGTAATGGTTTGTGGGTTTGGGTTACTGTGGTCATACCCCGCTGCTTTGCAGGCATCGCTGTAAATCATGCCTTGTTCAAGATGCGGCAGGATATTACGCATGGCCTTTGCCGACAGACGCGCATAGCCAGGTTCCAGTTCGATCTTGGCAAGTGCTTCGGCGGTGGCGGCATCGAAGTTCCAATGCGCTTGCATCCGGTTGAGGAAGCCTTGCTCGTTATCAATGGTGAGCAAGTCGATGATGAGGTCGTCGCGTTGTTGCGGGGTAAGAGCATCCCATTGGTTGCCGAGTGCATCGCGCAATGCGTAAGCGGTGCTGTTGCCAATCAACCCTTTCTTCTTTCCTTCCTCTAGGTTGAACAATTCGCCTTCATGCAAACCGAGCGTGCTGCGTGCCTTGCCCCAGCTTGCCGTCTTTTGCTTTTCCAGCAGGGCGAGCAATTTTCCGCGCTCGTTTTGCGTGAGTGGCCGGTATTCGCGGGTGATGGGGTCTTTGACAGTCAGATGATTGATGTCCTGCAAGATGCGTACGCGCTGCGTCAGCAACGTGGCCTTGGCTGCACGTTTGCGCGTTGGCTCAAAAGTGCATTTGCCGACCAGATGTTTTTGCGATTTCAGCGGGCGCTGGAAAAAGATGGTGTTGTGTAGCGCAATTTTCAGCGCGGGGTGTAGGGTATTGGGGTAGTGAATTTGCTGCACCTGCCACAACTCCTCGAACTCTTCCGCGTACATGGCACGGTCGGTGTAGCGGCAACGCTGGGTGTCTTGGCTGGCGAGATATTCACCGAGCGTGCGGCAATGGGCACTCTGTATGGCGGCACGCAAAGAGGTGATCGCGCTTTTTACTTTACCATCTTCATCAGATGCCGCCTTGCGGTTGCTTTGAAAGCCACGCCGTTGGGCGAGATGGTAAATGGTGCGACCGAATTGATAGGGGTCTAGCTTTTCATCCAGCCCACGCTTGCGTAGCAGGTAGGGGTTGTTGTTTTGCAGGGAAAGCAATAATCCTGCACGCTCGTTTTCTGGTAATTCAGGATTTTTGAGTGCAAGCCTGATGCGAGTGGTTTCTTCATCCGGTAACAGGTTGCTGCGCGTAAGACACTTGTTGCGCTCCTCCGCATCTTTGGGCAAGAGGTTGTTGCGTAGCAGCAGGTTGAGCAGCTTGTCGCGCCGCCGTTTGCGCCGTGCCACCAGCTTGCGTGCTGCGCGTGCAGATCTTCGTGCATGATTCTTGGGTGTGCCTGTCTTGGCTTCAACAGCTTCCTGGAAAATCCTCGATCCGCAGGCGATCAGCTTCTGTGGTTGTTGGTTGTCGTCGTATTCCAGTAGTGCCCAGCCAATTGAATTGGTGCCCAAGTCCAGTCCGAGAGTCGTGCCGCCCATGAATTTTTCCCTTTGTAAAAATACACTGTACGGTTATACTTCAGACGTATTGTAACTGACCGATGCCCGCCTTGCTTTTCATAATAAGAAGTGAAAGCTTCGCAGGATAGCCCCACGGGGTAAACCACCAAGCCTCTCGCGCAAGCGAGGGGCTTTTTATTTTGTGCGCCCAGTATGGGCGCACAAAAAATAAGGCCGGCCAAAGCCGCCCTTGATGAAAATTCCTGCCACAACGAGGCACGAAAAACAAAAAAAATGGGTTATGACCCTTTGTGAATTTTGTGCCTTTTTGCGGCTATGCTTTCTACTTCGACAGCCCGATCATGTGCTCCACCGCCGCCTTCACTTCAGCGTCGGACAGGGCCGGGTTGCCGCCTTTGGCAGGCATCACGCCGGCCTTGCCGGTATAGCCGCCGATGGCATGCTTGAACAGGGTGTCCTTGCCCTGCGCAATGCGCGAGCCCCAGGCGCCCTTGTCTCCGGTCTTCGGTGCGCCCGCAGCGCCGGTGGCGTGGCAAGCCTGGCAGAGGCCTTCGTAGACTTTCTTGCCGTCCACTACGCCGCCAGCGTCAGGCTGGGCTTCGCCGATGGCGACTTGGCCCACCGGTTTCAGGCGCTGGGCAACTTCTTCCGCCGCCGTCTTGGTGTCTTCCACGTCAACGTGGGTGGCCTGGATGCCCATAACGAATTTGAACAGCAGGAAAGCAACGATCAGCACGGGGATCAGCGCGCCTACCAGGGCGATCAGAAATTGCGTAACTGTGGTTTTTTCCATTTCTTCGGGGCCACTCATGGGGAAGTCCTTGTCTTGTGTAATGTCGAAAACCCGCAATTATAACGGCAATTCAGTCAGCTGCAAAAGCCCAGCATGGACGTTGCCGGAAAAAACCGCTATGATTTGCGCCTGATTTTCTCAATGCGCCCGTAGCTCAGCTGGATAGAGTATTGGTTTCCGAAGCCAAGGGTCACAGGTTCGAATCCTGTCGGGCGCGCCAGATTTTATGAAGGGCTTACAGCGATGTAAGCCCTTTTTTCGATTTTTCCGCAGCCTGTCTGCTCCTATTCCTTGGGTATTAGCAACCTGGCATTCAGCACCAGATTTTCCAGGATCAATTTCGCCATCGTGGCTGCCATCACTTTCTCCCGATCTTCGACGCTCATGTTGGTGTATTCCCCGGATTGCAGGAACTCGGCCACATGCAGGCAGGCCAGGTTTCTCAGATCCGCTTCATCGTAGGGAAGGTCGGCAAACTCGATGGGGTCTTCCTTCTCGACTTCTGCCAGCAGGGTTAGAAGGGATTCCGGAGTTAGATGGGACATCGCTTTTTCCTCACTCGCAAGCTTACTGTCCCTACCGGCGCAGTACCGGTTGTTTCAGGTCGCCAGACAAGGTCAGGCGTGCGCGAACCGTGGACGATGGCAATTTCATTTCTACGCTGGTTTTTCCTGACAGTTGCTTATCCGGCAGGATGTCGGCCTCGCCGCTGGCGCTGAGCAGGCCTGCTGCGAGCTTCATCTGCCGGTATTGATAGCGCTTGCCGTCCAGCGTCATGTTTCCCGAGAGGCTCGCGAACAGGGTTTTTCCGCCGGTGGTTTCTGTGGCCCGCGGCTGGATCGCGCGCGCCAGGTCGATGTTGCCGATGGCGCCGTCGCTGACGTTAAAGCTGGCCTTGATTCTGGGATTGTCGAAGAGGGTGCCCAGGTCTCTGGCCTGCATGGAATAAGTGGTTTTTGCATCGAGCTTGCCGGTCAACTCAATGTCATTCGTCAGTGCCGGCATCGCTCCGGCCAGCAAGACATTTTCAATGTCGAGATCCCCTTCCGCGCTCCACAAATCACCCCATTTTATGGTCGCGCTGCCTTTTGCTTTGCCGCTGTAGAGCCTGCCCTCGATTTCGCTGATCCGCATGCCCCCCGAGGTTGCCATGGCCTTGGCGTGCAGTTCGGCAAACGTCAGGTTCGGCCAGAGCGGGGGCTGCCAGTTATTGGCGGCAATATTGACTTCGAACCCGTTGTTTTTCGGGGTGATAGCCACTTCGATTTTCTTGTCCGCGCTTCTGATGTTTGCCCGTTCGAATTTGCCCGTCGCCGCCAGCGCGACATCCGCCTCCAATGGGGGTAGCGGTATGCCTTTTACCTCGAGGGTTGCGGTTTTTATGGCGATCCGGCGGACCCGGATTTTTTCGGCGCCACTGCCCGGCCCAACCCAGGCGATCGCCCTGGTCACGGCGTCCTGATCAATCGTGAGTGACTCCACCTCGATGGCTTTGATCGTTTGGGTTTCGCCGAAAAAAGCGGCCAGTTCGGGCATGACCCGGACCGTGGGGATTTTGATGTCACGCAATTTGCCGATGCTGACGCCCTCAAGTCGCAGATGGGGCGCAGGCCACAGGGAGGCGCGCATGGAATGGATGGAAACGGGCTCGCCCATCCTGTCCGAGGCCAGTTTTTCAATGGGGGGGATGAAGATATTCAGGCTCATTACCTGCAGCAAAGCGAGCGGCAATAAAACCAGCGCTGCCAGCGAAATCAGTGCGGCCTTGCCCCATTTGACGGGGCGCTTGAACTTTTTGGGTTTTGCCAGAGTTTTTTGCCGGGCTTTTTCAGCCTCCTCGGCGCGTGCATCTGCCAGCGCTCTGGCCCGGGCTCCGATTTCTGCCCGTTCCCGCTTTTCCTGCTCTGCCTCTTCCCGCGCCTTCCGCTCTGCCTCTGCATGGGCTTTTGCCAGAGCCTCTTCCTGTGCGCGAATTTTTTCCTCGGCTTCCCGGCGTGCCTGTTCTTCAGCTTCGGCTATTGCCCTGGCTTCCGCTTCTTCGCGAGCCTTGCGCTCAGCTTCCTCCCGTGCCCTGGCCTCGGCCTCGGCTTGTATCCGTGCCCCCTCTTCGGCCCGTACTTTTTCCGCTGCTTCCACGATTGCCCGTACTTCGGCTGCCCGCCTTTCCCATGCTTCCGCTTCCTCGCGAGCCTTGCGCTCAGCTTCATCCCGCGCTCTGGCTTCGGCCTCGGCTTTTATCCGAGCCTCCTCTTCGGCGCGTGCTTTTTCCTCTGCTTCCACGATTGCCCGTACTTCTGCTTCCCGCCTTTCCCTGGCTTCCGCCTCTTCGCGAGCCTTGCGCTCAGCTTCCTCCCGCGCGTTGGCTTCAGCCTCGGCTTTTCTCCGTGCCTCCTCTTCGGCCCGTGCCTCCTCTGCTTCTAGACGTGCCTGGATTTCCGCCTCTGCTTCGAGGCGCTTCCGATCGTCAGCTTCCGCTTTCGCCTTGGCCTCGGCTTCTTCCTGTGCTCTCTTGAGTTCGGCTTCTTCCCGGGCGCGGGCTTCCAGCCTGAGCTGTCTACGGGCTTCGGCCCGTGCCTCCTCCTCCGCCTCAGCCTTTGCTCTGGCCTCGGCTTCTTCTCTCGCCCGGGCTTCCATCCTGAGCTGTTTACTCACCTCGGCCCGCGCCTTGCGTTCTGCCGCAGCCCTGATGTCGGCTTCTTTGGCGGCCTTCTCCTGGGCCTCCCAGCGTGCCTGTTCCTCAGCTTCGGCCCGGTCTTTTTCCTCCTTTTCCCGGAGAGACCCGGCTTCCGCTTCCTCGCGAGCCTTGCGTTCCGCTTCCTCGCGTGCCTTGGCATCGGCAACTTTTTGTTGCTCCGCTTCTTGCCGCGCGCGCTCTTCGGCTTCTTCATGCGCCTTGCGTTCTGCCGCCGCTCTGATTTCGGCTTCTTTGGCCGCCTTCTCCACGGCCTCCCGGCGTGCCCGTTCCTCGGCTTCGGCCCGGTCTTTTTCCGCCCTTTCCCGGAGTGCCTGGTTCTCGGCTTCCCTGCGAGCCTTAATCGCAGCTTCTTCCTGTGCCATGGTTTCGACTATTTTTCGTCGCACTGCTTCCTGCCGTGAGCGCTCTTCAGCTTCGGCGGCTTCACGCGCCTCGATTTTCCGGCGCATCGTCTCTTCTGCTGCCATTGCCGCCGCTTTTTCTTGGGCTTTTTGCCTCGCTTCTTGCGGGTTTTCCACGGCTTCTTTCATGAGTTTCTTGCGGGCTTCAGTTTCGGCCAGTACCTTGAAAAAGGTTTCGTCGATGGTTTCTGAAACAACCATGGAGGCAGAGGTGTCGGAGGTGATCGAAAATTCGGTAAGGGGTTCTCTTGCAACCGCCTTGAGGTAGCCGTCTTTAGCCAGATTGGCCAAGGTCTGGGGTAGCGTGGAGGAGGGCAGCTCGCCGGCTTTTTCCAGAATTTCTTCGACCGTTGCCCTGCCATCCACCAGGCTGAGTGCTCGCGCAAGGTCGGCGGGCAAGCGTTTGCCTTTTTGAGTGAGGGCCTGCACACCCTTGGCTGTTTTGCTGTATACCGCGGTCAAGTCCATATTCAGTTCGTCAATCGGCAAGCTTGCATCGAACAGTGCCCAACTACGCGCCCCGGCATTTCGGTAGGGCAAATCTTAAGTCTAGTTTGGTTTGTGGCAGGATAACAATTCTAATTGATTTATTATGCCACTGAATTAACAAAACTTAATCTTATCCTGGATGTCCATTAGCCTGGCTCTCATTCGGTAATCCGTAGTTTGTGGATCTGCCAGCGGTGAATTTTGGGTGGGAAGGACGGCAATTTCGAGTGGAAATATCCAGGCCGTGGGATTAGCCTTGGGGGTTTTTCCAGTACAATGCTTTTTTCAAGATTTGGGCCATGATTCATGCTGGAAGGGAAAGACCTCGCCTGTGTACGAGGCGAGCGCACGCTGTTCAGCCACCTAAACTTCACTCTCAACGAAGGTGAATTGCTGCTGGTGCAAGGCGCCAACGGCAGCGGCAAAACCAGCCTGCTGCGCATGGTGTGCGGTCTGCTGACGCCGGAGTTCGGAGAAATCCTGTGGCGTGGCGAAGAGATCGGCACGGCACGCGAGACCTACCATGCCGAAATGGCCTATTTCGGGCATGCGCCTGCTGTAAAGGAAGATCTGAGCGCCGCCGAGAATCTCGATTTTTCCTGTCGTCTGGCGGGAATTCCGGTGAATAGCGATGAGGTGAAAGGTGCGCTGGGGCACCTCGGTTTGGGCCATTGTTTGAACCTGCCGACGAAATCGCTGTCCCAAGGGCAGCGTCGGCGCGTTGCGCTGGCCCGTCTGATGCTGGTCAAGGCCAGGTTGTGGATACTCGATGAGCCGTTGACAGCACTCGATCAGGCTGCCCTGCAACTGGTGCAGACTTTGATCGAAGAGCATTTGCGCCAGGGGGGCATGGCGATGATGACCACGCACCAGCCGGTCATGATTACGGGCATCGCGCCCAAAACCTTACCATTGACGCTATGACCACGCTGCAAATTGTCTTTGTACTGTTGCGGCGCGAGTTGATGCTGGCCATGAGGCGGCGCGGGGATGTGCTTACCGTGCTGTTTTTTTTCGTCATCGTCGCCAGCCTGTTTCCGCTTGGCGTGGGACCCGATCCCAAGCTGCTGCGCCTGATGGGTGGCGGCGTGGTGTGGGTGTCCGCCCTGCTGGCGGCGATGCTTTCTCTCGGCCGGATGTTCGCGAGCGATTACGCCGATGGCACGCTGGAACAGCTTGTATTGACGCCGACCCCCCCGGTGGTCTGGATAACCGGTAAGATACTGGCCCACTGGCTGGTGAGCGGGGTGCCGCTGATCCTAGTGGCGCCGGTGCTGGGCGTCCAGTTCGGCCTGTCGAACGAGGCGCTGGGCGTGCTGGTGATTTCGCTGCTGCTCGGTACGCCGGTGCTGTCGCTGATCGGTGCCATCGGCGCCGCCCTGACCCTGGGGTTGCGCGGCGGGGGTGTGCTGGTGTCTCTGCTGGTGTTGCCGCTCTACATCCCGGTGCTGATTTTCGGCGCCGGCGCGGTGGATGGCGCGATGTCGGGCCTGGGCTCGGAAGCTCACCTGTCGTTGCTGGGCAGTATTCTGATTTTGTCTTTCATGCTGACGCCGTGGGCGGTGTCGGCGGCGTTACGGATCTCGATTGAATAATGAGCAGCTTGAACTGGTATAAATATTCTTCTCCGGCGACTTTCTACGGCCTTGCCGGGAAATTGATCCCCTGGTTTTACGGCGCGGCAGCCTTGCTTTGCGCGGCCGGCCTTTATATCGGGCTGTTCCTCGCGCCCACCGATTTCCAGCAGAGCGAAGCCTACCGCATCATCTTCATCCACGTGCCCGCTTCCTGGATGTCCATGTTCATCTACGTGGTGATGGCCTTCTGGGCGGCGCTCGGGCTGGCTTTCAACACGCGCCTGTCGTTCATGATGGCGAGCGCCCTCGCGCCCACCGGCGCCATGCTGACTTTCGTCTCGCTGTGGACGGGGGCGCTGTGGGGCAAGCCGACCTGGGGCGCGTGGTGGGTGTGGGATGCGCGCCTGACTTCCGAGCTGATCCTGTTTTTCCTGTATCTCGGCTTCATGGCGCTGCAGGCGGCGATCGACGATCCCCGCCGCGCCGACCGTGCCGGCGCGCTGATCGCGCTGGTGGGCGTGGTCAACGTGCCGATCATCTATTTTTCCGTCAGATGGTGGAACACCCTGCATCAGGGCGCTTCGGTGAGCATGACGAAAGCGCCGAGCATGGCCGCCATCATGCTGGTGGGCATGCTGGTGATGGCGCTGGCGGCGTGGATGTACGCCATCGCAGCGGCGCTGTCGCGGGCGCGCAGCATCATCCTGGAGCGCGAAAAGAATAGCCAGTGGGTGGCGCAAATGGTGGAGGCCGAAGCGTGAACTGGAATAGCTGGGCTGAATTTTTTCACATGGGGGGCTACGCTTTTTACGTGTGGGGCTCCTATGCGGTGACCGCCGCCCTGGTTGTCGGCGAGATCCTGCTGTTGAGGTCGCACCGGCAAAAGGCGTTGACGCTGGCAAAACGTACCGTGAAATATGGCAAGGTCGAGAAGGAAGAGGGCAACGATGAAATCACGGCATAAGAAGCTGATATTGGTCGCCATCGCGGTGATCGCTCTGGGCGTGGTGGCGGCACTGGTGCTCAACGCTTTCCGCAGCAATCTGGTGTTTTTCTTCAGCCCGACCCAAGTCGTCAAGGGCGAGGCGCCGCGCGACCGCGCTTTCCGCATTGGCGGACTGGTCGAGCAAGGCAGCCTGCGCCGCGAGAGTGACGGGGTGACGGCGCATTTCCGCATCACCGATACGGCGCAGACCATCCCGGTTACCTACAAAGGCCTCCTGCCCGACTTGTTCAAGGAAGGCAAAGGCGTGGTGGCGGAAGGCCGCCTGACCGACAGCGGCTTGTTTGTCGCGGAGCAGGTGCTGGCCAAGCACGACGAAAACTATATGCCGCCCGAAGCGGCCAGCGCGCTGGAACAGGCGCAAAAAGCCCAGAAAACCTTAGTTTCACCGAACTAATTTAGTTACACGGCAAGAAGGTAAATAATGATTCCAGAACTCGGTCATTTCGCGTTAATCCTGGCGCTGCTGCTGGCGCTTGTCCAAGGCGTCCTGCCGCTGGTGGGCGCTGCGCGCAACAACCCGGCATGGATGGCGGTCGCCAAACCGGCTGCTCGCGCCCAGTTTCTTTTTGTCGCCATCGCCTTTGGATGTCTGGCCTATTCGTTTCTGACCAACGATTTTTCAGTCATGAACGTGACCCGGAATTCCCATTCCCGCCTTCCCGAAATTTACCGCTTCACCGCCACCTGGGGCTCGCATGAAGGCTCGATGCTGTTGTGGACATTGATTCTTGGCATGTGGACGCTGGCGGTGACCCTGTTCAGCCGCCATCTGCCTGAGGACATGGTGGCGCGGGTGGTCGGCGTGATGGGCCTGGTCAGCTTCGGTTTCCTGCTGTTCATGCTGGCCACCTCCAATCCCTTCCTGCGCATGGAGATGGCCATGGACGGTTCCGACCTCAACCCCTTGTTGCAGGATCCGGGCATGGTGGTTCATCCGCCGATTCTGTACATGGGCTATGTCGGATTTTCCGTGGCTTTCGCTTTCGCGATAGCGGCGCTGCTTTCCGGCAAGCTGGATGCCAGCTGGGCGCGCTGGTCGCGCCCCTGGACCACGGCGGCATGGTCATTCCTGACGATAGGCATCATGATGGGCAGCTGGTGGGCCTATTACGAGCTGGGCTGGGGCGGATGGTGGTTCTGGGACCCGGTGGAGAATGCCTCGCTCATGCCCTGGCTGGTAGGTACGGCGCTGATCCATTCCCTGGCGGTGACCGAGAAGCGCGGCAGCTTCAAGGCGTGGACGGTGTTTCTCGCCATCGGCGCATTCTCCCTGAGCCTGCTCGGCACGTTCCTGGTGCGCTCCGGCGTGCTGTCCTCGGTGCACTCCTTCGCCACCGATCCGACACGCGGCCTGTTCATTCTCACTTTCCTTGCCGTGGTGATCGGCGGCTCGCTGCTCCTGTTTGCCCTGCGCGCCTCGCAGGTCGGCTTGGGCGGCCGTTTCGCGCTGGTGTCGCGCGAATCCTTCCTGATGGTCAATAACATCCTGCTCCTGACGGCGACCGGATCGGTGCTGCTGGGTACGCTTTACCCGCTGTTTCTCGATGCGCTCGGGCTGGGCAAGATCTCGGTCGGTCCGCCTTATTTCAACTCCGTATTCGTTCCTCTCGTGGCACCGTTGATCTTCCTCAGCGGCGTCGGCCCGCTGGCGCGGTGGAAACAGGTGAACGTGCCTGAACTGGCTCATCGCCTGAAATGGGGTTTCGGCGCCAGCGTCCTGGTGGCATTGCTGCTGCCGTTTACGCTGGGGGAGTGGCAGCCGATGGTTTCCCTGGGCATTCTGCTGGCCCTGTGGATCGTCGTTACCGTTGCCATCGGCGTGCGCGGCCGCATGCGGACGAGTGCGGGCTGGTCGGCGAACTTCTACGGCATGCATCTCGCCCACCTCGGCGTGGCGGTCGCCGTGATCGGCGTCACCATGGTGTCGTCCTACCAGACCGAGCGCAATGTGCGCATGGAGGTGGGCGATACCGTGACCTTGAAGGACTACACCTTCCGCTTCGACGGGGTGAAGGATCTGGAGGGCCCGAATTACAAGGGCGCGCGCGGCACCCTGGAGGTGAGCCGATACGGCAAGCCGGTCTCCACCCTGCACCCGGAAAAACGGATTTACACTGCGTCCGGCATGCCTTTCACCGAATCGGCGATCGACTACGGTTTGACGCGCGACCTGTATACCGCGCTGGGCGAATCGCTGGATGGCGGCGCCTGGAGCGTGCGGCTGTTTCACAAGCCGTTCGTGGTCTGGATCTGGATCGGCGCGGTGCTGATGGCCCTGGGCGGCTTTCTGGCGATCACCGACCGGCGCTATCGCAGCTCGCGCAAGAAGGGAAGGGCTGAAGCATGAAGCGTTTCCTGATTCCCCTGGGCATTTTCATCGTGCTGGTGGGCTTCCTCGCCGTCGGCCTCAAGCTCGACCCGCGCGAAGTGCCTTCGCCGCTGATCGGCAAGCCGGCGCCCGATTTCAAGCTGGCCCTGCTGTCCGACCCGGCCAAACAACTGAGCCCGGCGGACCTGCGCGGCAAAGTCTGGCTGTTCAATGTGTGGGCGTCCTGGTGCGCTTCCTGCCGGCAGGAACACGATCTGTTGCTGGATTTGTCGAAGCAGGGCGGCGTGTTGATCTATGGCATGGACTACAAGGACCAGCCCGGCGATGCGCAGGCTGTGCTTGATCGCTACGGCAATCCCTATGTGGAGACCGTGGTCGATCTCGATGGCCGGGCCGGCATCAACTACGGGGTGTACGGCGTTCCCGAGACCTATCTCATCGACAGGAACGGCATCATTCGCTACAAGCACACCGGCCCGCTGACCCGCGACAGCCTGGACAAGAAAATTCTTCCCCTGGTGAAGGAGTTGCAGCAATGAGACCGTGGATGATCGTATTTGCCCTGTGGTTGCCATTTGCCGCCATGGCTGGCGAAGCCCAGCCGGTGGCCGAGGATCCCGTGCTGGAGCAGCGCATGATCAAGCTTTCCGAGGATTTGCGCTGCCTGGTGTGTCAGAACGAATCGCTGGCGGGTTCCCGTGCCGACCTAGCGCAGGATCTGCGCCAGGAAATCCGCGAGCAGATGCGCGCCGGCAAGAGCGACGAGCAGGTCGTCGACTACCTCACCCAGCGCTACGGCGATTTCGTGCTTTACAAGCCGCCGGTCAAGCCGCTGACCTGGCTGTTGTGGTTCGGCCCGTTCGCGCTGCTGATCGGCTCGGTGGGCGGCCTCTATGCCTATATCCAGCGACGCGGTAACCGCCCTGTCGACGAATCCTTATCCGAAGAAGAGAAGAAACGCGTGGCGGATCTTCTGGGTAACAACGGAAATAAATCATGAGCAATTTCTGGACGATTTCGCTGTTCTGGGTACTTTTTTTTCTTTTTCTCGCAGTGGCCCTGGCCTTTGTCCTGCCGCCCTTGCTGCGGCGCGATGTCAGGCCCGGCCAGCTAGATAGCCGGGTGGACAGAAAAGAGGCCAATGTCGCCATCTATTACGATCAACTGGCCGAATTGAAAGCGGATCTCGATAGCGGCGAACTGGATGCAGCGCAATACGAGGATGCTCGGCGGGAAATCGAAAAACGCCTGAGCGAGGATGTGCCGCTGGAACCCGCTACTGTCTCTGCCGCCCAGGCAAGTCGCTGGCCGGGGTATGTGCTGGCCGGAGCGATTCCGGTGCTGGCGATCGCAATGTACATGGGTTTGGGCAACCCCGACGCACTGCTTGAGTCACGCGCCGACGTGGGGCAAGGCCAGCACGATGCGGCCCCCATGATTGCAGCCCTGGAAGCCAAGCTGAAGGCGAAGCCGGAGGATGCCGCCGGCTGGTACATGCTGGCGCGCAGTTATGCCTCGATCGGAAAGTATGACGAGTCCGCACGGGCGTTCGAGAAAGCTGCCGAGCTGTTTCCCGACGATGCACGCCTGCTGGCGGACTACGCCGATGCGCTCGCTATGGCGCAGGGACAGAACTTGCAGGGCAAACCGCTGGAGCTGATCAATAAGGCGCTCAAGCTGAATCCGAATGATGAAAAGACGCTGAATCTTGCCGCTTCTGCCGCCTATCAGAACAAGGAGTTTGCTCAAGCCGCCGCGTATTGGCGGCGTTTGCTCAAAGTTCTCCCGCCGGATGCGGATATCGCCAAGGATATCGCGGCAGCGATTGAAGAGGCCGAGAAGCTTGCGGCCAGCCTCGGCGGCCTGGATAACCTGAGCAAGTTGAGCGAGAAAAGTGGCGCCGGCGAAAAAGGCGAACAACCGCTGCAGGGCGCGGCCGCTATTTCCGGCATGGTGACGGTGAGCAAGGAACTCATCGCCAAGATGAGCCCCACTGACAGGGTGTTCATTTTTGCGCAGGCGCCGCAAGGCCCGAAAATGCCCATCGCCAGTCTGAAGATCGACTCCAGACAGCTCCCCTACCACTTTACGCTGGACGATTCCGTGTCCATGTCGCCGAACGACAAGCTTTCGAACCATGCTGAAGTGACGATCAGTGCGCGCGTGTCGAAGTCGGGTCAGGCCATGGCGCAAAGCGGTGACTTGCAGGGGAAAATCGGTCCGGTCAAGCTTGGGCAGCAAGGCGTGGCGATCGTCATCGATACCGTCGTGCCCTGATCGCTTGGCTAAAAACGGCGATTCACCGCAGAGGACGCGGAGGACGCGGAGGAATTCAAATGCTTGATGAAAAAACGCACTCCCCTAATGGGTGACTCAGCATAACTTGGCAATGCCTTGTTTTTGTTTTTCCTCAGCGTCCTCCGCGTCCTCTGCGGTTCAATAGTTTTTTCCAGGCTTATTTCTTGTCGAATAGCTTGCGGTATTCGCCGTAGCCTTTTTTTTCCAGGTCTTCCTTGGGGATGAACCGCAGCGATGCCGAGTTCATGCAGTAGCGCTTGCCGGTGGGGGCGGGGCCGTCATCGAAGAGGTGCCCCAGGTGCGAGTCGCCGAGCTTGCTGCGGACCTCGGTGCGCGTCATGAGAAGATGTGAGCGGTCTTCGCGCAGGGCTACATGGTCCGGTTCCAGCGGTTTGGTGAAACTGGGCCAGCCGGTGCCCGAATCGAATTTGTCGAGGGAGCTGAACAGCGGCTCTCCCGACACGACATCGACGTAGATACCTTCTTTCTTGTTGTCCCAATAGGCGTTGCGGAATGCCCATTCCGTGCCGTTTTCCTGTGTGACGTGATACTGCTCCGAGCCCAGACACTTTTTCAGTTCGTTCGCATCCGGCTTGCGGTATCCGCTATCGTTCCATGCCATTGCCTGCCCTCCCGGAATGATTCAGACAACAAACTACATCGCGTGCTTCGATTTCATCGTGCCATCTCTTGGTCCGGCTGAAGATTATCGTATGGCAGGGCGATTCGTCCAAAGTTTATTCCGGATACCAAACAAAATAAAAATTTGAATTTGACTAAAAAATGCTTGGGAATGGCAAATTTTGTAGCATATGATTATTATGATGCTTGAATGAGGCGCCGATGGTGAAGCGGGCGACTAATAAAGGCTCCAGCGATTCTGGACTATAAATATTTCATGCTCCTTTAAAAGGGTGATCAATGCCGTCCGAGCAAGCTGATGTAAAGAATCCCTGGCATTTTGCACATGCGGAACTTGCGCGCGACGATCCCTTGCTCAGCTGCCTCATCCTCTTGACGCAGATGCAGAACAAGCCTTTTTCGGCGGATACCTTGACGGCAGGCCTGCCGCTCGTCGATTTGAAGCTTACCCCCGAACTTTTTATACGCGCGGCTGCCCGAGCCGGGTTGTCTGCCCAGATCGTGAAGCGCTCTCTGGACAAGATTTCGAGCCTGGTTTTGCCGGCAGTGCTGTTGCTGAATGACCAGCAAGCCTGTGTGCTGGTGCAAAAGGATAACGCGGGAAGGGCGCAGGTCATCATGCCGGAAACCGGCGTGGGAGTGAGAGACATTGCGCTGGATGAACTCGCGCAGAATTATTCCGGCTTTGCCATCTTCACGCGGCCAGCCTACCAGTTTGATGCGCGCACTGCGGAAAGCGTGATTCCCCGGCCGGAGCACTGGTTCTGGGGCGTGCTGCAGCAGGCTTGGCCGATTTACGGCGAGGCGCTGGTGGCCTCCTTCCTGATCAATGTTTTTGCCCTGGTCACCCCGCTCTTCATCATGAATGTCTATGATCGGGTCGTGCCCAACCATGCGGTCGAGACGCTTTGGGTGCTGGCCATCGGGGCCGCACTGGTTTTCGGGTTCGACTTTCTGATGCGCACGCTGCGCGGCTATTTCATCGACGTGGCGGGCAAAAAGGTTGACGTCATTCTCTCGGCCAGCATTTTCGAAAAGATGATGGGCATCCAGATGGCGTCAAGGCCGGCATCCGTCGGCGTTTTTGCCAACAACCTGCAGGAATTCGAGGCCTTCCGGGATTTTCTGACCTCGGCCACGATCACCACGCTGATCGACCTGCCATTTATCTTTCTGTTCATCCTCGTCATCTGGTGGATCGGTGGGCCGCTTGCACTGATACCTGCGATTGCCGTGCCGCTGGTCATCGTCGTGGGGCTGATGATCCAGGTGCCATTACGCAGAGTGGTGCAGGAGGTTTTTCGCCATTCTGCCCAGCGCCAGGCCATGCTGATTGAAACCTTGGCGGGTTTGGAAACGGTCAAGAGCGTCAGCGCGGAAAGCCCGATCCAGAGGAAATGGGAGCAGATCATCGGCCAGATCGCCCGCCTGGGGTTGAGGTCGCGTTTTCTGTCCGCCACCGTGGTCAATGCTTCGCTTTTCATGCAACAGCTGGTCACTATCGCCGTCGTGGTCTACGGGGTTTACCTGATTTCCGAGCAAGAACTGACCACGGGCGGGCTGATTGCATGCACCATACTGGTGGGCCGGGCGCTTGCTCCCTTGTCTCAGGTGGCGGCTCTTCTGACGCGCTATTACCAGTCCAAGGCGGCGCTGGATTCGCTCAACACCATGATGCATTTGCCGGTGGAGAGGCCGCCGGGGAAATCATTTGTACACCGACCCCGGTTTCAGGGAGGGATCGAATTCAAGGATGTTTCTTTCAATTATCCGGGGCAAACGGTTCCTGCCTTGCACAATGTATCGTTCAAGATCGCTCCGGGAGAACGGGTCGGGATCATCGGCCGCATCGGCTCGGGCAAGACCACAATCGAAAAGCTCATGCTCGGGTTATATCACCCGACTTCAGGGGCCGTCCTGGTCGACGGCGTGGATCTGGAGCAGATCGATCCCGCGGAATTGCGCCGAAACATCGGTTATGTGCCCCAGGATGTGGTGCTGTTCTATGGCAGCGTCAAGGACAACATCGTCATGGGCGCGCCTTATGTGGGCGATGGCGCCATGTTGCGGGCGGCGGAAATCGCCGGGGTGTCCGATTTCGTCAACCGCCATCCTCTCGGCTTCGATATGCGGGTTGGTGAGCGTGGGGAAGGATTGTCCGGCGGGCAGAGGCAAACCATCGCGATTGCCCGCGCGCAGTTGCTTGATCCGCCCATTCTGCTGATGGACGAGCCCAGCAACTCCATTGATAACCGATCGGAGGAAATTTTTAAATCCAGGCTGGAAAAAACCCTGGAACACAAGACCCTGATTCTGGTGACCCACCGCGCCACCTTGCTTACGCTGGCTAATCGCCTGGTCGTGATAGATGGGGGAGCGGTGGTTGCGGATGGGCCGAAAGATCAGGTGCTGGCTGCGCTGGCGGATGGGAGGATCAATGTGGCCAAGTAGATCAGAGCACCAGCCCGGCGAAAACTCGGATCGGCCGCTACCCCGTGCGTGGAAGTCCATGGCGGGAAGCGGGTTGCCGGAGGGTGAGGAAGACGCGGAATTCATGTCCGAAACCAGTGCCGCGGTATTGCAAGGAGCACCGCGGACGGCCCACTGGATACTATGGGGAACAGCCCTGTTCTTTCTGGTCGCCCTGATCTGGGCCAGCCTGGCCAGTCTGGACGAGATCGCGACTGGGGCGGGCAAGGTGATCCCCACGAGTCATATCCAGATCGTGCAAAATCTGGAGGGAGGCATCCTTTCCGAAATCCTGGTACGGGAAGGGGACGTGGTCCAAAAAGGGCAAATTCTGGTGCAGATGGATGCCACACGGTTTTCCTCTTCGTTTGGTGAAAATCAGGCCAAGTATGATGCGCTGCTGGCCAAAATCGCGCGCCTCAGCGCAGAAGCGAATAACACGGAATTTAATGCGCCGAAAGAGCTCGAGCAAAAAAACCAGAAGCTGATAGACGAGGAAAGGTCGCTTTACGCTTCCCGTATGCGGGAACTACAGGCGAACCTGAGCGTGTTTCGCCAGCAATCGGAGCAGAGAGTGCAGGATCTTGCCGAAAAACGTGCTCGCCTGGTGCAATTGCAGCAAAGTCATGGCCTGGTTGCCAGAGAGGTGGCCATGACGCGGCCCCTGGTACAGCAGGGGGTCATGTCCGAAGTGGAACTGCTGCGGCTGGAGCGACAGCAGAGTGACCTGAAAGGCGAACTGGAGGCAACCAGAATATCGATCCCCCGTCTCGAAGCTGCGCTGATGGAAGCGCGCAACAAAGTTGAAGGGTTCATCATCAAGTTCCGCTCGGATGCGATGTCTGAATTGAGCGCGGCGCGAGCTGAAATTTCAGCGATCGGCGCAACCAGCTCGGCGCTGGAGGATCGGCTTACGCGAACCACCGTGCGCTCACCCATGACCGGTGTAGTGAAACGGATCAAGGTGACGACGCTAGGCGGGGTTATTCAGCCCGGCATGGATTTGATGGAAATTGTGCCGCTGGAAGACAACCTGTTGATCGAGGCCCGCGTCAAACCGTCGGATATCGCATTTTTGCGGCCGGGGCTGGACGGCGTGGTCAAGCTGAGCGCCTATGACTTCTCGATTTATGGCGGAGTCCCGGCCAAGCTTGAATTCATCAGCGCCGACAGCATCACCAACGACGAGGGGGAAACCTTCTACATCATCAGGGCGCGCACCAAAACCAATTACCTTGTCCAGGGAGACAAGCGCTTGCCGATTATTCCCGGCATGCTGGCTACGGTGGATATTCGCACCGGTAAAAAGACGGTGTTGGCCTATCTGCTAAAGCCAGTATTCAAGGCCAGGGATGAGGCACTGCGCGAGCGTTGATTTACGCCCTACGCTATCCCGCGGGTTGGAGGATAAACGGTTGTTCAGATAGGGCCGCTTTTATGCAGTATCGGATTGGTCGGGATCTGAAGCTCGCGCGCCTCTTGGCGGCTTAGCAGCTTTTCCTGGGCGGGTGCCGGCAGGTCGGTGAAGGTGATGACATTCTTTGCCAGCAATACCCCGATCAGGTCTTCCAGCACCCGGATAACGCTCTTGTCGCTTTCTTCCAGCAGGCGCCTGGCATATTCCTTGAGGCCGTCCTGGGAAAGGAACTCCAGCAATTCCTGGCTTTCCAGTGTCATCTTTTCTTCTGCCCCGGGGCCGGGTTGATCGAAGATGGCTGCGATTTTTCCTTCCGGGGTGCGCGAAACATAGGGCATGGCCGACGCTTCCTTTTATGCTTTTGGATTGGAGTGAGTCCAGACTCCATAGGGAAAAAATTTTCCCCCTATAATGACATTAAATGATAAGCCATTTATTCAGAATAAGGCGTAAATTTGGGTGTGCATACAGAATTGTTTTCATTGGGTCATGTTTGATTGAGGGGTTATGGTACTGATTGCCAGTCTGATCAACGAACTTGTCGATCAATGGGAGAAAGGGCTCCGCGAAGCTTCAGCCATCCGCCGGGTCAATGACCTGGCCTCATTGGAAGCGGCGATGGCCACGCTGAAGCCCGCATTGCTTATTCTTGACAGGGATCTACCCGGGTTTGCCGGAGCGGCAGGGGTTATTGCGCTCCAGAAGCTGAGTCCGACAACACGGATTCTGGTTTCCACCCGTGCCTTCGATCCCGAGGAGGAACTGTCCCTGCTCCGAGCGGGGGTGATGGGGTGCTTCCGCAAGGATATCGATCCCGACCTGCTCAACAGGGTCGTGACGGTGGTTCGGGAGGGGGGCTTGTGGGTTACCCGCTCCCTGATCCCCGGGCTGATCGAGGAAATTCGTACCCGACATCGGGATAGGGTGCAGGCGGAACCGATAAAGCAAACCAACAGCCTGCATCAACTCTCCCCTCGCGAGCAGGAGGTTGCCGCGCTGGTGGGTAGTGGCGCCAGCAACAAACAGATTGCCCGTACGCTCGATATCAGCGACCGGACCGTCAAAGCGCACCTGACGACCATCTTCCAAAAATTGAGCATCTCGGACAGGTTGCATCTTGCCCTGTATGTGAATGGGCGCGAAAGCTGATCCAGCAGTCAGTCGACATGAATATAGTGGATATCAACCTTCGTCATTCCGGGCTTGACCCGGAATCCAGTAGTACACCTCTGGATTCCGGCTTGCACCGGAATGACGGGATTGTCCGTCTGTTTCAACACGACTGACTACTAGTACCAAAGTCTTAGTACCACAGTCCAATATGACATTCCTCTAAAAGTAACTATATTTAACTTAGAAGTTGTTTATTAGCAGGTGGCATACGTGACCCCGGTCGGTTCGCCGCTATCATTTCTTTGAGGAGATAAATCATGGCAACGCAAAATCCCACCGTTTCGGCTTCTGTCCTTACAGGTAAGGCAGCCGCTATCGGAACAGTAAAGATGGTGATCGGCACCGTTTCCGCGACTTCTCCCGATGGTGTCGTGCGGGTATTGCAGGTTGGCGACAAGGTTAATGCCAACGACGTGATCCAAACCGGGGATCTCGCTTCCATAGATATCGAGTTTGTGAACGGCGCGCACATGGATCTGGGCCGAAATGCCCAGACCGTGCTGGACACGGACGTATTCAACCCGGCGGCTGCCCAGGCGGCAGTTGCGGATGCGGCTGCCATCCAGGCGCTCATTGCCGCCGGCGCCGACCCGACCGCAATCGCCGCTGCGACGGCTGCGGGTGCGGGTGCGGCTTCGGAAGGCGGAAGCACGTTTGTCCAGGTTGACCCGAATTATTCACCCGGCAATGTGACTTCCGGATTTGAAACCGATGTGGTGACCCGAACATTCCTGGCCACGGAAGGCCAGGTGCTGGGACCCATTACGCCCACGGTTTCCGTTGCGGTTGGGGTTGCAGGAGGCGGCCTAGTGGAAGGCAACGAAGGCACGACCAATGCCGTGTTCAACGTCACGCTGTCGGCACCGTCGGCGACCGACACGGTGGTGAGCTACCACACCGTCAATGGATCGGCGAGCACGGGCGATAGCGACTACACGGGCACGACCAGTGGCACGGTAACGATCCTGGCGGGTGCAACCAGCGCGCAGATTCTGGTGCCGGTGATTGGCGACCTCAAAGTGGAAGCGGACGAAACCTTTATGGTGGTGCTGGACGGCACCGACAATGCGGCCATCACGGTGAACCCGGCGGCCTCGTCGGCGATGTGGTCCATCATCAACGACGACACGGTGCAGTTCAACATTACCGGCGACGCCACGGTGAACGAGGGCGCCACGGCGAATTACACGGTGGGCTACACGGGCACGCTGGCGGCTGGGCAGACGG
>JASJPA010000003.1:37808-163667 GCA_031426955.1 Sulfuricella sp.
TCAACCTCTCCGACCAGAGCATCAACGCGACGATCGGCACCGGTAGCGTGACGACCGACATCACCGATCTGAGCAAACTGCAGTTCAACATTACCGGCGACGCCACGGTGAACGAGGGTGCCACGGCGAATTACACGGTGGGCTACACGGGCACGCTGGCGGCTGGGCAGACGGCGTCGGTGAAAGTGCTGACGGCTGACGGCACGGCCGTAAGCCCTGCCGACTTTGCCAACCTGACGGACAGCGGCGCCGCCTACGACGAAGCGACCGGCGTTCTGACGTTCACCGGAGGCGGTGCGACCAGCGTCGGCTTCACGGTTGACGCGAAGACCGACACCATCGTCGAAGGCACCGAGGACTACAGCGTCAACCTCTCCGACCAGAGCATCAACGCGACGATCGGCACCGGTAGCGTGACGACGAATATCATGGATGTCCCGCCGCCCCAGATTCTCGATCTGCACTTGGTCACCAACACCAACAACAATGTACAGTTCTTGTTGATGACTTTTACCGACCTGGATTCGACCGGCCATACCTATTCCACGGTCATTCCGCTGGATTCCGAGGGTCAGCAGAGAGATTTTCAGCTGGCTTTTGATACCGGCTTTTACATCGACCCAAGCCACCATTACAAGGTGACTTTACAGTATCTCGGTAATGACGATCCCGGGAATGGGAACGATTCGATTCAGATTACCGACCTTGCGGTGGAAGGCGTGGTCATCGAACCGAGCCACGGCAACTTCCATCTCGGCACGGGTTCGGCCGATGACCTCATGGTAGCCACCGTCCAGCCCAGCGCGGGCGGGACCGTGATCGGAACGGCGTCCGACCTGGTGCCAAGTAGTGGTACCGCAGGTAATGATCTCATTACCGGCACCGCCGGCGACGATACGTTGTCCGGCCTTGCCGGCAACGACAAGCTGATTGGCGGTGACGGCACCGATACGTTGTCCGGCGGTCTGGACAGCGACATCCTGGTCGGCGGCGCCGGCGACGATGCGCTCGATGGTGATAACAATGTGGGTATCGATACCGCCGATTACTCGTCGGCTACTTCTGGCGTCATCGTAAACCTGGCCACGGGCACAGCGACCGGTGGTGCTGGTAACGACACCCTAGTGGAGATCGAGAATGTCATCGGCTCGAACTTCAACGATACGCTGACAGGCAGCACAGATCATAATTTCCTGTCCGGCATAGGCGGGGATGACACCCTGTCGGGCGGCGACCACAATGATCTGCTGGCGGGCGGCACCGGGAACGATATCCTGAGCGGCAATGCTGGCAACGATGTTCTGTTCGGAGGCGAGGGTACAGACACGATTGCTGGCGGGGTCGGTGCCGACACGCTGTCGGGCGGCAAGAACGCGGACGCCTTCGTGTTCAAGGCTGCTGATCTTGGCCAAGGGGTGGATACGATTACTGACTTCAAGATCGCTGAGGGTGACGTGCTGGACGTGTCGGAGGTTCTTATTGGAACTAGCGTTCCAATAACTCCGGCCAATTTATCGACATTCCTTATATTTGATACCACAACCAGTCCCGGAAACACCATCATCAGCGTCGACTTGGATGGCACAGGAACCGGGAACGCGGTGCCGCTGGTAACCCTGCAGGGTGTGGAAACTACTCTTGCTACCTTGTTGGGCACTGGCCAGATTGACTACATGCCGTAATTGGTTGCGTTATGAACCGCTTATCCGGCGGTAATTCGCGCTGGACAGCAAGAAGATGTTTCGGGGAAGCGCAAGCTTCCCCGTTTGTCGTTTTCGCGAGCAATAAAATTTCGTGGCGTGTTTCATTATGAGATAAAGTATTACAAGATAAAGTGTTACGCTTGATCCTTGAGGTAACCTGTGATACGGTAGTTGACGGAATATGCTATAAATTTAATTCAAGGGCAATCGAGGGCGGCAGGGACGTCGCGTCGATCAAGCATCAATAATCAAAAAGAAGGAGTACCTGATGAAAAACTGCAAGATTCTCGCTGCGCTCGCCATTCCTTGCCTGGGTCTGGCCCTCAGTGCGCCGCTCAAGGCCCAGCCACTCAAGGATGCTGTCGAGCAGACTTTGAAAACGAGCCCTGATGTCCTGTCCACCGCCCATCGGCGTCTTTCGATCGATCAGGAGATCAAGCAGGCTAGAGGGGGATATTTCCCCAAGATTGATTTGAATTTGGGTTACGGGCGTGAAAGGTCGAGCAATCCATCGACTAACTTCACCACGGTTTCGCTGGATCGGCGCGAGGCGGGTATTACCCTGAATCAGATGCTGTTTGATGGTTTCTTTGTCAAGAGCGAGGTGGAGAGGCATTCGGCCCGCGCTGACTCTGCGGCATTCGGGGTATTGGGTGCTTCGGAAAATACGGCGCTGAAGGTGGTGGATGCCTATCTGGAAGTGCTGCGCCGGCAGGAACTGGTCAAGCTGACCAAGGATAACCAGGCCGTGCACCAGCGTACCTTTGACCAGATCAAGTTGCGCTCCGAGTCTGGTGTCGGCCGCAAGGCGGATATGGACCAGATCCTGGCGCGTCTGGCGCTGGCTCAGGCCAACGTGATGGCGGCGGAATCGAATGCGCGTGAAGCTGAAATCACCTTCCAGCGCGTCGTGGGCAAAATGCCGCAGGCCCTGACCAAGCCGGGCGCGCCGGATCAGGCCATGCCCAAGGATCTGAAGAGTGCGATCGGGGTCGCAATGGCCAACCACCCGATCCTGAAATCCGCCATGGCGGATGTCGAGGCGGCTCAGGCCCAGCATCGCGCTGCCCGGTCGCTGCATTCGCCAAGGCTGGATCTTGAACTGGGGTACAACGACAACAACAACATCAGTGGGCTCAGGGGCGACAACGAAAGCGCGATCGCAATGCTGCGGGTGCGTTACAACCTGTTCCGCGGCGGTTCGGACGAAGCGCGGGTCGGTCAGACCGCTTCCGCGATCAATGAAGCCACCGAGATTTCACATAAGACGATGCGCGAAGTGGAAGAAAGCATCAGCCTCTCCTGGAACGCTTACACCACTGCACGCGAGCGTCTGACTCCTTTGAAGCAACATTCGGAGTCCATGGACGCGACACGCGAGGCTTACACCAAGCAGTTCAATATCGGCCAGCGCACCCTGCTTGACTTGCTGGATGCCGAGAACGAGTATTTCACCGCGCGTTCCAATTATGTGACGGGCCAGTATATTGAGCTGTTTGGCAAGTATCGCGTGCTGGCGAGCTCGGGCAAGCTGCTGGAAAGCTTGCAGGTTGCGCCACCTGCAGAGGCGGCTGTCGCCAGTGCGGGCCAAAAGAGCAATTGACCGGCGGCTAGCGCTTGAATTCCCGAATTTGATTCGGGAATGAAAAAACCTGGGGATGGCCCGCATTGCGGGCTGTCTCTCTCCGCCTGGGATGTCAGCGTCACGGGACGGCAATGATTTTCTTCAGCAAAGTGAACGTCGCGAAGCGACACCTTGTCCCCCTCGCCCGTTTGCGGGAGAGGGCAGGGGTGAGGGAAACGCTCATGGCGAATTGCTGCTTTCATGATCCGTGGCGGTGATTCGCCATGAGCGTTAAATCCGGTCATCTCGGCGGGTATTCCAAGCCTCTCATGTTCCGCCCATTTTTCGCTGTGGGCCGGCTTCGAGCTTTCACTCCTTTTTTTCTGATCCGCGCTTGCCCCTCATTTAAGGGAATCTCTAATAATCCGTCACACCGGCGAAGGCCGGTGTCCAGTTGGTTGATTTTTCTGGATTCCGGCTTTCGCCGGAATGACGAAACATGGATTTTTAGAGGTGCCCTTAAGCCTATGGCCACCGGAGCGGGTGCATGAGTCTCCCGCTCCGGTGGATAGGCTGGTTTCGCTGGCTTGGCGTTATTGCGGTTTTTGTTTGTTTCGCGGTTGCGATTGCGGAAAACCCTGGGGCGAGGCTGGGGCTGAGCGACAAGAACCTGTCCTATGTGGAAAAGAAATACGGGCAGGCGGCGCGAAAAAGGCTGCTTGACTGGCGGGAGTTGATGATCTCCGGCCACAACAAGTCGGAATTGCAGAAGCTGGAACTGGTGAACCGGTTTTTCAATCAGGTCATATTCGTGTCCGACCATGAGCACTGGGGCGTGGAGGACTATTGGGCCACGCCGGTAGAGATGCTTGCCACCAATGGGGGGGATTGTGAGGATTTTGCCATCGCCAAATATTTCACCCTGGTGGAAATGGGGGTGCCGATCAATCGCCTCCAGATTACCTACGTAAAAGCACTGAGTTTGAATCAGGCTCACATGGTGCTGACCTATTATCCGACGCCCGAGGCCATTCCCCAGGTGCTCGATAACCTGATTCCCGAAATCAAGTCCGCGACGCTGCGCAGGGATCTCGTGCCCGTCTATAGTTTCAACGGTGACGGGTTGTGGCTGGCCAAGGAACGAGGCCTTGGCCGGAATGTTGGCAAGTCCGACCGGATCAGCCTGTGGCGAACTTTGGAGGCCCGCATTGGAAAAGAGGCCAATGGCAATTAATAACCCGGCCCAATAATACTGTAGGTCAGGCTTTAGCCTGACAGTCAGCCTGAAGGCTGACCTACACGGTAAATTTAAGGGCCGGGTTAATAACCAGGGCTTCCCTGGATAGATGGAACCTTCAAGAAAGGCAAGATCATGACACTTTCACGCCAACTGATTATTGTAGGGATTCTGCTGTTTTTGCTGGTGTTTGCGGGGACGTTCGTGATTAGCGTCAACAACACCAGGAACTACATTTCGACGCAGTTGGAATCGCACGCGCAGGATACGGCGACATCCCTGGGACTGTCTCTTTCCCCGCCGATGCAGGAAAACGACATTCTGACGATGACCTCCATGGTCGATGCGATTTTTGACCGCGGCTATTACCGTGAGGTCGCGGTCGTCGCCATCGATGGCAAGCCGATCATCAAACGGGAGTTGCCTGTCAGGATCGAGGGTGTGCCGGAATGGTTTGTCGACCTGATCCACTTGCAGACTCCGGAAGGCAAGGCCCTGGTCATGGTGGGCTGGCAGCAGGCCGCCAGGGTCTCGGTGTGGAGCAATCCCGGCATCGCGTACGCAAGGTTATGGCGCGCTACGGTGGGAACATTCTGGTGGTTCCTGGGCTCGGCGATGGTGATATTGGGTTTGGGCCTGGTGGCGCTGCGGCTTGTGCTCAAACCTCTGCAGGCGGTTGAGGATCAGGCAAGAGCGATTTGCAACCGGGAATTCCCCGTGCAGACAAGGCTGCCTTGGGCGCGCGAGCTGCGTAGCGTGGTCGAGGCGATGAACAAAATGACCATCAAGGTGAAAGACATGCTCGAAGAGGAGGTCCATGCCTCGGAACGCCTGCGCAGCCAGGCTTACATGGATCCTGTGACCGGCTTGGCCAACCGCAACTATTTCGATACCCATTTGCAACATTTGCTGCGCTCCCCGGACGAATTTACGGCGGGCGCATTACTGTTGATCGAGCTGGACGACTTCAAGCGATACAACGAGCAGCGGGGCTATATGGCGGGGGACCAGTTGATGCGCTCAGTCGGCGCGGCGCTCGGCAAGATCTGCATTTCTTTCCAGTGTTTCATTGCGCGCCTTGGCGGGGCGGACTTTGCCATATTGATCCCCAATGTCGGTGCGGACGAAGCGGAACGGGTTGCGGGCCAAGTGAGCACCGTCCTGAGGGGCATGTACGAACAGGGACAGACGGAAACAGAAAAGGTCGGCCATGTTGGCGTGGCCTTGTTCCGCGGCCAGGAAAGCCTGGCCGAATTCCTTTCCGAGGCCGACATGGCATTGCGCGCCGCCCAGGCAGAAGGCCCGAACGCCTGGCATTTGTTCGACAAGAAAGACTTGAAGCGCGCCGATATCCATGAGGCAAGCTACTGGGCCGAGCGCTTGCATAAAGTGATCAGCGACAGGCAAATCATTCTGTATTTTCAGCCAGTCAAATCCTGCCGCGATGGCAGCGTGCTGCATCAGGAAGCCTTATTGCGTATTCAGGAACCTGATGGCCGCTTGCTGAATGCGGGTATTTTCATTCCGATGGCGCAAAAACTGGGCCTCAGCGTGGAACTGGATAAGTTGGTGATCAGCCATCTGAAAGGGATAGTCGATGCGGGGGGCGAGGAAGGTGTCCGTTTGGCGGTCAATCTATCGCCCAGCACCGTCAGTGATCCGGGTTTCATCGACTGGCTGTGCGTCGAGCTGGGGCAATCGCCCAGCCTGGCTTCACGACTCATTATCGAATTGTCCGAACGCGGGGCGGTGGACCGGCTCGATGCAGTGAGGCGCTTGGCGGAGAAGGTGGGCGCGCTGAGCGTCAAGGTTTCGCTGGATCATTTCGGCCGCGATTTTGTGCCATTCGGATATCTGAGCAACCTGAGGATCGACTACCTCAAAATCGACGGCAGCTACATTCATGGCATCGATCAGAACATGGAAAACCAGTTCTTTGTCCAAACGCTGGTCAAGATTGCCCATGGACTCGACATCCAGATTATTGCCGAATCCGTGGAAACCCGGCAGGAGTGGGAAACCCTGCAAACCCTGGGGGTGGACGCAGGGCAAGGCTACTGGCTGGGCGAGTTGCTTCGCGAGGAAACGGGTAAGGCGTGAGCCGGGCGAATGGAAGCAATCGAACCGGCATTCAAATGCCGTCATTCCGGGCTTGACCCGGAATCCAGAATTCAGCGCCAATTCTCCAGAATGGCGTTGATTTGCGGCAATGCCTGCTTCGTTGCGCGGCTTCCAATCTCGATGGCAATGGCTGCGCGGTGGAATTCCATCAGGCCGAATTCCGCCAGCCGTGGGGCGATCAGCACGTCCGCGGGGTCCCCGGCCAGCCGGCTGCGGGTGATGCGCTGCTGCATGATGTTGATGCTGGAGGCCAGAACTTCCAGCATGGAGGGCCGGTTGTCGGCCGCTTTCTGGCCGGCAATGCCCAGTGTCGCCATGCCCGACTGAATTCGCGCCAGCATCGATTCGCCGGCTCCCCCGGGGTTGCCGGGCGCGGCGGCTTTCGATGCACGGGCTTTCCTGAGATGCTTGCCGACGATGTCGGAATTCAAATCCACCGCGATCACCAGATCGGCCCCCATCGCCCGGCACAGGGAGACGGGAACCGGATTCACCAAGCCGCCGTCCACCAGCCAGCGGCCTTCGTGTCCAGCCGGCGTGAACAGGCCCGGCAGCGCGATGGATGCGCGCACGGCGTCGGATACCATGCCCTCCTGCAGCCATACTTCGCGTCCGCTTTGAAGGTCGGTAGCCACTGCGGCGAAAGGCAGGGGTAGTTCGGAGATCGGCACATCGATAAAGTGGCTGCGAAAGAATTCGATCAGTTTCTCACCCTTGATCAGGCCGCTGCCGAACGAGAAATCGAGAAAACCGACGACGGTTTGCAGCGTAAGGCTTTTGGTCCACTGCTCAAGCCGGTCCAGATCGCCATCGACGTAGGCAGCGCCCACCAGAGCGCCAATCGAAGTGCCGCAGACCCTGTCCGGTACGATCCCGGCTTCGGCGAGCGTGCGGATCACCCCGATATGCGCCCAGCCCCTTGCCGAGCCGCCGCCCAGCGCAAGACCGATCTTTGGTTTGTGAGTTGGTGTCATGCGGTTACCTCTGAATTGGGCGTGGCCTGGGATTTGATTCTAAAAAAATCGGTTATCCACAGATGACCAAAAGTAGGCGCCTCTAGGCGACACAGATTTACGCAGATATTTCAATGCGTTGACCTCATGATCTGCCTCACCCTGAAGGTGGAGCGAGCATGTAGGCCAACGGACTGATTCAGCGGGGTTTTATCTGCGGGTGTCTGCGTCATCTGTGGATTATGGGTTGATTCTACCCAGGCTTTTGCACTCCCTAGGCTTCCATGTAACCGGTAGTTGGCTTCGGCACCAGCTGTTCGAGGGCGCGTTTGAGCTGCACAATTTCCTGTTCCAGTTCGTCGACGCGCTGCTCCAGTTGGTCCAGTCTTTCGAGCGCTGTGCCGGAAAGGTCGGAGGCGCGGTGCGTGCCCCCAGAAAACTCCATCGCTGGCGCGTCGCCGCTGAACAGATGCATGAAGCGCGATTCCCTTTTTCCCGGCTCGCGCGCAAGCTTGGCGACAAAAGGGCCGTCGCTGCGTTCCATCAGGCGGTCGAGCGCGGATTCGACTTCCTGCATGTCTCTGAATTTGCACAGGCGGTTGGTGTGGGTGCGCAGTTCGCCCGGAGTCTGCGGGCCGCGCAGCAGCAGCGCGCAAATGATGCCGAGCTCCTGTTCCGAAAATTTCAGGATGCCGAATTCGGTATTGCAGAACCGATGCCGGTACTTGGTGGTGCGGCTGCCGAACCCGGTCTGGTCGCTGACCAGCGATCTTTTGACCAGCGCATCCAGCGTTTCCTGAACCGTTGCCTCATCCAGCTCCAGGACCGGTTCGCGGTTGCTTTTCTGGTTGCACGCATTGGTCAGCGCGTTGAGCGAGAGCGGGTATTGATCGGGCGTGGTGATTTCCTTCTCGATCAGGGCGCCGATGACGCGCGCTTCATAAGGGGTGAGTTCGATATCCATAGGTTTTTCCTTTTCAGACGGGGTGGTACTTCGAGCTAGAAAAAACACTTACCACGAATGGCACGAATGTTCACGAATACACACGAATAGAAGCAAACAGAAAAGCCATTTTCACCCAATGATTATTCGTGCTAATTCGTGTTTCATTCGTGTCATTCGTGTCATTCGTGGTTAATGTTTTAAGCTTGATTCTAGCCCAGAACAAGCGGAGGTTCGTCCATCAGCGCGGCCTGTTCGCGGAGGGCGAGGATCTGGTCTTGCCAGTAGCGCTGGGTGTTGAACCAGGGAAAGCTGGCGGGAAAAGCCGGGTCGCTCCAGCGCTGGGCCAGCCAGCCGGCGTAGTGGATCAGGCGCAGGGTGCGCAGTGCTTCCATCAGCAGCAGTTCGCGCGGGTTGAAATCGTGGAATTCCTTGTACCCTTCCATGAAATCGGACAGCTGTCGGGTCATCGCGGCGCGGTCGCCGGACAGCAGCATCCAGATGTCCTGCACGGCCGGACCCATGCGGCAGTCGTCGAAATCGACGAAGTGCGGGCCGGTGTCGGACCACAGCACGTTGCCGGGGTGGCAGTCGCCGTGGAGCCGGATCAACGCAACGGGTTCGGCGCGTGCGAAGGCTGCCCGCACCCGTTGCAGGGCGTCTTCGACCGTGGAGATGTAGGCGGCTTCCAGATCGGGCGGGATGAAGCCGTTGGCGATGATGTAACGGTAGGGCTCCACGCCGAAGGTTTCGATGGTGATCGTGGGGCGGTGGGCAAAGGGTTCGATGGCGCCGACCGCATGGATGCGGCCGATGAAGCGGCCCATCCATTCCAGGGTATCGGGGTCGTCCAGTTCCGGCGCCCGCCCAGGCTGACGCGGGGAAATCGTGAAGCGGAAACCCTCGAATTCGTGCAGGGTGCGCCCGGTTTTGTCGACCAGGGGCGCCACGACGGGGATTTCCCGTTCAGCGAGTTCCAGCGTAAAGCGGTGTTCTTCGAGGATGGCTTCATCCGTCCAACGCAGGGGGCGGTAGAACTTGGCGATGACCGGCGCGCTTTCCTCGATGCCGATCTGGTAGACCCGGTTCTCGTAGCTGTTGAGCGCGAGCAGGCGACCGTCGCAGCGCAGGCCCAGGCTTTCTACTGCATTCAGGATGCGGTCAGGGGTGAGATCCTGATAGGGCGGGCTGGGAGTGTTCACTGTGGCTGATTGACGTCGAAATCAAAGGATTCATTGTATCCCTAACGGCACCTTGTTCAAGCCTAAATTAGACCCCCATGAGGGCTGTGCGCTATCATTCGCGGCTAGCAACTCGTGTTTTCAAGAACGGTAATCATGAGCAAGACCTATTCAGATTCTTCCATCCGCGTCCTGCGCGGGCTGGAGCCGGTGAAGCAGCGGCCGGGGATGTATACGCGCACCGACAATCCGCTGCACATCATTACCGAGGTGGTGGACAACTCGGCCGACGAGGCCCTGGCCGGTTTCGCCAAGATCATCACGGTGCGGCTGCACGGCGATGGTTCGGTTTCGGTCACGGACGATGGCCGCGGCATCCCGGTCGGCATCCATCCCGAAGAGGGGGTGCCGACGGTCGAGGTGGTCTTTACCCGGCTGCACGCGGGCGGCAAGTTCGACAAGAAAGCCGGCGGTGCTTACCAGTTTTCGGGCGGGCTGCACGGCGTCGGCGTTTCCGTTACCAACGCGCTGTCTAACCGGTTGGAAGTGACGGTAACCCGCGAGGGCGGCGTCCACCGCATGGCGTTTGCCGGCGGCGACGTGGTCGAGCCGCTGGCGCTGGTCTGCAGCGCGCCCAAGCGCGCCTCCGGCACCTCCGTCCGGGTGTGGCCGGATGCGCAGTATTTCGACACTGCCGAGATTCCGCCGCAGCAACTGGAGCGGGTGCTGAAGGCCAAGGCAGTGCTGTTGCCCGGTGTGCGCGTCAGGCTGGAAATCGAGGACAAGAACGGGCTGATCAAGGACGAAAAGGAGTGGGTTTACCAGGACGGGTTGTCCGATTACCTCCGGTCGCAGCTGTCGGAATACCTGATCGACGGGTTGTTCTGGAAATTCTCCAAGTACGCGCCGGCTTCCCACGACACCTTCGCCGAAGGCGAGGGCGCAGAATGGGTGGTGGCTTGGACGGAGGACGGGCCGATCGTGCGCGAGTCCTACGTCAACCTGATCCATACGCCCTCCGGCGGCACCCATGAAGCCGGTCTGCGCGACGGCATCTTCAACGCAGTGAAGAGCTACATCGAGCACCACAGCCTGCTGCCGAAAGGCGTCAAGCTCACCGCCGACGATGTGTTCAGCCGCATCTCCTTCGTGCTCTCGACCAAGATGCTCGACCCGCAATTCCAGGGGCAGACCAAGGAAAGGCTTTCTTCGCGGGATGCGCTGCGCCTGGTGACCGCCATGGTGCGCGACCCGCTCGAGCTGTGGCTCAACGAGCATCAGGAGCAGGCCCGGAAGATCGCCGAACTCTCGATCAGGGCAGCGCAGACGCGCCAGCGCGCCGGGCAGAAGATCGAAAAGCGCAAGTCCTCCGGCGTCGCCGTGCTGCCGGGAAAACTGGCCGACTGCCAGTCCGACAACCTGGAAGAGCGCGAGCTGTTCCTGGTCGAGGGCGATTCCGCCGGCGGCTCCGCCAAGCAGGGCCGCAACAAGGACACCCAGGCCATCCTGCCGCTGCGCGGCAAGGTGCTCAACACCTGGGAGCACGAAGCCGACCGCATCTTCGCCAACAACGAAATCCACAACATCGCCGTGGCGCTCGGCGTCGACCCGCACGCACCGAACGACACGCCGGACATGTCCAACCTGCGCTACGCCCGCGTCATCATCCTGGCCGACGCGGATGTGGACGGAAGCCACATCCAGGTGCTGCTGCTAACCCTGTTCTACCGCCACTTCCCCGCCCTGATCCGCGCCGGCCGCGTCTGCGTCGCACAGCCGCCGCTGTACCGGGTGGATGTGCCGGCACAGGGCAAGAACAAGCCGGCGCGCAAATTCTATTGCCTCGACGATGGCGAGCTGGAAGGCACGCTGGATCGGCTGCGCGCCGACAAGGTGCGCGAGGGATCGTGGCAGGTGTCGCGGTTTAAAGGCCTGGGAGAAATGAACCCGGTGCAGCTGTGGGAAACCACCCTGAACCCGGACGCGCGCCGCCTGCTGACTTTGCGCACGGACGATTTCACCGGCTATGTCCGGGAAGTCTTCAACAAGCTGATGGCAAAATCCGAAGCCGCTTCAAGGCGGGCATGGATGGAAGAGGCGGGGCATCTGGTGGAGGCGGACGAGTGATGCCAATGTTTCTCTTCGCCTCTCCCCGCAAATTTGATCGTAAATCCTGAAACAAGAGACAAGATGAAGGACGAAATAGACAGCCTCACCCCCGATCTTTTCGAGCAGCTGGAAGCGTTGACGAACGAGGATATGGCGCTTGCCGAACAGCCCCCAGAACCGCCGGAGCCGCCCGCCGAGCCGCCCGCCGCCGAGCCGCAGGACGATCTCGCGGACTATGCCAAGGCGGCCTACCTCGCCTACGCGATGGCGGTGTCCAAATCGCGCGCCATCCCCGATGTGCGCGACGGCCAGAAGCCGGTGCAGCGGCGCATTCTCTACGCCATGCGCGAGATGGGCAACGAGTGGGACAAGCCGCACAAGAAGTCGGCACGCATCGTCGGCGACGTGATCGGCAAATACCACCCGCACGGCGACAGCGCGGTGTACGAGGCGGCGGTGCGCATGGCGCAGGATTTCTCGCTGCGCTACCCGCTGATCGACGGCCAGGGCAACTTCGGCAGCCTGGACGGCGATTCCGCCGCGGCGATGCGTTATACGGAGGTGCGGCTGACGCCGATCGCGCAGCTTTTGCTGGCCGAGCTGGACCATGGCACGGTCGCCTTCCGCCAGAATTACGACGGCTCCTTCGAGGAGCCCGTGGTGTTGCCGGCGCGCCTGCCCTTCCTGCTGCTCAACGGCGCATCCGGCATCGGCGTCGGGATCGCCACCGAGGTGCCGCCGCACAACCTGCGCGAGGTGTGCGAAGTGGCGGCGACGATGATTGAGTCGCCCACATTTACCGAGGCGCAGATGCTCGACATGATCCCCGGCCCGGATTTCCCCGGCGGCGGCCAGATCCTTTCCAGCCCGCAGGAAATCCGCAATGCCTACACCAGCGGCCGCGGCTCGATCGCGGTGCGTGCGCGCTACGTGTTCGAGGAAATGGCGCGCGGGCAATGGCAGCTGGTGATCACGGAGCTGCCGCCCGGCGCTTCGGCGGCGAAAGTGCTGTCGGAAATCGAAGCCCTGACCAATCCTCAGCCCAAGCTCGGCAAGAAGACCATCGATCAGGGGCAGACGCAGACCAAGACCCTGCTGCTCTCGCTGCTGGATACGGCACGCGACGAGTCGGACAAGGAGCAGTCGGTGCGCATCGTGTTCGGGCCGAAAAGCTCGCGCATCGACCGCGACGAGTTCGCCCGCACCCTGCTCGCCTACACCAGCCTGGAAACCACGGTGTCGTTCAACCTCGTCCAGGTGGGGTTGGACGGCAATCCGATGCAGAAATCGCTCTATACGATCTTCTCGGAATGGTGCCAGTTCAGGATTGCGACGGTGGAAAGGCGCCTGGGGCACCGCCTCGGCAAGGTCAACGACCGCGTCCATATCCTGGAAGGGCGGCACATCGTTTTCCTGAATATCGACGAGGTGATCCGGCTGATCCGCGAATCCGACGAACCGAAGCCTGCCTTGATTGCCCGATATTCACTGTCCGAGCGGCAGGCCGACGACATCCTGGAAATCCGCCTGCGCCAGCTGTCGCGTCTGGAAGGCATCAAGATCGAGCTGGAAATTGCCGAGTTGCTGAAGGAACGCGCCAAGCTGGAATCCCTGCTGGCCAGCCCCGCTAGGATGAAGTCCCTGGTCGCCCGGGAAATCCGCGAGGATATCAAGAAATTCGGCGACGACCGGCGCACCCTGATCCAGCCGGAACGGCGCGCCTCGCTGTCCGAAGCCGCCGTGCTGGACGAGCCGGTGACCGTCATCCTGTCCGAGAAGGGCTGGCTGCGCCAGCGCCAGGGGCACGGCATCGACCTGGCCACGCTCTCCTTCAAGGAGGGCGACAAGCTGTTTGTCGCGATCGAGTGTCGCTCCCCCGATGCGGTGATCCTGCTCGGCTCTGACGGACGTGCCTATACCATTACCGCCTCGCAGGTTCCCGGCGGCAAGGGCGACGGCGTGCCTGCCGGCTCCGTGGTGGGCCTGCAGCCCGGCACTAAGATCGTCAGCGCCCTGACCGGGCAGGCGGAAGACCCGGTGCTGTTGTCGAGTTCCGGCGGATACGGTTTTGTCGCCACCATCGCGGATATGGCCTCGCGCCAGAAGGGCGGCAAGCTGCTGATGACGCTGGAGGAGGGCGAGCAGGTATTGCCTCCGGCCAGGATACAAAAAGGCGGCCCACTTTACGTGGCTTGCGTGTCGAGCGGCGACAAGCTGCTGGTGTTCCCTCTGGGCGAGGTCAAGCAAATGCCGAAGGGTCGCGGAGTGATCCTGATGGGCCTGGAGAAGCAGGAAACCTTGAAGCTCGTCGGTGTTTTCGCAGATGCGCTGATCCTGAAAGGAATCAGGAGAGGGCGAACGATCGAGGAGGCGCCGCAGTTCGAGGTGGCCAAGCGCGCGCGCAAGGGCAAGCCGGTCAACCTGAAGGTCGAGGCGCTGCAAACGACCAAAGTTTCGAACTGATCTTCAATCATCCTATAAAAAATTCAGCCACGGATTAACACAGATTATCAATGAGCTACCACTCTCATCTTGATCACCTTTCAGGTGTGCCACAAATCTTCAATAACACCTTGTTTCGCCTAGAGGCGCCTACTTTTGGTATCTGTGTTAATCCGTGTCTATCTGTGGATAAAAGCTGTTTTTAGGCTCATTCCGGCTTGAAGCCTAACCGACTGGCCACCGCCTCCATCAGCGATGGAGGCAGGTCGTGGGCGCCATCGAAGACGGTATTGAACAGGTCTGCGTTGGAGAAGTCGGCGCCTTTCAGTTGGGTGTTCTTGAATAGGGCGCCACGCAGCGATGCGCCCAGGAGGCGGGTTCCCGAGAGGTCGGCATTGGTAAAATCGCAGGCATCAGCCGCTGCCCCGGTCAAGTCGGCGCGGGAGAGGTTGGTGTTCACGAACTTCCCCCCGGCAATCACTCCACGCAGCATGTAGGTATCCGCCAGGGAACCGCCCGACAGGTCGATTCCCTCCATCAGTACGTCCTTGAGATAGGCACCGGAGAAGTCTGCGCCGGTTGCACGGGTGTTAATGAGGTTGGCGCCGAAAAGATAGGCCTTGCCGACGCGCGCGCCACTCATGTTCGCCTCATCAAAAGTGGCATGGAATAAATCCGCTTCCCTGAGATCGGCATTGCGCAGGCTGGCGCGGCGGAGGTTTGCCCATTTCAGGTTGGCGCCACGCAGATCGGCGCCGTCAAGTCGAGCTCCACGCAGATTGGTATTTTCAAGTTTTGCGCCGGAGAGGTCGAGCCCGGTGAAGGAACGGCCAGAGAGATCGCAAGCGGAGAGATCGGCGGCGGGAACAAGGTTGGCGCAGCGATCGGCGATCGGCTCCGCCGCTACGGAGATCGACGCAAGCCCCAGAAAAAACAGGGCCATCGGTAAGGGTTTAATGGTCATGACTGCCTCCCGGCGGCGATGTTTCGTTTCCCCTGGAGAACCAGTGCGGCCTCGCGAAGGTGAATTTCTCATGCCTGAATTATAGGATACGGCCAGCCTATGATCGTTTCGCTGCAATAATGAACCTGAAACTCCTTAACAATAAATCTTTTCCAGGCTGCACTATAAATACAGAAGCGTCATTGTCTCTGTGCGTGCGACCTATCCCGGAAGGTAAATGCCTCAGAACCGTACTCAGTGTGCAAATTAACTGATAGATATGTTATATAAATGAGTTAGATAAATAATGATGTTTTTGTTTTGCTTTGTAATTTCTTTATATATTGAATAATATAAGAAAAATTATATTCACGATCTCTGTTTCTTGCCATTTCTGGCTTATATTTTCGATGAGAATTAGTTGAGGTGCTTTAGTCGGGCGCATTTTTCTTTGAGCTCGTGATATCATTTATTTCGTCTATATTCCCATAAAAATTTTAAGGGGCGTCGGCCATGAGCGGGAAAAAATATATTTACGCCTTCGAAGAAGGCGACGGCAAAAACAAGATGCTGCTGGGCGGCAAGGGCGCCAATCTGTGTGAGATGACGCAGATCGGGCTGAATGTGCCGCCGGGTTTTACCATCACCACCGAGGCCTGCCTGGCTTATCTGGAGAAGAGTCAGCTGCCGGACGGACTGATGGACGAGATCAGGAGCCACATGCAGGCGCTGGAGAAGAGGACCGGCAAGGGCTTCGGCAGCAGCGACAATCCCCTGCTGGTTTCGGTGCGTTCCGGCTCGGCGATGTCGATGCCGGGCATGATGGACACCATCCTCAACCTCGGCCTCAATGAAATTTCGCTGCCGGGCCTGATCAGGCAGACCGGCAACGAGCGCTTTGCTTACGACGCATACCGCCGCTTCATCCAGCTGTTCGGCAAGATTGCGCTGGGTATCGGCGATGAGCATTTCGATGAACGGATGGCGGCGATCAAGAGAAAATATGGCGCACCGCTGGACGTGGACCTGACTGCCGAGCACCTCAAGGAGCTGGCCGGAGAGTTTCTCGCCATCGTCGAGCGCCACAGCGGCAAGCCTTTCCCGCAGGATCCCTACGAGCAACTGGAAATTTCGGTGGGGGCGGTGTTCCGCTCCTGGTCGGGCAAGCGCGCGGTGGACTATCGCAAGCAGTTCAGGATCACCAAAGAGCAGGCCAACGGCACCGCGGTCAACGTCTGCACCATGGTGTTCGGCAACATGGGCAACGATTCAGGAACGGGTGTGGGCTTTACCCGCAACCCGGGCACCGGCGAGAACCTGATCTACGGCGAATACCTTACCAACGCGCAAGGCGAGGATGTGGTGGCGGGCATACGCACTCCCAAGCCGATCGCCGAAATGGCCGACGAAATGCCGGATATCTACGACCAGCTGATGGAGCTGCACAACCGGCTGGAATCGCACTACCACGAGGTGCAGGATTTCGAGTTCACCATCGAGAAAGGCACGCTCTATTGCCTGCAAACCCGCAACGGCAAGATGAACGCCCGCGCCATGGTGCGCACCTCGGTGGAAATGTTCCAGGAAGGCCTGATCACCAAGGAGCGCGCGCTGTTGCGGATCGAGCCCTTGATCCTGGAGCAGCTGCTGGTGCCGCAGCTGTCACCCAACTTCCACGGCAAGTCGCTGGCGCAGGGGCTGCCGGCATCGCCCGGCGCGGCTTCCGGCAAGATCGTGTTCGACGCCGACAGCGCCGAAATTCGCGGCCGCACCGGAGAGAAAATCATCCTGGTGCGCCAGGAAACCAAGCCGGAAGACATTCACGGCTTCTTCCAGGCCCAGGGCATCCTCACCAGCCGCGGCGGCAAGACCTCGCACGCCGCGGTGGTGGCGCGCGGCATGGGCAAACCCTGCGTCTCCGGCTGCGAGCAGATCGTGATCAACGACCTGGCGCGCAGCGCGATCATCGGAGACACCACCTTGCACGAAGGCGACGTGATCACCATCGACGGCAGCACTGGCCACGTTTACGCCGGCGAAGTGCCGACCGTGGAGGCGGAGTTCTCCGGGGAAATGGCTACCCTGCTCGCCTGGGCCGACGAGGTCGCGCGCCTCAGGGTGCTGGCCAATGCGGATACGCCGGAAGCCGCCGCCAAAGCGCGCGGCTTCGGTGCCATGGGCATCGGGCTGTGCCGCACCGAACGGATGTTCAACAGCACCGACCGCCTGCCCATCGTGCAGGAAATGATCCTGGCGGAAACGCCGGAAGATCGCCAAGCCGCGCTCGACCGGCTGCTGCCGATCCAGCGTTCCGACTTCAAGGATATTTTCAAGGCTATGAAGGGGCTGCCGGTAACGGTGCGCCTGCTCGACCCGCCGATGCACGAGTTCCTCCCCACCGCCGCCCAGCTTGAGCTGGAAATCGCCCATTTGCATCATTTGCGCGACACCATCAAGGGCCTGGAAGAGCTGCCTGAAACTCTCAAGCTGCTCAATCCCAGGCTTTATCAGCAGTACGCCGACGGCCTGCTGAAGCTGATGGACGGATTGCACACCTTCAAGGGATCGCACCTGGAAGAGGATGTGATCGGCAAGAAAGAGGTGATCCTGAAAAAGGTGCGGGCTCTGGCGGAGGTCAATCCCATGCTGGGCCATCGTGGCGTGCGTCTGGGGATCACCTATCCGGAAATCTACTCGATGCAGATCCAGGCGATTCTGGAGGCGGCCGCCCTGTGCGCCAGGGAAGGGATCGAAATCTATCCCGAAATCATGGTGCCGCAGGTGGCCACGGTGGAAGAGCTCAAGCGCATCCACAGCTATGTCCAGCGCATCCACAAGGTGGTCGAACTGACCCATGGCATCAACGTGAAATTCAAGTTCGGCAGCATGCTCGAAGTGGTGCGCGCCTGCGTGCGCGCCGGGCGCATGGCGGAAACCGCGGAGTTTTTCTCGTTCGGCACCAACGACCTGACCCAAGCCACTTTTTCCTTCAGCCGCGAGGATGCGGAAAACAAGTTTTTGCCGGCCTACAACGAGACCGGCATCCTGCAGGACAATCCGTTCGAGGTGCTGGACATTAAAGGAGTGGGACAGCTGATGAAGATGGCGGTAGAAAGGGGGCGCCAGACCAACCCGGATCTCAAGATGGGGATCTGCGGCGAGCATGGCGGGCATCCCGGCTCGATCCACTTCTGTCACCACATCGGCCTCAGCTACGTGTCCTGTTCCGGCCCGCGCGTGCCGATCGCGCGTCTGGCGGCAGCGCAAGCCAAGCTGCTGGAGGGGGAATACCAGGATCCGAGCTGAAGCGGAATCCGGGATTTTCTCTACATGGGTGAAAAAGCTATTGAACCGCAGAGGACGCGGAGGACGCAGAGGAAAAACAAGGCATTGCCAATTTGTGCTGAGTCGCCCATCAGGTGAGTGCGTTTTTTACGTCAAGCATTTGAATTCCTCCGCGTCCTCTGCGTCCTCCGCGGTGAATCGCCTTTTTAGGGCTACAGAGGCGGTAGAGGGGGGTGCTCTTCTTCGGTTTCCAGCAGGCCGCGCATCGTTTTCTTGATGGTTTCTACCGCTTCCGGCGATTCGATTTCCATGATCTGGTCGATGATCCACGGCTGGTCACGCTTCTCCAGAACCTCGCGGATGCAGTTGCCAAGGTAGCGCAGCGTGGCGAAAGAGGGTTTCTCGTCAACCAGGTCGAAGGTGGCGTAATCCACCAGCCGACGGTTGAGCAGGTCGATGAAGCCGGCCTTGTAATCGTAAGCTTCGTCGTTGTTCGGCGCGATTTCGAGGATGTTTTCTTCCATCATTTCGGATAATCGCTTGGCCAGCGCCTGGATGAAGGCAGTGCGCGTTGCATCATCGATACGATTGTAGGCGAGGCGGTCGGCGTACTGTACCTCGAAGGCGAGGAACTCGGCCATCAGGACAAAACCGCGCTGGGGCGTGATGATATCGTAATCCGCTTTTGACAGGTTGATGGTGAACCTGTCCGCCATGCGCCACAGAACCATGGCCAGAACCGAGGCGGTTTCTGCGGGGTCCTTCGGTTGACCGTCTTTCTTGAACCAGTTGGTTTTGATTCGAATCGGTTTCATTTCATTCTCCTGTGGCGACCGGGCGGGACGTATCGGTGATCCACTCGCTCCACGAGCCGGGATAGAGCTTCCCCCCCGGCAACCCGGCAATTTCCATGGCCAGGATGTTGTGGCAGGCGGTCACGCCGGAGCCGCAAGAGTGGATCGCCTGAGCCGGCGGAATGCCGTGCAGCAGATCAAGATAGGCGGTGCGCAGCTCCTCTGCGGACAGGTAGGTGCCGTCGAAATCGATGTTTTCCTCGAAAGTCCAGTTGATGGCGCCGGGGATATGACCGGCGACCTTGTCCAGCGGTTCGCGTTCGCCGCTGAAGCGATCTTCCGGCCGGGCATCGATGATCAACCGGTTGCGGTCCTGCCGGGCCTGGTCCACTTCGGCAACGTCTGCCCACATCGAGTTCTGCAGACGGGGAATGAATTGGGTCGGAATGATTTCGGGCAGATCGGTGGTGACAGGCAGCTTCTGCCGCATCCACATGGGTATACCGCCATCGAGCAGGGCGACGGCATCGTGGCCTAGCCAGCGCAACAGCCACCACATCCTCACTGCCATGGAGCCGAAACTGTCATCGTAGACGACGACTTGTCTGGTGTTGTCCACTCCCCAGAGTCCCAGTTTTTCGCTCAGAAGCTGCGGACTGGGCAGCGGGTGACGGCCGCTGGTGGGCGTGATCGGGGATGATAGGTCATCATCTAAATGAGCGTAGCGTGCGCCCGGGATGTGGCCGTGCAGGTAAGCACGACGCCCCGCTTCCGGATCGGTGAGCGTGAAGCGGCAGTCAAAGACGATCCAGCCCGGATCGTCAAGATGCTGAGCCAGCTCCTCGGTGGAAACCAGAGTGGTGAACTTCATGGGGGTGATGGGTGATGGGTGATGCGGGAGGAGTAGGGCAGGGCGCGGGTTATTACACCCTTCGCCCATTACCCATTACCAGACGTTAGTATCCGCCCTTGCCGTAAGGCTTGGGCAGGCCAGCTACCTTGGCAGCCTGTTTGGCCGGCATTTCGGGAAACTGGGTGTAGAGGTATTTGCTGTCGGTGCCTGGGCGAATCTTTTCCCAGTCTTTCAACATGTTACGGAATGTTGGCGTGTGGCCGTGTTCCTTGTATTGCTCGCGCATGTAGTTGACGATGGCCCAGCGCTCATCGGTCATCGTGAGGCCTTCTTCTGCGGCGATCATGGGAACAATCTCGTCACTGTAGTTCGGTTCTACCAGATAGCCTTCCTCGTCGGTTTCAAGCTCAACGCCGTTTACTTCGTATGCCATTGTGATTCCTCCTTTGAAAGTTTGCGGGTTACAAAAAAAAGTGGGGGTATTCTACACCAGAGCGTTGGTGGATTTGTGCGGGATGAAGATGCCGCAGCCGATTTTGCGATTGCCGCCCATGCCGCGCTGCTGTACCAGGATGGATTGTTCCACCGGTAATTCGTGCAGCAGCAGGCTGTAGCCATAGGCCACGCCGTCGGCGGTGGTGATGGTCTGGCGCCGGCCACAGATGAAGCGGCAGGTGATCTTCAGTTCATCCAATATGCGGATGATGTCGCTGGCAAAGCTTTCCTCATCCATGCTGCCGGTGGTGACGCAGTGAGCATACAGTGGAGAGTGGCGTGCCAGTGGCTTGGTCTTGCCCTTGCCTATGGTCAGCTTGAAGCCGCCGACCGCGATGGTCTGGCCAGACAGAATCGCCAGGTCGGCCTCTCGATGGTTGGGGATGCGTACCACAAGCTTGGTCCGTCGGTTCAATATCAACAGGTCGTCCTTGCCTGTTTCCGCGCCATGGATGTGGTGAACCGCAGCCAGTGCTTCGTCGGGTAGCCAGGGCAGCAGGCGTGATAGTTCAAGGAACAACGGATAGCCGTGATCCCGGGGCAGCAGGGTGCCTTGCAGTTCGAAGTGAACTTCGGTTACTGCGGCATCGTCAAATTCGGGGTTGACCATGCCGCTTTCGATTGGCCAGCCTATTTTGGTGCTCCTTCCTTCTTACGGGTTTCCGCCCATTCCAGCAAGGTGCGTCCCCAATGCTCGGCAGTATGCTCGTCGATGTCAAAGACGGTGAAACGCTTCAGTTCGCGGATCCTGATGCGTAGCGTGGAGAAGCCCGCTTCGTGGTCTACGTGGTGCAGCTCAATTTCCTGCCGAAAGGGCGAGGCAGTGAATTTGTCGATTTTTGTGGTTTCTTCCATTGCCATTGCGTGAACCTATCCTTAAACGTAGATCCTGATCAAAACATTGACGAAAGTTGCCAAGCAATCCGCCACTTGACCTCGCCGCGAATCTTTAGCAAACTGCCGGGTCTCGATGCAGGAGCAGCGGCTTCAAAGATTCTGCGTCTGATGGTTCGTAAACATTGCGTTGCCGTATTATATGAGGATAGGGTGGCCAGGAATCAAGAGGCGGCCAGGTTATATCCCAAGCAGGGGGTGGCGAATAACCCGGATGGGTAGTATGCGCCACCCATGATGACAATAGAAAGTCATTACTTGTTGGCAGTAGTATTTATGGTTGGTGACGCGGTTCCTTTAGTTTTTGTGAAAGAAGCAAATAATAAAGGAGCGTGCGGAGCGGGCGGGGTATTGGCCGCCGGCTTTTGAGGATTTATTAATTCAGGATGCTGGCAACTTTGCCGTGCAGGACTGGAACTTGCGTCCGTTTCAATTTTTTTGGAGATTAAAAAACTATGGCTAAGAAACAACACGACACGCCTATGCTCGACCAGCTGGAAAGCGGCCCGTGGCCCAGCTTTGTGACCGGCCTCAAGCGCCTGGCCAAAGACAACGACATGATGGTTGACCTGATGGGTCAGCTGGAAACCTCCTATCGGACCAAAAAAGGTTACTGGAAGGGCGGCACCGTCGGCGTGTTCGGCTATGGTGGCGGCGTGATCCCACGTTTTACAGAACTCAAGGACGAGAACGAGAAGCCGGTCTATCCCGCTGCGGCCGAGTTCCACACCCTGCGCATCATGCCGCCTGCCGGCATGCACTACACCTCCGACCTGCTGCGCACGTTCTGCGACGTGTGGGAAAAGCACGGCTCCGGCCTGATTGCATTCCACGGCCAGTCCGGCGACGTCATGCTCCAGGGCGCGACCACTGCCAATGTGCAGCCCGCCTTCGACGCCTTCAATGAAATCGGCTTCGACCTGGGCGGCGCCGGCCCTGCCGTGCGCACCTCCATGTCCTGCGTCGGCGCCGCGCGCTGCGAACAGTCCTGCTACGACGAAGGCCGCGCTCTGCGCACCGTGGTCAACAACTTCCTCGACGACATGCACCGCCCGGCCCTGCCGTACAAGTTCAAGTTCAAGTTCTCCGGCTGCCCGAACGACTGCGTCAACTCGATCCAGCGTTCCGACATGGCCACCATCGGCACCTGGCGCGACAACATCCAGACCGACGACGAGCTGGGCAAGAAGTGGTTCACCAGGCACGGCATGGACGAGCTGGTCAACGACGTGATCAGCCGCTGCCCGACCAAGGCGCTGTCCCTGAAAAACACCCAGGACGTTTCCAAGGCCGATGGCATCTCCAGCGTCGCGATCAACGACACCCAGTCGGTGCAAATCGAAAACCACAGCTGTGTGCGCTGCATGCACTGCATCAACGTCATGACCGGTGCACTGGCTCCGGGCAAGGACAAGGGCGTGACCATCCTGATCGGCGGCAAGAGCGTGCTGAAGATCGGCGCCACCATGGGGACCGTGATCGTGCCGTTCATGAAACTGGAGTCCGACGAGGACTTCGACAAGCTGGTCGAGCTCGGCCAGAACGCCATCGACTTCTTCGCAGAAAACGCGCTGGAGCATGAGCGCACCGGCGAGATGATCGACCGCATCGGCCTGGTCAACTTCCTGGAAGACATCGGCGTGGACATCGACGCGAACATGGTTCTCCATCCGCGTTCCAACCCCTACGTGCGTACCGATGGCTGGGATGAAGAAGTTGAGAAGGCTAACGAGCGCAAAGCGAACGCGGCTTGATGCCTGGCATTCGGCCTCAGAAACTTTAGATAAAAGTGTTTGGAGAGAATAATGACTGAAATGCGTGAACCGATTGAGAGCGGCGTACCAGATCACGTGCAGTACCTGCACCCGCTGATGAAGAAAAACTACGGCAACTGGAAGTATCACGATCGTCCACGTCCAGGCGTGCTGCACCATGTCGCCCACAATGGCGATCAAATCTGGACGGTGCGTGCCGGTACCCAGCGTCAGATGGACGTTTACACCATACGCACGCTGTGCGACATCGCCGACCAGTTTGCCGAGGGTTATGTCCGTTTCACCACCCGCAGCAACATCGAGTACATGGTTTCCGCCGAATCGAAAGTGGCTCCGCTGATTGCCGAACTGGGCAAGCACGGCTTCCCGATTGGCGGTACCGGTAACTCGGTATCCATGATTGCACACACCCAGGGCTTCCTGCACTGCGACATTCCTGGTACCGACGCTTCTGGCGTGGTGAAGGCGCTGATGGATGAGCTGTATGAGGAGTTCACCCACGAAGAGATGCCTAACCGCGTCAAGCTGTCCACCTCCTGCTGCGAAATCAACTGCGGTGGCCAGGCCGACATCGCGATCGTGATGCAGCACACCAAGCCGCCCAAGATCAATCATGATCTGGTAGCCAACGTTTGCGAACGTCCCACCGTGGTTGCGCGTTGCCCGGTTGCGGCAATCCGCCCCGCCCTGGTGAACGGCAAGCCTTCCCTGGAAATCGACGAAGCCAAGTGCATCTGCTGCGGCGCTTGCTTCCCTCCCTGCCCACCGATGCAGATCAACGATCCTGAGCATTCCAAGATCGCTATCTGGGTGGGCGGCAAGAACTCCAACGCCCGTATCCGTCCGACCTTCCACAAGCTGGTTGCCTCCGGCCTGCCCAACAATGCGCCGCGCTGGCCTGAAGTGGCTGCGGTGGTGAAGAACATCCTGCGCGTGTACAAGGCTGATGCCAAGCCTTGGGAGCGGATGTCCGACTGGGTGGATCGCATCGGCTGGCCGCAGTTCTTCGAGAAAACCGGCCTGCCTTTCACCAAGTACCATATTGATGATTGGCGCGGTGCTCGTGCGACGCTGAATGCTTCCACGCACATCCGGTTCTAATACCGGTGTGCCAATTCCCTGCCGGAACGCCAGGCTGGGAATTGGCAATTGTCTAACTTTCTATTAACAGGATATTCAGGGATGAAATTCGGAATATTGGTGAATGAAGGCCCGTACAACCACCAGGCGGCAGATACTGCGTATCAGTTTGCCAAGGCGGCAATTGACAAGGGCCACGAAATCCATCGTGTGTTTTTCTATCACGACGGCGTGAACAATGCGAGCAAGCTGACCGAACCGCCTCAGGACGACCGCAATATCGTCAATCGCTGGAGCAAACTGGCGGAAGATCATGGTGTGGATCTGGTGGTGTGCGTGGCTGCTGGATTGCGTCGCGGCATCGTGGACGAAAATTTGGCGACGGGGTTCCGGATTTCCGGTCTGGGTCAGCTGGTTGAATCCGGCATCCAGGCGGATCGTCTGGTCACCTTCGGCGATTGATGGGGAGAAATCATGACTGAAAGCACAGGGGGTATCGATATGGATGAAGAATCCTCGGGTACCGTAAAAAAATTCGCATTCATTAACCGTAAAGCACCGTATGGCACTATTTACGCGCTGGAATCCCTCGAAGTTGTGCTGATCAGCGCCGCTTTCGATCAGGACGTCAGCCTGGTGTTCGCGGACGATGGCGTCTATCAGCTTAAGAAGGGTCAAGGCACCAAGGCAGTGGGCATGAAGAATTTCTCGCCCACCTACCGTGCGCTGGAAGGCTACGACATTGAGAAGCTTTACGTCGAGAAAGAGTCGCTGGAGTCCCGCGGCCTGACCGAGGAAGATCTGATAGTCGACGTGGAAGTGCTGACTTCCGAAGAAATGGCGACGCTCATGGACGAGCAAGACGTCGTCATGAGTTTCTGATTAGGGGGCGAAAATGTTGCATATCGTGAATAAATCACCTTCTGAGAGAAATGCGCTGGACGCTTGTCTGCGTATGGCCAAGAAGGGTTCCACCATTCTGTTGATTGAAGATGCAGTGTATGCCGTAACCAAGGGCAGCACAGCCGAGAGCAAGATGAAGGCGGCAATGGCTAAAGACATCCATGTTTATGCCTTGTGGCCCGATCTGGAAGCGCGCGGCATGCAGGACACCGTGATCGACGGCATCAAGCAGGTCGACTATCCGGGTTTCGTGGATTTGGTGGCGGAAAACAAAAACGTCCAGTCCTGGTTGTAATATTGTTTTTTAATTTAAGGAGAGAAACATGGGATTTGAAATCAACGGCAAGACCTACGAAACCGACGAAGAAGGTTACCTGGTCAACCTGAGCGAGTGGGATGAAGAAGCTGCCAAGTACCTGGCGGTGGAAGAGAAGGTCGACCTGACCGAGCAACACTGGGAAGTGATCAACTTCCTGCGTGAGTACTACAACGACTACCAGATCGCTCCTGCCGTTCGTGTTCTGACCAAAGCCATTGGCAAGAAGCTGGGACCTGAGAAGGGCAACAGCAAGTACCTGTACGAGCTGTTCCCATACGGCCCGGCCAAGCAGGCATGCAAGATTGCCGGTTTGCCAAAGCCGACTGGCTGCATCTAAGCCAAAGCCGACTGGTTGTACTAAGCAAGACAAGAAAACTGGACGCAGTCGGGATTTGCGGGTTGCCCAAACGGGCGGTTCGTCCCGACTGGCGCCAGCCAGATTAAATGATGTCGACGCCAGAGGTTTAACCGTGGCGGAGGCCTGAGCGAGACCGGGGGAAGTAAATGTCGTTTCTGACCGTGCTGTATGCGTGCATTTTCTACGCAGCCACTGCCATGCTGGTGGGCGGGCTGGTGGTTAAAATTAACCGCTACGCTCGCACGCCTGCGCCCCTCAAAATCCCGACTACGCCTGCACCGACTACGACGGGCGGGGTGGTATTCCGGATGGCGCGCGAAGTGGCGCTTTTTGAGAGCCTGTTCAAGTCGAACAAATGGATCTGGCTATTCGGCTGGCTCTTCCATGTTTCGTTGCTGCTCGTCGTTTTGCGCCATTTACGCTATTTCACCGATCCGGTCTGGTTCTGGGTGGTATGGGCTCAGCCGTTCGGCATGTATGCCGGCTTCGCCATGGTGGCAGGTCTTGGCGGCCTGTGGGCACGCCGTTTCCTGGTGGATCGCGTGCGCTATATATCGACGCCTTCCGATCATCTGATGTTGATGCTTTTGATCGGCATCGGCCTGTCGGGCCTGGGGATGAGTTTTGTCGCGCATACGGATATTGTCGCGGTGAAGGCTTTCTTCATCGGCCTGATGGTTTTCAAATTGCAGCCACTCCCGGCCGATCCAGCGCTGCTGGTGCATTTGAGCCTGGTGGCACTGCTTATGGTGATTTTCCCGATCAGCAAGCTGCTGCATGCGCCGGGAATATTCTTTAGCCCCACTCGTAATCAAACAGACGATTCGCGCGAACGGCGCCACATCGCCCCATGGGCAACGAAGTTCGATGTGGGCCCAGGGTCGAAGTCGGAATAGCGTAAAAAATTAAAGCACGCGGCAAAACGCAGCAAGCGCTAATTAACAGAAGCAGGAGGGACAGTGGCTGCTCCACAATTTGAGGTACCCAAGCTCACGGGCTATATTGAAGTCCCGGCGGTGAAGGAAGGCGCATCGGCGCACGTTAAGTCATTTCCTGCCAATGCAGCGATTCAGGAAATAATCGGGTTTCCTGGTGGGTCAGAGCCCGGCGAACTGGTGGACGGCTGGCACGATAAAGCGATCGCCAAGATGGGCGATCTGCTGGGCAGGTATCGCTCGCTGCAGGTGTTCATGGATGCCTGCGTCCACTGCGGCGCCTGTACGGACAAGTGCCACTACTTCCTCGGTACAGGTGATCCGAAGAACATGCCGGTCGCTCGGCAGGAGTTGATGCGCAGTGTTTACCGTCGCCATTTCACCTTCGCCGGCAAGTATTTTCCCTCACTGGTGGGCGCCAAGGATTTGACCAAGGAGGTTATCGAAGACTGGTACAAATATTACTACCAGTGTTCCGAGTGTCGTCGCTGCTCGGTATTCTGCCCGTATGGCATCGATACTGCCGAAGTGACCATGGCTGGGCGCGAAATCCTGGACACGGTGGGATACGGCCAGAAATACACCAACGAGATCATGGGCAAGTTGCACAAGATCGGCAATAACCTCGGCTTGCCTGGGCCGGCCCTGATAGATACCCTGGAAGGGCTGGAAGAGGACATGCTGGATGCCACCGGCGTGGCGGTCAAGCTGCCGCTCGATGTCAAAGGCGCCGAGGTGCTGCTGGTGACCCCTTCCGCCGACTTCTTCGCCGAACCCCACGTGGAAAGCCTGATGGGTTACGGCAAGGTGTTCCACGCGGCAGGTATCAGCTGGACACTGAGTTCCAAGGCCTCCGAAGCCGGTAACTTCGGCATGTTTATCGGTAGCTACGAGAATACGCGCCGCGCCGCGATGCGTATCCGCGAGGCGGCCCTGGAGTTGGGAGTGAAGCGCATCGTCGTGGGCGAATGCGGTCACGCCTGGCGCGTTGCTTACAGCTTCTGGAATACCCTGATCGGTGTCGGCGCGGGCGGTGAGGATCCGTTCTCGATCGAACTGCAGAAGCAGCTCGACCCGCGCTATCCGGCCCCGCAGCACATCTGCGAGTTCACCAACGATCTGATCAAGCAGGGCAAGCTCAAGTTCGACAAGAGCCTGAACGACCACAGGGTCGTCACCTTCCACGATTCGTGCAACGTGGCTCGCGGTTCGCGCATGGGCGATATTCCGGGCGGACAATTCATTATCCCCCGCGAAGTCATCAAGGCCGTGGTGAACAATTACCACGACATGGCCGAGGAAACCATCGGCGAGAGCACCTTCTGCTGCGGTGGCGGCGGCGGCCTGCTGACCGACGACTTGCTGGAGATCCGCGTCAAGGGCGCGCTGCCGCGTATGGAGGCGTTGAACAACGTGGTTCAGGAGCACAAGGTCAATTTCCTGGCGTTGATCTGCGCGATCTGCAAGGCACAGTTCAACAAGGTTGTCCCCTTTTACGGTTTCGATATGAGCATGGTGGGTGGCGTTCACCAATTGGTGAGTACGGCCATCCTGTTGGAAAATAAAGAAGAAGAGTAATTGTAGGAGGCCCGCCTCGGGCCGATAGCATCGCGGCGAGAGCGCCGCTCCCACCCCTACCTGTGTTTTTTAGGAGATTAAGCTATGTCAGTTTCACCTGAAGAGATGAACAAGAGCCAAGCCCGCACCGTCCGCCGTTACAAGGATGGCAAAAACCAGTGGCGCAGCTGGCAGGACAAGATTTTCGAGGCCGATAAATCCCACAAGTGCCCGGAATACGTGCTGAGCACCCCGCCCTGCCAGGGCAGTTGCCCAGCAGGCGAGGACATTCGCGGTTACCTGAATATCGTGCGCGGTGTTGAAAAACCTGTCGGCGGCGTGCCGATGCAAGAGTATGCATGGCGTCGCCTGACCTCGGCCAATCCATTCCCTTCAGTGATGGGCCGTGTCTGCCCGGCACCCTGCGAATCCGGTTGCAACCGCAATGAAGTCGACGATTTCGTTGGCATCAACTCGGTCGAACACTATCTCGGCGAGTACGCAATCAAGAACAACCTGAAATTCTCCATGCCTGAAGGCGTGCAGAAGTCAGGCAAGAAAGTGGCGATCATCGGCGGCGGCCCTGCCGGCTTGTCGGCGGCGTACCATCTGACGCTGAAAGGCCACTCCTGCACGATTTTTGACGAGCATGAGCTGCTTGGCGGCATGATGCGTTACGGCATCCCTGGCTTCCGTACTCCGCGTGACGTGCTTGACACCGAAATTCAGCGCATCATCGACCTTGGCGTCGAGGTCAAGCTGAATGTGCACATCGGCAAGGACATCACGCTCGACCAGATCAAGAAAGACTACGACGCCATTTTCATGGGCATGGGCGCCCAGGCTGGACGTCCCTTGCCGGTTCCCGGTGCAGAAGCGCCTAACGTCGTGACCGCCATGGCTTTCCTGCGCGCCTTCAATGACGGCCGCCTGCAGCACGTCGGTAAGCGCGTGGTGGTAATCGGCGGTGGCGACACCTCCATCGACGTCGCAACGGTTGCGCGCCGTCTGGGTCACATCAAGGCAACGAACCCGGCCGACCGCTCCGAGCACGTGATTGCCGGCCAGGTCGCACACGATGTTGCCGAGGTTTCAGCCAAGGAAGGCGCCGACGTCGTGCTGTGCTCGCGTGCTCCGGTCGAGAAGATGAATGCCAACAAGCATGAGGTCGAAGAAGCGCTGGCAGAAGGCATTGAAATCAAGGGCGGTATTACTCCGGTATCGGTAGTGGTCGGCGCGGATGGCCGCGCGACGGCGCTGCGCGTGGCAGAGCTGGAGACCGTGGGCGGCAAGCAGGTCGTCAAGGAAGGCACCGAATACGACATCCCGGCCGATCTGATCGTCTCCGCGATCGGCCAGGCGGTGGACTTCACCGGACTGGAAGGATTCGACAACGGCAAGGGCCTGATCAGCGCCGACAAGCACTATCAGGTGCCCGGCCAGCAAGGCATCTTCGTCGGTGGCGACGTGCTCCGTCCGCACTTGCTGACCACCGCTATCGGCCACGGCCGCATCGCAGCTGAAAGCATCGATCATTACCTGAATGGTGAAGATCTGGGCAAGCGGCCAAAGGTGGACGTCGCCTACTTCGACTTGCTGCGCAAGGAAATGGAAGTGGGCCTCGCTCCAGAGGAATACCATACCCGCGACAAGGAAGAGGTCAGAAAGGCGGAAGGATTCGCCAAGGAGATCGATTTGGGTACCTGGGGTACAGACAAGTCCAAGTTCGCGGTGCACAACTTCGAGAACCGCTCCGACAAGTACGTCATTCCATCTAAAGATTTGTTCCTCGGTCATTTCATGACGACGCCGCGCAACAAGCGCAGCTTCGTGACCCTGACCGCAGAACAGGTGCTGGGCCACTTCGAAGAGCGTCTGGAAGCGCTGGACGACAAGACGGTGGTCTCGGAAGCCAAGCGTTGCATGAGCTGCGGCCTGTGCTTCGAGTGCGACAACTGCGTGGTCTACTGCCCGCAAGTGGCCGTGTTCAAGGTGAAGAAGACGCAAGCCACTACCGGCCGTTATGTGGACACCGATTATGCGAAGTGCGTCGGCTGCCATATCTGCGCTGATGTGTGCCCCACCGGCTACATCAAAATGGGGATGGGCGACTAAACATGATCAATCCAGCGAAACGGCGAAGCGTACTGGGATGGCTGGCCGCCGCCTTGTCTGCCCTGCTTCTGGCTGGGGTCATGCCCGCCAATGCAGCTGACGAGCACGGCGCGCGCAGCGGGCAAAAGCTGATCGCAAAGGGTGACCAGTGTGTGCGCGACGCGGATTACATGCGTCGCAATCACATGAAACTCCTCAAGCACCAGCGTGACGAGACCATGCGCAAAGGGATACGCACCACTCAGGACAGTCTGAAAAACTGCATTGAGTGTCACGTCAACCCCAAGACCAACAGCGTGGCCAGCAGCAAGGAAGACTTCTGCATGGGCTGTCACAGCTACGCCGCCGTCAAGCCGGATTGCTTCGAGTGTCATTCAAGCAAACCGAAAGCCGCTGCGGGCGGAATGCATCCGATCGTCGCGCCGGAGCAGAAGTCCGAAGGTAAGGACAAGCAGTCCGGTCTGTCCGGAAAGATGCGCTGGCAGATGCAGGAAAAACTGGCGAGCTTGAACATGGGCGAGGGCGTTAAATGAGCAAAGACGTAGATAACAGCCGCAGGAAATTCATCGCAGCAGGGGTGGCGGGTACTGCTGGTTTGGTGCTTGCGCCAGGAGTGACGCTGCTGGATATGGCCAATGCGCGTCCTGCCGGCGAGCCGGCTTCCAGCTCCAAGCGCTGGGGCATGCTGATTGACAGCACCAAGTGCGCGACCGGTTGCAACGACTGCGTTTCCGCGTGCGGCAAGGAAAACGGCGTGGCCGCTACCGGTCATCCGGAAACCGATCCGCAGTGGATACGCAAGGTCGAGCTGAAGGAAGTCAAAAGCGGCAAGAGCCATTCCCTGCCGATGATGTGCCAACACTGCGCCGAACCGCCTTGCGTGGACGTGTGCCCGACCGGAGCGTCGTTCAAGCGCGCCGACGGCATCGTTCTGGTGGATCGACATATCTGCATTGGTTGCCGTTACTGCATGATGGCCTGTCCGTACAAGGCTCGTTCCTTCGTGCATGAGGAGCACGACGACCAGAATCCCGACGTGCCGCGCGGCAAGGGCTGTGTTGAATCCTGCACGCTGTGTGTGCACCGGATTGACAAGGACCTGCAACCCGCCTGCGTTGAAGCCTGCTCGGCGGGGAATCACGGTGCGATGCTGTTCGGTGACCTGAACGATCCCGACAGCGAAATATCCAAACGCATTGCCACCTATGCCACCACCCAAATCCGTGCGGATTTGGCGCTGAACACCGGCGTACGCTATCAGGGGATTTGAACGCTATGAATTTCGAGGCTTTCCGGAAAGTTGAACAAAGCGCATTTTATGCGCTGGTGGCCGCCATCGGCCTGATGGTGCTGGTTGGCCTGGGTGCTGCGCACTACATGGAGGAGCACGGCCATGTGGTGACCGGCATGAGCAACCAGATCGTCTGGGGAATGCCGCATGTGTTCGCGATCTTCCTGATCGTGGCGGCATCCGGCGTGCTCAACGTCGCGTCCATCGGCTCGGTGTTCGGCAAGACCGTGTACAAGGCGCGCGCGCCGCTGTCCGGCCTGCTCGCCCTGGCCATGCTGGCGGGCGGCTTGACGGTGCTGATGCTGGATCTGGGGCGTCCCGACCGCTTGATCGTGGCGATGACGCACTATAATTTCAAATCGGTCTTCGCCTTGAACGTGTTCTTCTATACCGGCTTCTTCGCCATTGTCGCCATTTATCTCTGGACGATGATGGAACGCAGGATGAACGTTTACTCCAAGTATGCCGGCTTCGCTGCCTTTATCTGGCGTCTTGCGCTGACCACTGCAACCGGCTCCATTTTCGGTTTCCTGGTGGCGCGCCAGGCATACGCTTCAGCCATGCTGGCGCCGATGTTCATTATCATGTCCTTTGCGTTCGGCTTGGCCGTGTTCATTATCGTGCAGCACGTGATGTATCGCTGGAATGGCCGCACGCTGGACGAGGCGATCAGGCGCCGCCTGAAAAATCTTTTGGCAATTTTTGTGGGTGCGGTGTTTTACTTCACGCTGGTTTATCACCTGACCAACCTGTATTTCGCCAAACAGATCGCTTTCGAGCGCTTTATCCTGATTGACGGCGCCGTCTACACTAACCTGTTCTGGTTTGGCCAGATTCTGCTGGGCACTCTCGCGCCGCTGGCAATCTTGTTCCATCCCGGCATGGGCAAGAAGTGCGGCTGGATTGTTACGGCAGCGATGCTGGTCATACTCGGCGGTTTTGCGCAGCTCTACGTGCTGCTGATCGGCGGCCAGGCATTCCCTCTGGAGATATTCCCCGGCATGGAGGCGAGCAGCAGCTTCTTCGATGGCAGGATCAACCCCTACAGCCCCAGCCTGCCGGAGTTCCTGCTTGGATTCGGCGGGATTGCCATCGCGGCTCTGCTAACCGTGATCGCAGTCAGGGTGTTGCATTTCATGCCTGAAGATGACTTCAGTCAAGTTGGCAAGCAGGCATTGACTGACTAGGAATCGAAAGCGTCGGGCCTGGGAGCTTGTCGGTCCCAAGCCCGAATCACCCACATGTCCCGTCTGCTGATCTCAGCCGCACATAAATCCTCCGGAAAAACTACCGTCTCCATCGGCTTGTGCGCCGCATTCAGGGCGCGCGGCACCCAGGTTCAACCGTTCAAGAAGGGCCCCGATTACATCGACCCGATGTGGCTTTCCGTTGCCAGCGGGCGCCCCTGCCGCAACCTTGATTTCTTCATTATGGGCGAGGACGAGATCGTCGCCGAATTCCAGCGCCACTCCGCCGGTGCGGACCTCAGCCTGATCGAAGGCAACAAGGGCCTGTACGACGGACTCAACCTCGACGGCAGCAACAGCAATGCCGCGCTGGCCCGCCTGCTGCAGGCGCCGGTGGTGCTGGTCATCGACGCACGCGGCATGACGCGCGGAATCGCGCCCTTGATCCTGGGCTACCAGGCATTCGACCGGAATATCAACATTGCCGGGGTGATCCTCAACAATCTCGGCGGCACCCGCCACGAGAGCAAGCTGCGCGCCGTGATCGAGCACTATACCGACGTGCCGGTGATCGGCGCGGTGCATCACGACAAGCGTCTGGAAATCGTGGAACGGCACCTTGGCCTGATGCCGAGCAACGAAGCCGAGGCGGCGACGCGGCGCGTGAACGAAATCGGCGAGATCGTCGGGGCGCAAGTCGATCTCGGCAGGTTGCTTGAAATCGCTGCCTCTGCGCCGTTGCTGCCTGAGTTCGTTGATTTCCCTCACCCCAACCCTCTCCCGCCTGCGGGCGAGGGGGCGAACGGGTCGCTTGGCGACGCCAAGGCCTCGGTTCGCATCGGCTGGGCCAAGGACCAGGCTTTCGGCTTTTATTATGCCGATGACCTCGATGCCCTGCGCGCCGCCGGCGCCGAGCTGGTCCCGCTGGATACCCTGCACGACCCGCATCTCCCGGAAGTGGATGGCCTGTTTATCGGCGGCGGCTTTCCCGAGCTGTTCATGAGCGAACTGGAAGCCAACGTTACGCTGCGCGAAGAGATAGGCCACGCCATCGAGAACGGCATGCCGGTCTACGCGGAATGCGGCGGACTCATGTACCTGGCGCGTTCGCTGACCTGGCATGGCGAAAAGCACAATATGGTGGGTGTCATACCGGGCGACGTGGTGATGCACGAAAAACCGGTCGGGCGCGGTTACATTCGCTTGAACGAAACGGGGGCGAACCCATGGCCGGCGCCGACCGGGCCATCGCCGGTGCCTGAAGTGCGCGGCCACGAATTCCACTATTCCAGCCTGGACAACCTGGACACGAGCGAACTGAAATATGCTTACGATGTCAAACGCGGCCATGGCATCGACGGGCACCACGACGGCATCGTCTACAAAAACCTGCTGGCTTCCTATGCTCATCTGCGCAGTCTTGGCGCCTATAACTGGGCAGCCCGTTTCGTTGCCTTTGTGCGCAGCAAGGCGCAAGGAGCCGAGCAGCCGGTGGCTGGAAACGCGCGGCGCCATGACCGTGCCGCCTGATTTGAATTGTTAATATCCTAAAGGAGAAAGTCGATGATTACCGTTACAGCCAAAGCCGCCGAGCAGATTCAACAGGCCGCCACCCAAAGCGAAGCCGAAGGGATGTTTCTGCGGATTGCCGCCCGTCGCGGGATGGACGGAGGTATCCAGTACGGAATGGGTTTCGATGAGCAGAGTGAAGAAGACGTGATGGTGAATTCCGAGGGAGTCACCGTCATCGTGGCGCCAGAGAATATGGGTCTGCTCAACGGGGCCGTGCTGGATTTCGTCGAACTTGATCCCGGTGACTTCCGCTTCATTTTCATCAACCCCAACGATAACGGCGGCTCTTCCTGCGGCACTTCGTCAGGCGGCGGTGGCGGCTGCGGCGGCTGCGGTGGCGGTTGTCACTAATCTGATCCAGGGTTACAACGCTGCCTCAGCGGATGGAATTTGATCTCGTCATTATCGGCAGCGGCCCGGGAGGATACAAGGCCGCGATCACCGCCGCTCACCTGGGGGCCAAGGTGGCACTGGTGGAGAAAGGCTTGCCGGGCGGTACTTGCCTGAATCAGGGCTGTATCCCGAAAAAGACCCTGCTTCACCTGGCCTCGCTGATCGAGGATGTTAATGCCCTGCAGGGACGCGGTCTGATCGGCCAGGTGCGCGGGGATTTCATGGCGGCAATGGCGCACAAGGACGAAGTGGTCACCGGCATCCGCAACAATTTCACGGTCTGGCTGAAGCGTCTGGGCGTGCGCGTTTTTATCGGCGAGGGGAAACTGCTGGGCGATGGCCGGATCAGCGTCAGTTCGGCGCGCAACCTGAACTCGCCGGAATGCGATGCGCCCTTTACCGACAAGGGAAAGCTCACCGTCACCGCGCCGCTTGAGCTCAATGCCAAACGCATCATCATTGCCACCGGTTCGGCGCCGCGCGAACTCGCGGCATGTCCGAGCAACGGCCGGGAGATCATGCACTCGCCCGATTTCATGTACCGGCTCGATCACCTGCCGAAATCCATTTTGTGTGTCGGAGGCGGCTCGATCGGTGTGGAGCTGGGTTTCTTGCTGCATCAGTTCGGTTCCCGCGTGTGTATCGTTGAACAGGGAGGCCGGCTACTGGACCAGCCGCATATCCCGGAGCGCGCCAGCGCCGTGCTGGAGCGCAAGTTCGCACGCATCGGCATCGAAGTGCGCAAGAATGCGACCGTTGCGCAAAGCCGGATCATCGACGGCAGGGTGGAAGTCACCTGCACGGACGGCCACCGTGACACCTTCGAACATGTGCTGGTCGCCGTTGGCCGGCGGCCGATGACGGCCGGTCTGGGCCTGGAAGAAGCCGGGGTGGCGCTGAATCTGGAGGGTTTCATCGAGGTGACGGAACACCTGGAAACCAGCGTTCCCGGCATTTACGCCATCGGCGACGTCAAGCCCGGCCCGATGACCGCCAATGCCGCCCTGCACGATGCAAAAGTGGCGGCAGCCAATGCCATCAACGGCAATGTCCTGCGCAGCAATTACCACAAGGTGCCGACCGTCATCCATTCCGCCCTGGAAATAGCGACAGTGGGCCTGACCGAGGATATCGCCGAACGTGCCGGATTCGATGCCGATGTGGCGCGCTCCAACCTCGGCGGCTCCGGCAAGGCGCGCGCGCATCACGACTACGAAGGCTTCATCGAGGTGGTGCACGATGCCGAGACCGGCCAGTTGCTGGGCGGCTGCATCGTCGGGCCGGAAGCGGGCGAGCAGATCCACATGATGTCGGCGGCCTGCCAGTCCGAGCGCGGGTTGTGGTTCTTCACCGACATGAGCTACAGCCACCCCTCCTGGTGCGAAGAGCTGGAAACCGCCATCGATCCCTATACCTCGGCATTCTCGAAGTCCGGCAAGGAGGTGTTTCGCCCAGGCATCTTCGCCAGCCATCCCAAGTAAAACGGCCGACCTTCCGGTTATAATCAACAGCTACAAAATACCCAAGGGGAAAACATGGCAGCCAAACCCGGAGAACGAAAACTCCAGATCCTGCAAAATCTGGCGGAAATGTTGCAGAAACCGCAGGGCGAGAAAATCACCACCGCATCCCTGGCTGCCAGGATCGGCGTATCCGAGGCGGCGCTCTACCGCCACTTCGCCAGCAAGGCACAGATGTTCGAGGGGCTGATCGAGTTCATCGAGCAGACACTGTTCGGCCTGATCAACAAGATCACCAGCGAAGAGAACAACGGCGTGAAACAGATGGAGGCCGTGCTGCCCCTGCTGCTCGGTTTTGCCCAGAAGAATCCCGGTATGACCCGGGTGCTGATCGGCGAGGTGCTGGTCAACGAGGATAGCCGCCTCCAGACCCGCATCAACCAACTGCACGACCGGCTGGAAGCCACGCTCAAACAGTCATTGCGGCTTGCCGCGAGCCAGCAGGAAATTTCGACCGAGATCGATGCCGCCGCTCAGGCCAACCTGATGATGAGCTTCGTGGTCGGCCGCTGGCACCAGTTCGCCAAGAGCGGCTTCAAGCGCGAGCCGATGGAGTTCTGGGCGGCACAGGGACGGGCGCTGATCAAAGGGTGAGTGTTGCCTGAATGCGCCGAATTGCTTCGGTTATGATTTCATCAGTTCAAGAAGACGCTACTGCAATTCCAATGCCATCAGGGCGTGGAACAATCCTTCCACCACGCGGGCCATCGCGGGGTAGTTCAGCTTCTCCGGCGTGTCATCGGCGGAATGGTAGGCCGCGTTGCGATAGAAAGCGGTGTCGGTGATCATGATTGCCGGATATCCCTCCCGCCAGAAGGAGAGATGGTCGCTCCACGCCACACCGGGGATGATTTCGAAGGTGGCCAGCGATTCCACGGGAAAATCCGAGCGGGACTTGAAGGCGGTGACCAGTTGTTGCAACTCCTTGCGGGATGCCCGGTTTGAAACCATGGCGATGAAATTTGCCCGGTCGGGGTAAAAGTGCCGGAATAGCGGCGGGTAACTTTGGCTGCCTGGTTTCTCGCTGTATGAGCCCAGCATCTCCAGGGAAATCATCAGGCGAATGTTCTCGCCGCGCGCCTTCGCGGCTTCGGCATAAACGCCGCTGCCCATCCGGCCCCAGAAAAAGAACGGCGGCTCCTCGTTGACGAATGCCACGAAGCGGAGAGTGCGCTCTGTCTCCGCAGTGGCGAACAGGCGGGTGAGCTCGAGGAGTGCGGCGACACCGCTCGCGTTGTCGTCCGCGCCTGGAGAACCCCGCACCGTATCGTAGTGAGCGCCCACCACGATGATTTCGTCGGGCTTGGTCTTGCCGATCCGGCGCACTTCCAGATTTTCGCTTTTCACGCCCATAGCCTGGTAATACTGCGAGCTCACTTGGTAATTCTGGGCGGCCCATACACTGCGAATGTAGTCGGCGGCGGCATGGAGCGCATCGGGCCGGAACACGTTGCGTTGCCCGATCTCAACGGCAAGGTGGGAAACGTGACCGCGCAGGCGGTCTGCGAGGGTGGGCGAGGAAGAATTCATTGCGCGATTCACGGCGGGTGTGTTCTCCGGCAAGGCCGCTCCGCTCCAGATCAGCATGATACCGATGAGGATGAAGCCGGGCATGTTCATCTGCAATTGATCGCTCCCGACATAGGTTAGCGTAGGTCGGGCTTCAGCCCGACATGTCGGGTTAAAACCCGACCTACTAATGTTCCCTGTGCCAGATCAGCTGACCGTCCTTGCGGACTTCCTTGATGCGATGAAAGGGAACGTCGTGAGCATAGCCGTCCTGATCGGTGACCTGGCAAGAAAAATGATCGCCCGGGGTCATGTGCACCTGCTGCAACGGCACCTGAATGATTTTCCCTTCCACACGGTCGTAATAGCCGATCACGAAATCCCCTTTTGCGAATGCGCTATCCCAGCGCAGCCGGTTGAGCAGTTCCTGAATGGGGAGCATGGGATTCCCTGTTTAAGGGTCTATGAAATAAGGATAGCTAGTTTTTTAACTCGCCGCACACCGGGCAGGCCGGATCCTTCTTCAGCCTGATCGAACGCCACTCCATCTGCAGTCCGTCGAGCAGCAGCAGCCGGCCATTCAGCGGCTGGCCGGCGCCGCTCAGGATCTTCAGCGCTTCGGCCGCCTGGGTCGAGCCGATGATCCCCACCAGCGGCGCGAATACGCCCATCACTGCACAGCGCTCGCCTTCCTCGCCCCCCGCTTCCGGAAACAGGCAGTGGTAGCAAGGGCTGGAGGGGGCACGCAAATCAAAAACCGCCACCTGTCCATCGAAGCGTATCGCCGCACCGGAAACCAGCGGCTTTCCATGGGCGACGCAGGCGCGGTTGACGGCATGGCGGGTGGCGAAGTTGTCGCTGGCATCGAGCACGACATCGGACTGGGCGACGAGGTGGTCAAGTTCGGCCCCTTCGACGCGCTGCGGAATGGCCGTGACGCTGATTTCGGGATTGATGGCTTTGAGCGTGCGCTGCGCCGATGTCGCCTTGTTGGTGCCGAGGGAATGGGTGAAGTGGGCGATCTGGCGCTGCAGGTTGGTGAGATCGACGCTGTCGCCGTCGCAGATCGTGATCCTGCCGACGCCGCTGGCGGCAAGATAGAGCGCGGATGGGGAGCCCAGGCCGCCGGCGCCGATGATCAGGGCATGGGCGCCAAGCAGCTTTTCCTGACCCTCGATGCCGATCTGTGGCAGCAGGATGTGGCGGCTGTAGCGCAGGAGCTGGTTGTCGTCCATGAGTGTTCTTAGTGACGTAGGTTGGGCACCCCGTGCCCACCAGAAGTAGGCGCCTCTAGGCGACAAATGATCTTGGGTTTGTCGGGCACAGCATGCCCGACCTACATCTGCCTCACTTGCTTTGCAGGATATTCAACCCCTTCAGCAGGTTGAGCGCCTGATTCAGCTGATAGTCGTTTTTCGACACGATTTCGCCGGGAGCCGGTTTGCCGCTGTCGGTTTTATCTTCCTTGCCCTTGGGCGCCGGTTTTGGCGGTGCGGGCAGCTTGATCGACGGCGTTTCGGGTTTCTTGCCTTCTTCTTCCTTGTTGCCGTTGGATAGATGCCGCTCCAGATCGGCTTCGCGCAGGTTGAATGCGCCCTGCTGTTCGACTCCGCTGACCGTGGCCTCTTCGACGGTGATATCCGGGCTGATGCCCTTGGCCTGGATGGAGCGCCCATTGGGCGTGAAATAGCGCGACGTGGTCAACTTGATGGCGGTGTTGTTGCCCAGCGGCAGGACGGTTTGCACCGACCCCTTGCCAAAGGTTTGCGTGCCCATGATGATGGCGCGCTTGTGATCCTGCAGGGCGCCAGCGACGATTTCCGAGGCCGAGGCCGAGCCGCCGTTAACCAGTACCACCATGGGCACGGTTTTGGTTTCTGCGGGCAGATTTTTCAGGTAATCCTCCTGCGCAGCGGTATGCAGGTAGTTTTCCTTGTTTGCCGTCAGCCTCATCTTGGCGTCCTCGGTGCGTCCCTCGGTGTACACCACCAGCGCATCTTGCGGCAGGAACGCCGCGGAAACTGCGACGGCACCGTTGAGCAGACCGCCCGGATCGTTGCGCAAATCCAGCACCAGCCCCTTCAGCGGCGCCTTGTTCTGCTTGTAGAACGCATCCAGTACCTTGGCCATGTTCTCGCCGGTATGCTCCTGGAACTGGGTGATGCGGATATAGCCATAGCCCGGTTCGACCAGTTTCGATTTTACGCTCTGGATTTTGATCACGGCGCGCGTGAGGGTGATGGTCAGAGGTTTGGTTTCGCCCTTGCGGATCACGGTGAGGGTAATCTTGGTGCCGGGTTTGCCGCGCATGCGTTTGACCGCCTCGTTCAGCGTCAGCCCCTTGACCGGAGTTTCGTCCAGCTTGATGATCAGATCCCCGCTTTTTATGCCGGCCAGGAATGCAGGCGTATCCTCGATCGGTGACACCACCTTGACGAAGCCGTCTTCCATGCCCACCTCGATACCGAGGCCGCCGAATTCACCCTGGGTGCCGACCCGCAAATCCTTGAACGCATCGGCGTCAAGGTAGGCGGAATGGGGGTCGAGGCCGGTGAGCATGCCGTTGATCGCTTCGGTGATGAGCTTCTTGTCTTCCACCGGTTCGACATAGTCGCTCTTGATCTTGCCGAAGACCTCGGTGAAGGCGCGCAGATCATCGATCGGTAGCGGGCTGGCTGCATCCTTGTCGGCCACTGCGGAGAAATTGAGGCTGATCATCACGCCGATGATGGCGCCAAAAAAGATCAAGCTGGTTTTTTGCATTTTGCCGCGCATTACATTCATCCTCGTTATCACTCAAAAATCACTATTTAGTTCAGCTTGACCCAGCCCAGCGGGTCGAATGGTCGGCTTCGATGTCGCATTTCAAAGTATAAACCGGTTTCTGCAATTCCGCCGCTGTTTCCCACTGCAGCGACTGCATCGCCAGCCCGAACCGTTTCGCCGGCCTGTTTGTAGAGGGTTTCATTGTTGCCGTAGAGGCTCATGTAGTCGTCGCCATGGTCGACGATGACGATGTTGCCGAAGCCGCGCAGCCAGTCGGAAAATACCACCTGCCCATTGGCGATGCATTTGACGTCCTGCCCCGCTGCCGATTTGATGAACAAACCTTTCCATGTTGCGCCGCTATCCTCCCGTTGACTGCCAAAGCGGTTGACAAGTTCCCCGCGCACCGGAAGATGAAGCTTGCCTTTGAGCTGATGGAGCGCGCCGCCGGATGGCTCGGGTGTGGGCAGGCTGCGATTGTACACAGCGGCGATCTTTTTTTTCTTGGGTTGCGCCAGCCTGCTCAGGCGTTCGATCAATTGCGTCAGGCGTTTTTCGTCACGCTGCAGGCGGCCGATTTCATGGCGCTGGCCGGTTATTTTCTGGTTGATGCGGAGCAGCACGGTTTTGCGCGCTTCCTTGTCCTTTTCCAGCTGAACTTTCTGACGCGCCTGCTCCGATTTTACCTGCTCCAGCTCGGCGCTCTTTTCCTGGTAAAGCTGGGCGAGCTCGCGGGAATGTGCCAAGTTGGTGCGCAAGCTTTCGATCAGGGCAGCGCGCGCGCGGGACAGGTAAGTGTAATAGTGCAGCTGGCGCGCAAGCTGGTTGGGATCCTGCTGGTTGAGCAGGATTTTCAGGGGGTCGTGTTGGCCGTGCAGGTGGTAGTGGGAGAGCAGCTGGCCGAGCAGCGCCTGCTGATTGCCGATTTTGCCCTGGGTATCGCGGCCTTCGCGCTGCACCTGGCTCAGCGTGGCGCCGACGCTTTCCTGCTGCTGCGCCAGTTCCCGCAGCCGCCGGTTGGCTGTGCTGATAGCTTGCTCGGATTGCTTCAGCGCATCGGTGGCATCGGTCTTTTTGCCTTCTGCGCTTTCGACTTCCTTTTGCAGGGCCTTGATGCGTTCGCGCAGGCCGGAGAGATCGTCTTTCGGCGCGGCGTGAGTGTTGAATGCACAAGCCAGCCCGGCGGCAAGGAAAATTGCTCGGGCAGGCCAGGCAGATGCCATTATTCGAATTCGATCAGGGGGTGGCCGGTCATTTCCGCGGGCTGCTGCAGCCCCATGATTTTCAGCAGCGACGGGGCGACATCCTCGAGCGCGCCGGTTTCGGCCAGATGTGCCTTGCGGCCGACGTACACGAAGGGCACCCGGTTCATGGTGTGGGCAGTATGGGCCTGATGCGAGTTTTCATCCGCCATCATTTCCGCGTTGCCGTGGTCGGCGGTAATCAGCACTTCTCCACCGTTGCGCTGCATGGCCTCGACTACCCTGCTCAAACACTGGTCCAGCGTTTCTATGGCCTTGACCGCTGCGGACATCACGCCGGTATGGCCAACCATGTCGGCGTTGGCGTAGTTGCAGATGATGGCGTCGAACTTGCGGCTTTCGATGGCTACCACCAGCTTGTCGGTGACCTCGAATGCACTCATTTCCGGCTTCAGATCGTAGGTAGGAACGTCCGGAGAAGGAATCAGGACGCGTTCCTCGCCTGGGTAGATGCGTTCCTCTCCGCCATCGAAGAAGAAAGTGACGTGGGCATATTTCTCGGTTTCCGCTATCCTGAGCTGCTTCAGGCCCAGGTTCGAGATGTATTCGCCGAAGCCGTTGCGGATCTGTTCCGGCGGGTAAGCCACCGGCACGTTGAAATCCTTGCTGTATTCGGTGAGGGTGCAGAAAGCGGCGAGTTGCGGTACATGTTCACGCTCGAACAGGTCGAAGCCGGATTCGATGAAGGCGCGGGTGATCTCGCGCGCACGGTCGGAACGGAAGTTCATGAATATCACCACGTCGCCGTCCTCCATGCGCACCGGTCGAGCGCCGGACGGGACGATGGCGGTGGCCTTGACGAACTCATCGTTTTCGTCGCGGGCGTAGGCCGCCGCCAAAGCCGCTTCCGCGCTTTCCGCCTGAAATTCCGCCTTGCCCTGGGTGAGCAGGTCATAGCCGGCCTTGACGCGCAGCCAGCGCTGGTCGCGGTCCATGACGAAGTAGCGGCCGATGATCGAGGCGATTTGACCCACTTTGAGCTGGTCGCACTTTTCCTGGAGCCGACGCAGGTAATCCTGCGCGCTTCTCGGCGGCGTGTCGCGCCCGTCGAGGAAGGCGTGCAGGTAGATTTTCTCCACCCCGGCGCGGGCTGCCATATCGAGCATGGCGTGGATGTGCGTTTCGTGGCTATGTACCCCGCCATCGGACAGCAGACCCATGATGTGCAATGCCTTGCCGCTGCTCCTGGCGGTTTCCACGGCCTGGGTCAGGGCAGGATTGGCGAAGAAATTGCCGCTGCTGATGGCGCGATTGATGCGGGTGAATTCCTGGTAGACGACACGGCCGGCACCGATGTTGAGGTGGCCTACCTCGGAGTTGCCCATTTGTCCGCCCGGCAATCCGACCGACGCTTCGGACGCATTGATGGTGGTGTGGGGGCAGGTCTGCCAGAGTTTATCCCAGTTGGGTTTGTGCGCGCTGGCGATGGCATTGTTATCCCGGCTTTCGCTGCAACCGAATCCGTCCAGGATAATGAGTAAAACGGGGGTGACCTTCATGCTGGAATTTTCTGGCTCGTTTTAAATTTTAAAGAAGTAGCATAATTTTATTATATTTTACTAATAATCGCATTATACTTAAATTTATTAACCTACCTCAGTATCCTGAAATATAGCTTAACGAAGGCGAGCAGATGGAACCCAATCCGGTTGAATTGATCGACAAGGAAGAGCACATCGAACAGGCGTCCCGCGCCATGAAGGCTATGTCGCATCCGCTGCGGCTGAAGATATTGTGCGTGCTGGGAGATCGGGAGGTCAGCGTGCAGGATATTGTCGAAAGCGTCGGTACATCCCAAAGCAATATTTCCCAGCATCTGGCGATTTTGCGTGACAAAGGAGTGCTGCGCACGCGCAAGGATGCCAATCGAGTGTATTACCGGGTCGGCGATCCGCGCACCCTGAAGTTGATCAGCCTGATGCGCGATGTTTTTTGTGGCTTCGCCAAGTAAGTCCTGAGTAGGGTGGCACGTCTTTGTGCCCACGCGGTCGGTGAAGTTCTCCGCGTGGGCTATCTCCCGGCAAGCCCACTTCGCGGCTTGATAATATAAAGTATATTAGAATATACTAATACATTTTAGGGGTCGAGCGTGCTGAAACCTGTCTGGATTCTGTTGGGGGTCTTCCTGGCTCCGCTGGCTCAGGCGGCGTTGCCTTTTGCCACTGCGACGGTAGAGTACCGTGAGGTGGATCAGACCTACGCCGCCGAGGCGCTGGTCGAGGCGGTCAAGCAATCCACCGTGGCGGCACAGATTTCCGGCCGCATCGTCGAAATCCATTTCGATGTCGGCGACACCGTGCAAAAGGGCCAGGTGCTGGTCCGCATCGACGAGAGCGAAGCCCGTCAGGCGGTAGCCGGCAGCGAGGCGGTGGTGGCTCAGGCGCGCGCCAATCTGCAGAATGCACGCCAGCACTATGAGCGCACCAGGCAGCTGCTGGCGCAGAAATTCGTCAGCCAGGCCGCCCTCGACAAGGCGCAGGCGGACTACAAGGCGGCCGAGGCGCAACTGGCGGCAGCCCAGGCAAGTGCCGGGCAGGCCGCCACCACCAGGGGCTTCACTGCGGTGATGGCGCCTTACAGCGGCGTAGTCGCGGTTCGCCATGTCGAGCTGGGGGAAATGGCGAGCCCCGGCAAGGCGCTGATGACCGGTTTCGATCCCAAGGACTTGCGCGTGGTGGCGAGCATACCCCAGTACAAGCTGGCGGATGTGCGCCGAGCCGCCCGTGCCCAGGTGGAATTCCCCTCCTTCAACAAGTGGGTCACGGCCAAGGCGGTGACCCTCCTGCCCGCCGCCGACGTTAAAACCCATACCACCCGCGTGCGCCTGGATCTACCCGAAGATGTCCGCGATGTCTACCCCGGCATGTTTGCGCGTGCTCACTTTGCCGTCGGCCGGGCGAAGAAGCTGCTGGTGCCTGCTCCGGCAGTTGTAAGGCGCAGTGAAGTGACCGCCGTCTATGTGGTCGACGCGAAAGGCGGCGTGGTGTTCCGCCAGATCCGCCTGGGCGAGCCGGCGGCCGACGGCATGATCGAAGTCCTGGCCGGGCTTTCCGCCGGGGAAGCGGTGGCGCTGGAGCCGGTCAAGGCGGGGATATATCTGAAGGGTAAGCAGTGAAGAGTAAGGACCAAGCTATGCCGGAGTCCAACTCCTCACCCCTCACTCCTCACTCCTCACCAAATATGGGTATTTCCGGCCGTATCGCCAAAACCTTCCTGCAGTCGCAGATGACGCCGCTGATCGCGCTCATCGCCTTCCTGCTCGGCCTGTTCGCCGTGATGGTGACGCCGCGCGAGGAGGAGCCGCAGATCAACGTCACCATGGCGAATGTGTTTATTCCCTTTCCCGGCGCTTCCGCCAAGGATGTGGAGAGCCTGGTGGCGACGCCGGCCGAGCAGGTGCTGTCGCTGATCACCGGCATCGAGCACGTCTATTCCGTTTCGCGCCCCGGCATGGCGGTTCTCACCGTGCAGTACAAGGTGGGCGAGGATCGCACCCAGGCCTTGGTGCGCCTCTACGACACGGTCCAGTCGCACCGCGACTGGGTTTCCCCCAATCTCGGCGTGGGCGAGCCGATCATCAAGCCGGTCGGCATCGACGACGTGCCGATTGTCAGCCTCACCCTGTGGACGGAGGATGCCGCCCGCGGCGCCTACGAGCTGCGGCAGGTGGCCCATGCCGCCGAAATCGAGCTGAAGCGGATCAAGGGCACGCGCGAAGTCAAAACCCTGGGCGGGTCGAACCGCGTGGTGCGGGTGATCATGGACGCCGAGCGGATGAATGCCTACCGCATTTCCGCTCAGGACATCCGCGATGCCCTGCAGGTCAGCAACGCTTCCCAGCCTTCCGGCACGCTGGTCGAGAACAACCGTGAACTGCTGGTGCAGACCGGCACCTTCCTGTCCAGCAGCGCGGACGTCAAGCAACTGGTGGTGGGGGTTGCCGAGGGGCGGCCGGTGTTCATGACCGACGTGGCGCGGGTGGAGGATGGCCCCGACCAACCCGGCCGCTATGTCTGGCTGGGCACCGGCCCGGCGGCGGCCGACAAGAAAATTGCCGGCAAGGGCGAATTTCCGGCGGTGACCCTAGCGGTGTCGAAGAAGCCGGGCGAGAACGCGGTGGATGTCGCCGAGCGCGTCATCAAGCGCATCGAGCAACTGCACGGCACCATCATCCCCGACGGCGTCCACGCCACGGTCACGCGCAATTACGGCGAAACCGCCAACGACAAGGCGCAGAAACTGATCGGCAAGCTGATCTTCGCCACCGCCTTCGTGGTGCTGCTGGTGCTCATCGCGCTGGGCAAGCGCGAGGCGCTGATCGTCGGCGTGGCGGTGCTGCTGACCCTGGCGGCGACCCTGTTCGCTTCCTGGGCGTGGGGCTTCACCCTCAACCGGGTGTCGCTGTTCGCGCTGATTTTCTCCATCGGCATCCTGGTCGACGACGCCATCGTGGTGGTGGAAAACATCCACCGCCGCCGCGAACTGGAACCCGGCAAGCCGCTGACCGAGGTGATTCCCGAGGCGGTGGACGAGGTCGGCGGCCCGACCATACTCGCCACCCTGACCGTGATCGCAGCGCTGTTGCCGATGGCTTTCGTCTCCGGCCTGATGGGGCCGTACATGAGCCCGATCCCGATCAACGCCAGCATCGGCATGCTGATTTCCCTTGCCATCGCCTTCATCGTCACGCCCTGGCTGGCGCTCAAACTCCTGGCGCATAAGCATGACGCGCCGAGCCATAGCGAACTCGGCGCGGAGAGCCGGCTGTTCGGTTTCTTCAGCGCGCGCCTGACACCCTTCCTCAATCGCGAGCAGGGCAAAGCAAACCGCAAGAAACTCTGGCTGGCGATCGTCGGGATGATTGTTTTTGCCATCCTGCTGGCGGTATTCAAGATCGTCATCATGAAAATGCTGCCGTTCGACAACAAGTCCGAATTCCAGGTGGTGGTGGATATGCCGGTGGGCACCCCGCTGGAGCAGACCGCGCGGGCGATGCGCGAAATCGGCGGCTATCTGTCCACCGTGCCGGAGGTGACCGATTACGAGGCCTATGCCGGCACCGCCTCGCCGATCAATTTCAACGGCCTGGTGCGCCAGTATTACCTGCGCAGCGGCAGCGAAGTGGGCGATATCCAGGTGAACCTGGTGGACAAGCACCGCCGCGATCGCAAGAGCCACGAAATCGCGACCAGTGTGCGTCCCGAAATCGAGCGCATCGCTGCCCGGCATCAGGCCAAGGTCAAGGTGGTGGAAGTGCCGCCGGGCCCGCCGGTGATGTCGCCGATCGTCGCTGAAGTTTACGGGCCGGACTATGAAGGCCAGATGAAGGTGGCGAAGCAGGTGCGCGCTCACTTCGCCAAAACCGCCGATATCGTGGCGATCGATGACACCATCGAGGAGGACGCGAACAAGCTGGTCCTGCGTGTCCTGCAAGGCAAGGCTGCGTTGATGGGCGTGGCGCAGAAGGACGTGGTGGCGGTGATGCGCTTAGGGCTGTCCGGCGAGGACGTGACCCCGATGCATGAAGGCGAGTCCAAGTTCGAGGTGCCGGTGCGGCTGACGCTGGCGCCGGAGCGTCAAAGCAGCCTGGACGAGCTGCTCAAGCTCACCGTGCGGGCGCAGGATGGCACGCTGGTGCCGCTATCTGAATTGGTGAGCGTGGCCACGGTCGCGCGCGAGAAATCCATTTACCACAAGGATTTGCTGCCGGTGGTGTTCGTCGTCGGCGACATGGCCGGCAAGCTGGACAGCCCGCTTTACGGCATGTTCTCCATCCGTTCCGCGATCGCCGGGATGAAACTGGCCGAAGGCGGCAGCCTGGGCGACTATTTCATCAGGCAGCCGGACGACCACTACGCCGGTTACAGCATCAAGTGGGACGGGGAATGGCAGGTCACCTACGAGACTTTCCGCGACATGGGCATCGCCTACGCGGTCGGGCTGGTATTGATCTACCTGCTGGTGGTGGCGCAGTTCAAATCATACGTGGTGCCGCTGGTGATTATGGCGCCTATCCCGCTCACCATCATCGGCGTAATGCCTGGCCACGCCCTGCTCGGCAGCCAGTTCACCGCCACCAGCATGATCGGCATGATCGCGCTGGCCGGCATCATCGTGCGCAATTCCATCCTGCTGGTGGACTTCATCAACATGCAGGTGGAGCAGGGCATGGCCTTCCAGGAGGCGGTGATCCGCGCCGGCAGCACCCGCGCCAAGCCGATCGTGCTCACCGGGCTGGCCGCCATGCTCGGCGCGCTGTTCATCCTGGACGACCCGATCTTCAACGGCCTGGCGATCTCGCTGATTTTCGGCATATTCGTCTCCACCGTGCTGACGCTGGTGGTGATTCCGGTGCTGTATTATGCCGTGATGTACAGGAAGCTTACTTAATGCTGATTTACCGCAAAGGACGCGAAGGTTTGCAAAGGAAAAACAAGGTTCATGGCTTACCTTGCGTTCCTTTGCGTCCTTTGCGGTGAAGATTTTTTTGAAATGTTTTAGGAGAAAACTATGACCATCAACCGTATCGTTCGTATCGTCGCCGGCTTTTTTGTGCTGCTGTCGCTCGGCCTGGGTGTTTCAGGCAGCCCGATTTTCGTCAGCGGCAACTTCCTCTGGTTTACCGCTTTCGTCGGGGTAAACCTGTTCCAAAGCGGTTTTACCAATCTTTGTCCGCTGGATACGATTCTGAAAAAACTGGGCGTTCCTGTTGGCAATGGAGGCTGTGCCTGATGAGGCTCAGGGTGGGGTATCGTCCCCACCCCATTCTAGAGCGCGTGGGGAAGCTGGTTACAGGCCTACCATGGTGGCAGCCGGATCGCATCGCTTCACCGCTTCGAGTATCTTCTTGTCTTGAATCTTGTCTGGGACGTACAGGACGGTCAGGGCATGTGGATGCTTGTGATGGTCGAAGTTTGCGGCAATCACGCCGTCGCAGGCCATTACCTCCTGCTCTACCTTTGCCCGAATCTCCGGGGAGAGTTCGGGGTGAACGTGAATCAGGACGTCAACAGTATCCATAATAGGCCACCTCACTTATTAATTGCTCGTTTGAATAGTGGTTGATGATTGCAACCCCCTAAATTAAATATAGACGATAAATTGCTGGTAAACTTCTCCGCTTTTAGATCAAAAAACGCAAGGAGCATGTGGGTGCAATTCATACAGAACAATATAGCGATCATCATGCTGGTTCTGGTCAGCGGCGTGATGCTGTTGTGGCCGCTGATCGGCAGCCGTATTTCCGGCATCAAGGCAGTCGGGACGCTGGAGGCGACGCAGCTGATCAACCATCAGAATGCCGTGGTGCTGGACGTGCGCGAGGACAGCGAGTTCTACGCCGGGCATATCCCGCATTCGGTGCATGTTCCGCTCGGCCAGCTGGCCAAGCATGCGGAACTGGAAAAGTACAAGAACCGTCCGGTCATCGCCATCTGCCGCAGCGGGATGCGCTCCGGACGGGCATGCAGCGTGCTGCGCAAGAACGGTTTTGAGCAAGTGTACAATCTGACGGGCGGAATCTCCGCCTGGGAACGGGCAAACATGCCGATGGAGAAATGAAGATGGGGAACGTGACCATGTATTGCACCGCCGTGTGCCCTTATTGCACGATGGCGGAAAGGTTGTTGATGACCAAGGGCGTGAAGGAAATCAACAAGATTCGCGTGGATCTCGACCCTGCCCAGCTTGGCGAAATGATCGCAAAAACCGGCCGTCGTACCGTGCCGCAAATTTATATCGGCAGCACCCATGTAGGGGGTTTTGACGACCTCTCCGAGCTCGATCAAGACGGCGGTCTGGTACCCCTGCTGGCCGAGTGACACAGGTTTTCTCGCCACGATGAATATTGTCTGCCCAAAATGCCTCGCCACAAACCGGGTGCCGGATGAGTGCCTGGAGCAGAACCCGAAGTGTGGAAAATGCGGCGCAGCCCTCCTCGATGGCGTGCCGATCGAGTTGGCGGCCAACAGCTTCGGGCCGTTTGTTGCCCGGAACGAGTTGCCGGTTTTGGTGGATTTCTGGGCGTCATGGTGTGGGCCCTGTAAAATGATGGCACCGGTATTCGCTCAAGTCGCTGCCGAACTGAAAACCCGGGTTCGCTTCGCCAAGGTCAATACCGAACAGGAACAAGCCCTGGCGCAGCAGTTCGGCATCCGCAGCATTCCTACCCTGGCGCTGTTCAAGAATGGGATTGAAGCAGACCGGGTCGCCGGGGCTCTCGATGCAGCAAATTTGAAAAGCTGGCTGATGCGACATTAGGGTAGGGTGCGTCCCACGCACCATGGTGCGCACGGACGCACCCTACGAACTTTATTTAATTATTTGTTAGGGATCTTGCATGAGCGACGAGCAGCAGCAACCGACTTTTTCCATCGAAAAAATTTACGTCAAGGATTTGTCCCTGGAAATTCCCCATGCGCCGACCATCTTTATGCAGCGCGAAACCCCGCAGATCGATGTGCAGCTGCACAATCAGGGTGGAATGGTGGACGAGGGCGTCTATGAAACCGTGCTGACGGTCACTGTTACCGCCAAACTGGCCGAGGACAAAACCCTGTTTCTGGTGGAAGTTGCCCAGGCCGGGATATTCCAGATCCGTAATGTTCCCCAGGATGACATGGAGCCGATCCTCGGGATCACCTGTCCGAATATCCTGTTCCCCTACGTGCGCGAGACGATTTCGGATATGGTGTCGCGCGCCGGATTCCCGCCGGTGTTGCTGAATCCGGTCAATTTCGAGTTGATGTACCAGCAGCAGCACATGCAGCAACCGGAAGTTGCAGCAGAAACGACTCACTGATCGTCATGATAAGCCGGGCTCGGGCGTTGAGGTCTTTTCGTCTCGTCGCGTTGGAACTGGTTGAGTACGGCTCGACCGGTTGGCTGAAAGTGCGCCACCGCGACGACCGGATCGGCTTCATCCTGGCCAGTCAGGTTTGGGGCGCATGAAGATCGCCGTGCTGGGTGCCGGCGCTTGGGGAACGGCACTTGCCGTCAGCCTCGCGGCACGCCATGAGGTGCATCTGTGGACGCGCAATCCGGCCCAGTGTGCCGAGATGGCGGAAGAGCGCGTCAATCGGCGTTATCTGCCCGGATTTCCCTTCCCCGATGCCCTGCGGATCGAACTGAAACTGGCTCAGGCGCTCGATCAGGCCGATCTGGCCTTGGCGGTGGTGCCCACCGCGGGCTTCCGGCAGGTGGTGAGGCAGATGGCCGAACTGGGCGCGAGGATGCCGCTGGTCTGGGCGTGCAAGGGCTTCGAAGCGGGAACGGCCAAGTTGCCGCACCAGGTGGTGGCGGAGGAGTTGGGCGGCAAGGCGCAATGCGGTGTGCTGTCCGGACCGAGCTTTGCCCAGGAAGTGGCCAAGGGGTTGCCAACGGCGCTTACCCTGGCATCCCGCGACGAGCCCTTTGCCCACGCCATGGCACTGGAGTTGCACAGCCCCAGACTGCGGGTTTATTCCAGCCCGGATGTGGTCGGGGTCGAAGTCGGCGGCGCAGTCAAGAACGTCATGGCGATCGCGGCTGGCATTTCCGATGGCATGGGTTACGGCTACAATGCGCGTGCCGCCCTGATTACCCGCGGCCTGGCGGAAATCGGCCGGCTCGGCGTGGCCATGGGCGGCCGGCCGGAAACCTTCATGGGGCTGACCGGCGCGGGAGACCTGATCCTGACCTGCACCGGCGATCTGTCGCGCAACCGTACCGTGGGCCTGCGGCTGGCCAGGGGAGAGAAGCTTGAGGCCATCCTCGGCGACCTCGGCCATATCGCCGAAGGGGTCAATAGTGCGGCTGAGGTACTGCGCCTTGCTCAGAATATGGATGTGGAGATGCCGATTACCCGCGCAGTGTTTCAGGTGCTTTTCGAGGGGATGCCTCCCGGCAAGGCAGTGGAGGCTTTGCTCAACCGCGAACCCAAGGCGGAGTGAAAGCAGGCTGGGGTGTAGGGCGGAAAAGCGCAGCGCCTTCCGCCGTATGACTCACACCCCGCCTTCGAATCCGATCTGCCGCCAAGCTTCGAACACCACCACCGCGACCGCGTTGGAAAGATTCAGGCTGCGGCTTTCCGCCCGCATCGGCAGGCGGATGCGCCGGCTTTCGTCGAACTGCGCCAAAACCTCTGCCGGCAGCCCTCGCGTTTCCGGGCCGAATACGAATACATCATCGCGCCGAAAGGCGACCTCGCTGTATCTCGTGCTCCCCTTCGTAGTAAGCGCAAACATTCGCCTCCCCCCGAACTGTCCCAGACACTCTTCCCAGTTCTCATGAGTTTTGACCGTGGCGTACTCATGGTAGTCCAGTCCGGCGCGTTGCAGCTGTTTGTCGTCCAGCGAAAACCCGAGCGGCTTGACCAGGTGCAGCCGGCAGCCGGTGTTGGCGCTGAGGCGGATGATATTGCCGGTATTGGGGGGGATTTCAGGCTGGTAAAGGATGATGTCAAACATGGGCTCTCGTCGGCAGGCTAAAATTATTCAGGCAGGGTGCGCGCCACCACCCAGGCGCTCACTTCCGATGCGCCGCGGCCGCGCAAAACCCGGCTGATCTCGTTCAGGGTCGCTCCGGTGGTCATCACGTCGTCCAGCACGGCAACTTTCTTTCCGGCGAGATCGAGATCGCAGGCAAAGGCCCCGCGCACGTTGCGGCGGCGCTCCTTCCATTTCAGCCCGGCCTGGCTCGGGGTGTCGCGCGTGCGCCGGCAGGCATCGGCGGTGAGCGGAATGTCCAGCCAGCGCGAAATCGGCTTGGCGATTTCAAGCGACTGGTTGAAGCCGCGCTCCTGGAGTCGCCCCGGATGGAGCGGCATCGGCAGCAGCAAATCCGGTTTGGGATGGTCGGCGGCGAGCTGGGCCAGCGGTTTCGCCAGTATTTCGGTTAGCGCAAGATTGCCCGAATATTTAAAGGCGTGCAGCAGGCGATCAATCGGGAAGTGGTAACTAAATGCCGCCAGGGTGCGTTCGAAAGCGGGTGGGTGCTGCAGGCAGTCTCCACAGACCTGGCCGTTCGGGGTGGGAAGGGCGCATACCGGGCAGGCGGGAGCCCGGTAATGGGAAAGATCGGCGTCGCAACCCGCGCACAATAGCCGATTTAGCGTGCTTGCACCGCATAGCGCGCAATGATGCGGCAAAATTGCGTGCACAATTTTTGCGCAACCGTTTAAAATGTAGGCTGAAAGATTTGACAACTTTGGGCCGATCCTTGATGATTGCGCCCATTTTACTGTGAAAAATCAACCAAAGACGAATCATGAAAACAGTTGAAAAATTGATTAGCGCGTCACAATGCCGCAGCTCGGCGCAGATTTTCATCATCGGCAGCATCATTTCAGTGCTGGTTCCCCCGCTTCTCATGGTCTGGATCGCCGCTTCGATCTTCGCCTACGCTTCCGTTGCGCACCACCCCGATATGCGGGTCAGGGAATACCAGCGCTGGGCGGGATACCGTTTCTACGGCCTGGTCGGTACGCTGGTGGTGGTGCTTAACTTCAGCGGCGCGATGCAGTCCTGGCTGGGTGGCGGAATGAATTTGCTGCTCACGGTGTGGGTCTTGAGTTTATTGGTGATCGTGCCGCTGGGGATGCGGGATTTGATCAGGATCAGCCGCGAAAATTGGCAGGATATGTTGGTGGAGGTGCAGGTTCATGAATGATCTATTCAATCCCGGTCAGGATGTAGCGGGAAAAGTTGCCGGGGAAGGCCGGCGCTGGTCCGTCGCAGAGGCCGAAGCGCTGTTCGCGCTGCCTTTCAGCGACCTGATGTTCCAGGCGCAAACCGTCCACCGATTCCATTTCGACCCGAACGAAGTGCAGGTGAGCACCCTGCTTTCCATCAAGACCGGGGGATGCTCCGAGGACTGCGGCTACTGTTCCCAGTCCAAGCGCCACCATACCGGCGTGGAGCAGGAAAGCCTGCTGCAACTGGAAACCGTAGTCACCAAGGCCAAGGCAGCCAAGGACAAGGGCGCCACCCGTTTTTGCATGGGCGCGGCGTGGCGGGGACCGAAACAGAAAGACCTGGCGCCGGTGCTCGACATGATCGCCGCCGTGCGCGCCCTCGGGCTTGAGACCTGCGTGACCCTGGGGATGCTGAAGGAAGGCCAGGCCGAGCAACTGCGCGAGGCCGGCCTGGATTACTACAACCACAACCTGGACACCGCGCCGGAATACTACGGCGAGGTGGTGACCACCCACACCTACCAGGACCGGCTCGATACCCTTGAGCAGGTGCGCAGCGTCGGCATCAAGGTGTGCTCCGGCGGCATCGTCGGCATGGGCGAGTCGCGCACCCACCGCGCCGCGCTGCTGACCCAGCTGGCCAATCTCAATCCGCCGCCGGAATCCGTGCCGATCAACCTGCTGGTGCAGGTAAAAGGCACGCCGCTGGATGGCGCCGAAGCGCTGGATCCGTTCGAGTTCGTGCGCACCGTCGCGGTGGCACGTATCCTCATGCCGCAGAGCCTGGTGCGACTTTCCGCCGGGCGCGAGCAGATGGATGAGCCGCTGCAGGCGCTGTGCTTCCTGGCCGGCGCCAACTCCATTTTCTACGGCGAGAAGCTGCTGACCACCCCCAATCCTTCCGCGGATCAGGATCTGGCCCTGTTCGACAAGCTGGGTCTCCGGGTGATGTAGGTCGGGCACCCCGTGCCCGACAAACCTAAAACCATTTGTTGGGCACAGGGTGCCCAACCTACTTTATGCCTTTTTCCCACCTCTCTGATGAACTGAAAGACCTGGAAGCATCCGGCCTGCGCCGCCATCGTCGCGTGCTGGAAAGCCCCCAGGGCGTCCGGATTGTGGTGGACGGCAGGGAATACCTGTCCTTTTGCAGCAACGATTATCTCGGCCTTGCCAGTCACCCGTCCCTGATCGGGGCGGCGCAGTGGGCCGCGGCACGCTACGGCGTGGGGGCGGGAGCGTCCCATCTGGTAAGCGGCCACAGCGCGCTTCACCATGAACTGGAGGCTGCGCTTGCCGCCTTCGCCGGCCTGCCTTCGGCGCTGCTTTTTTCCACCGGTTACATGGCCAATCTCGGCATCGTCACTGCGCTGGCCGGTCGCGACGACGAAATTTTCGCCGACAAGCTTAACCATGCCTCGCTCAACGATGCGGTGTTGCTGTCCCGCGCCAAATTCACACGCTATCCGCACCTCGACATGGCTGTACTGGAGAAGCGACTCGCCGCATCCAGGGCGAAGCGCAAGCTGGTGGTGACGGATGCCGTATTCAGCATGGACGGCGACATTGCTCCGGTGCCGGAATTGCTGGCCCTGTGCGAGTGCCACGACGCGCTGCTGGTGCTGGATGACGCACATGGCTTTGGCGTGTTGGGCCGCACCGGACGCGGGGTGCTGGAGCATTTCTCCTTACCCCTCACCCCTCATACGACCTTTCATGCGCTTCAGCGCATAGAAAGTCGGAGTGCCCTTGTGGTGCACCCCTCACGCATTGTCTACATGGCCACCCTGGGCAAGGCTGCCGGCGTATTCGGCGCCTTCGTCGCGGGGTCGGCGGAACTGACGGATTACCTGGTGCAGCGCGCCCGTTCCTATATTTACACCACCGCCACGCCGCCACTTCTGTCTGCGGCGCTTTCCGAGAGCCTGCGCTTGATCGAAGGGGAGGCGTGGCGGCGCGAGCGTCTGCGGCAGTTGATCGCCGCTCTGAGGCAGGGTCTGAAGTTGCGGCGCTGGCGCCTGATGGACTCGACAACACCGATTCAGCCGGTGATCATCGGCTCCAACCAGGAAACGCTGGCGGTGAGCGAGGCGTTGCGCGAGCGCGGCATCTGGGTGCCGGCGATACGCCCGCCAACCGTGCCCAAGGGCGAAGCGCGCCTGCGTATTTCGCTGTCGGCGGCGCACAGCCTGGAAGATGTGGCGCAGTTGGCAGCGGCGCTGAACGAGTTGGAAAGTACCGCGTGAGCGTGCACATCGAAATTGTGGGCAGGGGTCCAGACCTCGCCCTCCTCCACGGTTGGGGAATGCACGGCGGGGTGTGGGATGGGGCACGCGATACCCTGGCACAGCGTTTTCGGCTGCATCTTGTCGATTTGCCCGGCTATGGAGCAAGTCCGGCAGTCGAACCTTATGATCTGGAACGTCTTGCTCGCGCGGTGGCGGCGGCACTGCCGGAAAAGGTTCAGGTTTGCGGCTGGTCGCTGGGCGGGCAGGTGGCGCTGGAAATGGCGCTGCTATTTCCGGACCAGATCGAGCGCCTGGTTTTGACGGCCACCACGCCGTGCTTTACGGCGCGGGAAGGCTGGCCGTGGGCGGTGCCGCGCGAAGTGCTGCTGGAGTTCGCGGCTGCCCTGGAAACCGATTACGAAGGCACGCTGAAACGCTTTTTGGCGCTCCAGGCGCGCGGCGGCGATGACGTGAAAGCGGTGCTGAAGCGGTTGCGCGACATTTTGTTTACGCGCGGTCGCCCGGATGTGCAAACCTTGCGGGCAGGACTGAACATACTGCTGGGGATCGACTTGCGCGACCGCGCCGCGACGATCAAAGCGCCGACTTTGCTGCTGCACGGCGGCCGCGACATGCTCACACCGGTGGGGGCTGCGCACTGGCTTGCCGAACAAATGCCGGAAGTGCGCCTGGAGGTATTGTCGGGTGCCGCCCATGCGCCGTTTCTGTCGCACCCTGTGGAATTTACCGAAATTGTGACCGGATTTTTAAATGACTGACCAATTCACGCTCGACAAGCGCCGGGTGCGCCACTCTTTCGATCGCGCCGCCGCCACCTATGACCAAGTTGCCGTGCTGCAGCGGGAGATCTGCGACCGCATGGCCGAGCGCCTGCAATACATCAAATTCGAACCCCAAGTCATTCTCGACGCCGGTTCCGGCACCGGTTACGGATCGCGCCAACTGAGGGGGCGCTATGCCAAGTCCCGCGTGATCGAACTCGACATCGCCCCGGCCATGCTGCGGGCGTCGCGCGGCCAGCAACCGGCGTGGAAGCGCTTGCTGCCCTTTGTCGCCGCCGAAGAGCGGGTGTGCGCCGATATCGAGAACCTGCCCTTGCGTGCCGGCAGCGTCGGCATGATCTGGTCCAATCTCGCCCTGCAGTGGTGCAATGATCTTGAGGCGACCTTCGCCGGCATGCACGGCGCGCTGGAAAGCGGCGGCCTGCTGATGTTCAGCACCTTTGGCCCGGACACCCTGAAGGAACTGCGCCAGACCTTCGGCACGCTGGATGGCCATGCCCACGTCAATCGCTTTCTCGATATGCACGATATCGGCGATGGCCTGATGCGGGCCGGCTTTGCTGCTCCGGTGATGGATATGGAGACGGTGACGCTGACTTACGACGACCTGGCCGGGTTGATGCGCGATCTCAAGGCGCTGGGTGCGCACAACGCCAATCAGGGGCGGGGCCGCGGCTTGCTGGGCAAGGGTGCATGGCAGCGACTGCAACAGAATTACGAGATGCTGCGCCGCGACGGCAAGCTGCCGGCGACCTACGAAGTGGTCTACGGTCATGCCTGGAAAGGCGAGAAGAGGCAGGCGCCGGGCGAGGCGCAGGTGGTGAGGTTTGCTAAGAAATAATTTTCACCGCAGAGGCGCGGAGGGACAGGAAAAATGGCCACTTTAACTACGCTAACCCCCCGATCTGCGAACCGCTACTTGAACAACGCGAGCAGGAGGGTCACTGCGAGCGAGGTAGCCCAAGGGTCTCTCGTCGGATTGGGTTTCTTGGGATCAGACATAGATAGCCCCAGCATTTAAGGTAAGGGCTGGCTGGAGGCGGGCAAAGCCCGCTGTAAGCCAGTCCCGCTTGACCGCGATGTTAGGCGGCAACACCAACCGCAGCGACGAAGCCTTTTACTTGGCGGCAACGGATGCAACAACCTCATTGAGGTCTTTGCCGGCCATCCCCATCACATCCGCGATAGTGCCGCCGAACATCATACCCAAAAGCCCGACATTGAGCTGTGAGACAAATACTTGGCCTTTCTTGTCTTCGTAGACCCCAAGCCCCAAGGGCATGAATGCCGTAACGCCGCGGTCCGTGTCGTTGGCCAGGATCGTCGAGGCGTAGCGCGGATTGCAGATGGTCACGCTGCCGACCCGTTCTATGGCACCGAAAGCTGCCGTACTCTTTTGATAGTCGTTTACTGTCAGCACCCGCCAGTCCTGTTTCTTCTTGATGTTTTCGCTCAAGGCGGCAACGGTCTCGTCGTAGTTCAGGTTACTCTTGAAAAAGGTGAAAAAGTTGAAAAAGGGGCCAGGCTCACTTTAATTATCAACTCTCCGGCCTTTGCCCCTAGGCCTTCCGCGCGGTTTAGCCTCGCGTCGCTGCCCTGTCATTTGCTCTATCGTATCAATGAACCGTGCGTTACCTAGCGGCTGACTTTGACCCAGTGCCAGACGGATATCCGCAATGGCCGTCGTGTTGATCTGGGAGCGAAATAACGCTCGGTAGTTCTCTCGTCTGCTTACATCGTCCGCAGCCATGGCGGTATACAGCGGGTGCGGGGTGATCAGTGAGTCGCTTTGTCCCAGCGCATTCGCAGGATAACTGCTCCAACGGTAGTGCGCCGGGTCTTCCACCATGTCAGCGCGCACGGGATTAAGCTCGATGTAGCGCTGGCATAGCAGCAAGTAGGTATCCTCCTGCACCAGCGAAGACTTGTAGCGGCTGTCCCATAGCGTACCGGTGCGGCGGTAGGTCTTGTTGATATATTGAACATAGCGCCGTCCCAGTGAAATGATGAGCTGGGGTACATCCTTGGGCTGCGGCGGGGTCAGTAGTAGATGCACATGGTTGGTCATGAGCACATAGGCGTGCAAGACGCAGCCGCTTTCCTTGAGAGCCTCGCTTAGCCAGTGACGGTAGGCGTGGTAGTCGTCATCAGCGAAGAAGCAGGCATCGCGGTTGTGTCCTCGCTGGACAATGTGCAGCGGCACACCGGCTAAGTGTATGCGGGGGCGGCGGGGCATGATGACGCTAGTATAACCTAATTTAATCGAGCCTGGCCCCTTTAATTCTACTTTAACTGTCCATTTTCTGGCCTTTGCACCCTGGGCCTTCCGCGTGGTTTCACTTCACGTCGCAGCCCAGTCATTTTCTCTATCATATCCATGAACCGGGCGTTACCCAGAGGCTGGCTTTGACTCAGTGCCAAGCGGATATCCGCAATGGCCGGCTCGTCGATCTGGGAACGAAATAACGCCCGATAATTCTCCCGTCTGCCTACGTCGTCCACGGCCATGGCGGTATACAGCGGATGGGGGGTGATCAGGGTGTCGCCTTCTCCCAAGGCATTCGCAGGATAACTGCTCCAACGATAGTGTGCCGGGTCTTCCACCATGGCGGCGCGTACAGGATTAAGCTCAATGTAGCGCTGACATAGCAGCAAGTAGTTATCTTCCTGTATCAGCGAAGATTTGTAGCGACTGTCCCACAGTGTACCGGTGCGTCGGTAGGTTTTGTTGATGTACTGAACATAGCGCCGCCCCAGTGAAATGATGAGACGGGGCACATCCTCAGGTCGAGGCGGGGTCAGCAGTAAATGCACATGGTTGGTCATGAGTACATAGGCGTGCAGGGTGCAGCCGCTTTCCTTGAGAGCCTCACCCAACCAGTGGCGGTAGGCAAGGTAGTCGTCATCAGCGAAGAAGCAGGCATCGCGGTTGTGTCCGCGCTGGACAATGTGCAGCGGCACACCGGCCAAGTGTATCCGGGGGCGGCGGGGCATGATGCGATCAAGTATAATCTAATTTAATTGAGCCTGGCCCCTTTGATTCTGACATCCGCGATAGTGCCGCCGAACATCATGCCCAAAAGCCCGACATTGAGCTGTGAGACAAATACTTGGCCTTTCTTGTCTTCGTAGACCCCAAGCCCCAAGGGCATGAATGCCGTAACGCCGCGGTCCGTGTCGTTGGCCAGGATCGTCGAGGCGTAGCGCGGATTGCAGATGGTCACGCTGCCGACCCGTTCTATGGCACCGAAAGCTGCCGTACTCTTTTGATAGTCGTTTACTGTCAGCACCCGCCAGTCCTGTTTCTTCTTGATGTTTTCGCTCAAGGCGGCAACGGTCTCGTCGTAGTTCAGGTTACTCTTGAAAAAGGTGAAAAAGTTGAAAAAGGGGCCAGGCTCACTTTAATTATCAACTCTCCGGCCTTTGCCCCTAGGCCTTCCGCGCGGTTTAGCCTCGCGTCGCTGCCCTGTCATTTGCTCTATCGTATCAATGAACCGTGCGTTACCTAGCGGCTGACTTTGACCCAGTGCCAGACGGATATCCGCAATGGCCGTCGTGTTGATCTGGGAGCGAAATAACGCTCGGTAGTTCTCTCGTCTGCTTACATCGTCCGCAGCCATGGCGGTATACAGCGGGTGCGGGGTGATCAGTGAGTCGCTTTGTCCCAGCGCATTCGCAGGATAACTGCTCCAACGGTAGTGCGCCGGGTCTTCCACCATGTCAGCGCGCACGGGATTAAGCTCGATGTAGCGCTGGCATAGCAGCAAGTAGGTATCCTCCTGCACCAGCGAAGACTTGTAGCGGCTGTCCCATAGCGTACCGGTGCGGCGGTAGGTCTTGTTGATATATTGAACATAGCGCCGTCCCAGTGAAATGATGAGCTGGGGTACATCCTTGGGCTGCGGCGGGGTCAGTAGTAGATGCACATGGTTGGTCATGAGCACATAGGCGTGCAAGACGCAGCCGCTTTCCTTGAGAGCCTCGCTTAGCCAGTGACGGTAGGCGTGGTAGTCGTCATCAGCGAAGAAGCAGGCATCGCGGTTGTGTCCTCGCTGGACAATGTGCAGCGGCACACCGGCTAAGTGTATGCGGGGGCGGCGGGGCATGATGACGCTAGTATAACCTAATTTAATCGAGCCTGGCCCCTTTAATTTTTTTAATTCCTTTAATTACCTTTAATTAAACGTCTGACATAACCGGCGCTGCGCGGCTTCATCGCGCAGCGTCCGTGTTGATGGATGGGTTAGCCATAGCGGCGGTTGGAGAGTGCGGCCTTGCCGAAACCTGTGGAAGCCTCATTTTGTACTGGGATACTCGAGTGCGTACACTAGGCCGTAAAACTCAGATGACGGTATTGCATCGTCGCATCGGAGTGCGATGACTTTGCGCTCAGTTATAACTGAAACGCCTTTAGAAATGACGCCCGTATCGTCATGTTGTGCTGCAAATACAGAATACGTTACCCCGGCTTTTGAAAACGCAAGGCTTTGAGCACCCTTATGGTGTTCATGGGAGAACGCATCGAGTGATCCAGCCTTGCGTGAGGGGAAAACCAGTTCTGGATCGCCAAGAGGTCCGAAACGGTACTGAAGCCATGCCTTATCTCGGTTCGGCAGTGATTCAATAGTCTTTAGAGCGCTCCCGCAAACTGACAATATCTTGGCAGTTTTTTGTATTCTGCATGTGAAATAGACCGCCTCATTAGGAGCGCAATGGGACTGTGCCCTTGCTTCGACTGAGAGTGCGATTACCAAAGCTACAAAAATAATCGGAAGCAACGGTCGGTTCATGTGACGATGGCTAACGTTGAGTGTGCCTCCTAAAATGACGCTTTATAAAGCGTCATTTTAGTTGATATAACCTGCACTAAATTTATAAAATGCTTTAGAATCATTTTGTTCCTGCTTTTTAGGGCATCCTAAAAATGACTGATGCTACCGTCTTGTCTACATCTCCGCGCCTGTTGGATCAGGTGCGCGGAAAAATTCGTTTGAAGCACTACAGTATCCGAACTGAGCAGGCATACCTAGATTGGATTAAACGATTTATTTGTCATTTTGGCAAGCGCCATCCGAATGAGATGGGCGCTCGCGAGGTGGAGGCGTTCCTGACATGGCTTGCCGTTGAAGGAAAGGTGGCGGCTTCCACGCAAAATCAGGCGAAAAGCGCTTTATTATTCCTTTATCGTGAGGTGTTGGGGGCGGATTTGCCCTGGCTTGAGAATGTAGAGCAAGCAAAAGCGCCGAAACGCTTGCCGGTGGTTTTGACTCAGGCAGAGGTGCAGGCGCTGCTGTCTGGCCTTTCCGGGACGCATTGGTTGGTGGCGAGTTTGCTCTATGGGGCGGGAATGCGCCTGATGGAGGCATTGCGCTTGCGGGTGAAGGATGTGGAGTTGTCGCGCAAGGAGATTCTGATCCGGGACGGCAAGGGCGCGAAGGATAGGGTGACGATGCTGCCGGCGGCATTGGTGAATCCTTTGAAGACGCACTTATTGAAAGTGAAGGCGCTGCACGAACAGGATGTTGCGGAGGGGTTTGGCGAAGTGTATTTGCCGCATGCGTTGGACAAGAAATATCCATCCGCGGCACGGGAGTGGGGTTGGCAATATGTGTTCCCTTCGGGGAATCGAGCGGTGGACCCACGCTCCGGGGTAGTGCGGCGGCATCATGTGCAGGATCAGTCCGTGCAGCGGGCGGTGAAGCAGGCGGTGCGCGATGCGGGTTTGGTCAAGCCTGCCACGCCCCATACTTTGCGCCATTCCTTCGCCACCCATCTGCTGCAATCAGGCTACGATATCCGCACGGTGCAGGAGTTGCTCGGCCATTCGGACGTGAGCACGACGATGATCTACACCCATGTTCTCAATCGTGGCGGAAGGGGAGTGCAAAGCCCGCTGGATATTCTGTGATCCGCAACTGAATGGGCCTATTTTTTGGGTTTGATAAATGAAAAAAGCTTATTTCATCACCGGCACCGACACCGGCGTAGGCAAGACGCTGGTCTCCTGCGCTTTGCTGCAGGCCTTCGTCAGGCAGGGCAGCAGGGCCGTTGGCATGAAGCCGGTCGCTGCCGGTTGCGTGGAAACGCCCGCAGGGTTGTGCTGCGAAGATGTGGAAAACCTGCGTGCGGCCGGCAATGTTGCTGCACCACGGGAGTGGGTTAATCCCTACGCCCTGATTTCACCTGTTGCCCCTCATATCGCTGCGGAGCAGGGCGGTGTGGAGGTTAGCCTTGAAAAGATAGACCGATCCTTTCGGCAGTTGCGCGAAATGGCCGATGTGACGGTGGTCGAGGGTGTCGGCGGCTTCGTCGTGCCGCTCAATGCCTGCCAGGATACCGCCGACATGGCGGAAATGCTCGGGTTGCCCGTGATCCTTGTGGTCGGAATGCGCCTTGGCTGCATCAATCACGCCCTGCTCACCGCCCGTGCTATCCGTCACAAAGGCCTGCGTCTGGTCGCATGGGTGGCCAACCGGATCGATCCCGACATGAGTGCGTTTGATGAAAACCTGCATGCACTTGAAACCCGTCTGGCTGCACCGCTGCTCGGTGTCATTCCCTATCAAGCTGAAGCCAGTCCCGCTGTTGTATCGGGATTAATGGATTTAAATATCCTTAATTCCAGTAAAGAAAAATAATCCCTGTTTTTTCAAAAATTCCTTCGCAACACCATAAATATAAACACTATATTAACGTGCGTTAACTAATATTAAGCACATATTAATATAATAATGTGGTTATATATTGCCTACATAAATCAAGTGGTTATGTAACAACCTGCTTGTCAGGCGGTTGTGACACATGTTAAATTTGCCTTGAATTTATTGTGCTACCTGCTACAAGTGCAAAAAATTAAGAAATAGTTGTACGGGGAGATTTTGGTTGGGAACCGGCTATCGGTCAGTTCGTCGGTCGAGAGCGGGTTGTGACATCAAGTGTAGCGTAGCCACCTGATCTTGGCGGAATGCTTAGTTACTGCCAACGACATGCTTCAATTCTCCCCGGGAAACTTTTTTCCGATTCCTTTTGCTATTTTTGCTGGTCATTGAAGAAATCTGCCGCAGGGTTTTTCCTGGCAGGAGATGGCGCGGGATTCAGGGTTTAAATAGGGGTTCAACAGGGGAGAAGCATGGCATATAAAAAAATATTTGCATCATGGGCAGGGTTTGCGGCCATTTTCAGCTCGGGACTGGTCCATGCGGAATACGCCTGGAATTTCCCGGAACCGGTGACGCCGCTTGCGCTCGATACGCTGCATGTGCACAACAAATTCATGTTGATCAGTATCGCCATCTTCTTTGCGGTGCTGGCTATCATGATTTACTCCATCTTCGCCCACCGCAAAAGTAAAGGCCATCAGCCGGCCAATTTCACAGGCCCCAGCACGAAGTCGCAGGTAATCTGGACTTTGGTTCCGTTTGCGCTGCTGCTCTTCATCGATTTCGTTGTGATGGGCATACCCGCCTACCACAGCGTCGTCATGATGGAAGACACCAAGACCGATGCAGACATGGTGCTGAAGGTGACCGGTAGTCAGTGGAAATGGCAGTATGAATACCCTGCCGAAGGCATCAAATTTGTCAGCACGATGACTACATCAGAAGAACAAATTTATAACAAGGAAGCCAAGGGCGAGCACTACTTGCTGGATGTGGACAACCACGTTGTGCTGCCAGTCAACAAGAAGGTTCGAATTCTGCTGACTTCGACAGACGTGATTCATACCTGGTGGATCCCGCAGTTTGGAGCGAAGCGCGACGCAATTCCGGGTTTCATGCGGGAAACCTGGGCAAAGATCGAGAAGCCGGGGATCTATCGTGGGCAATGTGCCGAATTGTGCGGCAAGGGCCACGGCTTCATGCCGATTGTTGTTGAAGCTGTCTCTGAGGCGGATTACAAGGTATGGGTGGCACAGCAAAAGGCCAAGCAGGTGAGCGCCGCCGCAAGCGCAGAGCGGGAGTGGAGCAAGGATGAGCTGATGAAGCAGGGCGCCGAGGTTTATGCCAAGCAGTGTGTGGTTTGCCACCAAGCCAATGGCCAGGGGCTGCCGCCGACTTTCCCCGCGCTGGCTGGAAGCAAGCTGATCAATGGCCCAATGCTGGATGCTAGCGGACACTTGATCAAGGACGGGCACCTGGATCGCGTCATGAATGGCAAGCCGGGTACCGCCATGCAGGCATACAAGACGACGCTTTCAGATGCGGAAATTGCCGCCGTGGTGACATTCGAGCGCAATTCATTCGGCAACAAGATGGGCGACATGGTTCAGCCGGCGCAGGCCAAGGCGTTGCGCTAGGAGCCTGTCGGACTTATGGGGATCGAAGCGAATAGGGCCAAGCAGGCAAGCCGCGCAGCGGATGCTCGCAAAATTCGGCTGGGCGAGGACAGATTTAGCTGGTTTTGCAGGTCAATAGTCGTTCTATTGACCAAAAAAGCGGCGAAATATGGACCACCCAGGCGGATTTGCAGCCGATTCATCATGAGTCTGACAGGCTCCTGGTTAATCAATCAGGGAAATGTAAGGAGCGAACTATGACAACAGCTACAGTTTCTACACACGACGATCATCACGATCATGGTCATCCGAGCGGTATCCAGCGCTGGTTGTTTACAACCAACCACAAGGATATCGGCACGATGTACATGATCTTCGCGCTCATCATGTTCATGGTCGGAGGCGCGATGATCATGGGGGTGCGGGCTGAGTTGTTCCAGCCCGGCATGCAGTTGATGCAACCGGAGTTTTTCAACCAGTTGATCGGCGTGCATGCGCTGATCATGATTTTTGCCGCGCTGATGCCGGTTGCTACCGGGATGGCAAACTGGCTGATCCCGATGATGATAGGCGCGCCGGACATGGCGTTGCCGCGCTTGAATAACTGGAGTTTCTGGCTGCTGCCGCCGGCGGCGACATTGCTGGTGATGCCGTTTATTCTGGCTTTGTTCGGAATAGGTACCGGCGCGGTAGCGACCGGTTGGACACTGTACGCGCCACTCTCGGTGCAAGGTGGGATGGGTGTCGATTTCGCCATTTTCTCCATCCACCTGCTGGGTATCTCCTCGATTCTGGCTTCCATCAACGTGGTCGTGACGATCCTCAATATGCGCGCTCCCGGCATGACCATGATGAAGATGCCGCTGTTTGTATGGGCCTGGCTGATTACCGCATTCCTGCTGATTGCCACGATTCCGGTTCTGGCAGGCGCGGTCACGATGCTGCTGACCGACCGTCACTTCGATACCCATTTCTTTGATGCGGCCGGCGGTGGCGACCCCATCCTGTTCCAGCATTTGTTCTGGTTCTTCGGGCATCCGGAAGTGTATATCCTGCTGCTGCCGATCTGGGGTTTCATGCCGCACATTCTATCGGCCTTCGCTCGCAAACCGATTTATGGCCACAAAGCGCAGGTTTACTCGTTCTGGGCGATCGGGATCATGTCGGTCATCGTGTGGGCGCACCACTTCTTCACCGTCGGTATGCCGGTTCCGGCCTTGCTCTATTTCATGTACAGCACCATGGCGATTTCGCTGCCCCTGGCGGTGCTGTTTTTCTGCTGGATTGCCACTATCTGGCGCGGCTCTATGACATTCGAAACCCCGATGCTGTTTGCTCTCGGCTTCGTCATCCTGTTCGGTATCGGCGGCTTGACCGGACTGGTGCTGGCAGACGTTGCGGCAGATGCCCAGTATCACCACTCTTACTTCGTGGTGGCGCACTTCCACTACACTCTGTTTGCCGGCGGCATTATGGGTGCGATGGCGGGTGTTTACTTCTGGCTGCCCAAATTTACCGGGCACATGTACGACGAAAAATTAGGCAAGGCGCATTTCTGGCTGACCGCCATTTCCTTCAATCTCACCTTCATGCCCCAGTTTTTCCTGGGTCTGGCCGGCATGCCGCGCCGTATTCCGGATTACGCGTTGCAGTTCACCGAGTTCAATAAGATCTCGTCGATCGGCGCTTTCGCATTGGGGCTGTCGCAACTGTTGTTCGTGTACATCATCATCAAGTGCGCGCGCGGTGGTGAAAAAGCGAGTGACAAGGTATGGGAAGGCGCGAAAGGGCTTGAATTCACTCTTCCTTCGCCACCGCCATACCATAGCTTCACCACTCAGCCGGTACTGAAGTAGGGTCGCGGGATGAATAACGAAAACCAGAACGATGAACAGGCCCGGCAGCTGCAAGCTAATACGCGGCTGGCCTGGGTCCTGGGGCTTGTCGCGGCAGCCGTTTTTGTTTTTGTCATCTACTACCTGAGAGCCAAGTGAACGGCGAAGAGCTAAGGCGAGCCAACAAGCGCCTGGCCATCAAGCTGGGCGCCGTGGCGATCGGCGCGCTGGGTTTCGGGTTCGCCCTGGTGCCTTTGTATAACGTGTTCTGCGAGGCGACCGGCCTTAATGGCAAAACCAACTCGGAGAGCGCGAGGCCGGCAGCGGTCAAGGTGGATAAAACGCGCTGGGTGACGGTGCAATTTACCGGCACGGTCATGCCCGGCTTGAGCTGGGAGTTTCATCCGCAGCAGGCCAGCATGCGGGTGCATCCTGGCGAGATTGTTCGGGTCAGCTATTACGCAAAGAACTCGACTAACCAGACCATCGTCGGTCAGGCCGTGCCCAGCGTCACTCCTGGTCAGGCGGCGCAGCACTTCGTCAAGCTGGATTGTTTCTGTTTCAAGCAGCAGGCCCTGGAACCGGGGGCTGAGAAAGAAATGGGGCTGACATTTATTATCAGCCCGGAGCTTTCAAAAGAGGTTGGAACTGTCACGCTGTCCTACGCATTTTTCCCGGCAGTAAAGGGATCGTGATTATTTGTCTGAGGGAGGAGGGTAAAAAATGACCGAAACACAGGGGCATTATTATGTGCCGGAGCCGAGTCGCTATCCCATTATGGTGTCGGGCGGCATATTTCTGTTGGCTCTTGGATTTATCCTCAAGATAAATTCTATCGCAATCGGACAGTGGTCCATGCTGGCCGGATTCCTGTTGATTCTTTATGTCCTGTTCGGCTGGTTTGGGACGGTCATCGGGGAAAGCGAGGGCGGACGCTACCATAATTGGGAAGATCACTCCTTCCGCTGGGGAATGGTCTGGTTCATTGCCTCGGAAGTCATGTTCTTCGCTGCTTTCTTCGGCGCTCTTTTCTATGTGCGCGAACTTTCCGTGCCCTGGCTGGGCGATACCCAGTCTCTGTGGCCAGGGTATACCGGGACATGGCCAACCAGCGGGCCGGGTGGAAAAGCCTTCACGCCGATGGGGGCATGGGGTATCCCGGCGATCAACACGCTGATCCTGCTGACATCTGGCGCGACGGTAACCTGGGCGCATTGGGGCTTGCTGAAAAACAAGCGTACTCAACTGATTGCCGGTTTATTTATGACCGTTGTTCTGGGCATCTCGTTCATCACCTTGCAGGCCTACGAGTACCACCATGCCTATACCGAACTCGGCCTGACCATGGGCGCGGGCGTATACGGCGCGACGTTCTTCATGCTGACGGGCTTCCACGGTTTCCACGTTACGCTGGGAACGATCATGTTGATCGTGATCCTGTTTCGCTCGATGAAGGGCCATTTCAAGCCTGATTCGCACTTCGGCTTCGAAGGCGTGGCGTGGTATTGGCACTTTGTGGACGTGGTGTGGCTGCTGCTGTTCGTGCTGGTTTACTGGCTGTAAGTCGGGGAGTAGCGGGCTTATGGCCGAAAGGCTATAAGCCCCGCTCAGGAATAACGCCGAAGTAAAACCCGAGCATTAGTAACACAAAGAGCAGGATGGAAAGTGAAATGCGGATCGTGAGTGCTCTGGCGGTTCGTTCGCCTTGCCCCTGATCCTTGTAAAGAAAGGTTAAGGCACTGAACAGGCTGGCGACGATCAAGACGAGCAGGATGATGATTCCGGTTTTGATAAGCATATGAATCTTTCATAGTGTCGTCTGAAATTATGCAACCCGGTGCCGGATTATGCAAACAAATCCCTTACGGTTTAGGCCGAAGCTGATACCGACGATAGCGACATTGCTATTGTTGCCGGCCCTGATCAGCTTGGGGCAGTGGCAGGCCCGCAAGGCCGAGCAGAAGCAGGCGTTGCAGGAAAACTATGATCAGCGTGAAAAGGGGTCGTCTCTGCAAGTGGGTGCATACCCCCTGGATCCGGAAGCCGTTCGTTACAGCAGGGTGGTCGCGCGTGGGCGCTATCAGCCGGCTTATCAAATCCTGCTGGATAACCAGGTTCACGGGGGGATGGCGGGATACCATGTTCTTACCCCCCTGCATATCGAGGGTGGAAATAGGTATGTGCTGGTTAACCGCGGTTGGGTTCCGGTTGGCCGGGATAGAAACGTTTTGCCCGAGACCGATGTGCCGCAGGGGGTGGTGGAAGTGAGCGGTTATGTTGTCGTGCCGTCCGGAAAATTTTTCGAATTGGAAAGGCCGAAGGATTTACGCAGTGGCTGGCAAAAGGTTTGGCAAAATCTGGACCTCAAACGCTATATGGATGCGGTGCCATTTCCCCTGCAGCCTGTAGTGATCCGGCTGGATCCGACAAGCACTGCGGGCGGCTATGTGCGTGAGTGGCCACGTCCGGATGCGCGGATCGAGGTGCATCGCGGCTACGCTTTGCAGTGGTACGGGATGGCAACAGTGTTAATGGTGTTCTATCTGGTGACAAGTATCAGGAAAGCAGCAAATGACGACCATGACCATGCTTGAAAATGATCTGGCGGCGAAATCCGCCCCTGCAAACAGATGGGTGTTTGTCATGCTCATGCTGTTGTTCGTGTTGCCGGTGGTGCTGGCTACGCTGCTGTACCTGACTGGATGGCGACCATCCAGCAGCGGGAATCATGGCGAATTGATTCAACCGGCGCGGCAGGTCGAAGGCCGGTCACTGCAAACCCTGGATGGCAGGCCGGCGAATTTCAGCGAGTTGCGCGGAAAATGGCTCATGGTGCATTTTGGCTCCTCATCCTGCCCTGAAGAGTGCATGAAAAATATTTACACCATGCGCCAGGTGCATGCGGCCCAAGCCAAGGAGATTGGCCGGGTACAAAGGGTTTTTATTGCGACCGATATGGGCGCGACGGAAAAGTTGAAGGCTAAATTGGCTGACTACCCCGAGATGTGGGTGTGGACAGGAGAAAAGAAGGCTCTGGCAGAAGTGTTGCAGAGTTTTGGAGTTGACGCGGGGCAGCCGGCGGAGCAGCAAGGCATTTATCTGGTCGATCCACTCGGCAACTTGATCATGCGATACCCGCCAGGCACTGATCCCGGCGGCATGCTCAAGGATTTGACCCGCCTGCTGAAATATTCGTGGGTGGGGTAGCAGCACAGAGTTGCGACGAACAGGCAAGATTAAGGATGAGAAGGGGATAGCATGAATATGAGCGCCACCATGGTTTTGCAGCAGGCTGCATTTAGTTGCCGAAGCTTTTATCTGATGTGCAAGCCAAGAGTGACTGCACTGGTCGTGTTTACGGCGGTGATCGGGATGTTCCTGGGATCGCCGGGCATGGTTTCTCTGCCGATTCTGCTGGTGGCGACGCTGGGGATTGCAATGGTGACCGGTGCTGCGGCTGCTTTCAATTGCCTGATCGAGCAGAAAATCGATGCGCGGATGGCACGCACGCGCGGCCGTCCCCTGCCAACCGGGCAAGTCACCTCGCTGCAAACGCTGGTGTTTGCCACTCTCCTGGGCACGCTGGGACTGGTCCTGCTTTACGGGTTGGTCAATCCATTGACGATGTGGCTGACGTTGGGGACGTTTTTTGGCTACGCCGTGATTTACACGGTTTTCCTGAAGCCCGCTACGCCGCTGAATATCGTCATCGGAGGAGCGTCCGGCGCGATGCCGCCGATACTGGGCTGGGCTGCGGTGACCAATTCGATCCCGCCCGAAGCGCTGATATTGTTCCTGATCATTTTCTCCTGGACCCCCCCGCACTTCTGGGCGCTTGCGCTTTTTCGCAGGAATGAATATGCCAAATCCGGACTGCCCATGCTGCCGATTACCCACGGGGAGGAGTTTACCCGGCTGCATATCCTGCTCTACACCATCATTCTGGTAACGGTGAGCCTCATGCCTTTCACCATCGGCATGAGCGGTTTGCTCTATCTGGCGGGAGCGGTCGTACTGGATGCCGGTTTTCTCTACCATGCCGTCAAGCTGTATCGCACTTATAGCGACGCGCTGGCAAAAAAGACGTTCAGTTATTCCATTTTCTATCTGACCGTGTTGTTTGCCATGCTGCTGGTTGATCATTTCATCAGGTTGGCATAAGGTCACGCAGCATTCCTTATGTATAAAAAACTTGTTTTCATGACGACGCTTCTTGCGCTCTGCGTGGTTGTGCTGGGGGCATACGTGAGGCTGTCCGACGCGGGTTTGGGTTGTCCGGACTGGCCCGGGTGTTATGGCAGGATTTCACCTCATCATGCGGCTGATGAGATTGCTCGGGCGGTAGCGGTTCTCCCGGATGGGCCCGTGTCGACGCACAAGGCATGGAAGGAAATGACCCATCGCTATTTCGCCGGTACCCTGGGCTTGCTGATTGCGATCATTGCGGTGTGGGCCTGGCGTAAACGTGGCCTGCTCGCACAGTCCCCCGTGCTGCCGGTCGTGTTGGTGGGGCTGGTCATGTTTCAGGCTTTGCTGGGCATGTGGACAGTCACGGAGCGACTCAAGCCGTTTATTGTCAGTGCCCATCTGCTGGGCGGCATGATGACGCTGGCGTTGCTTGTCTGGCTGGCCATGCGCCAGTTTTCCGGCAGATACCGAATGGATCGGACATCGGTCGGGAGCTTGCGTGGGTGGGCTGGGCTGGGGTTGCTGCTGGTCTTTTTGCAGATTGCGTTGGGGGGGTGGGTAAGTTCGAATTACGCCGCGCTGGCCTGTGCCGGGTTTCCGCTATGCAATGGCGTCTGGTGGCCGGAAATGGATTTATCCCAAGCGTTCCGGCTGGTCAGGGAGCTGGGCATGACGGCCGATGGTGCTTATCTGTCCCGCGAAGGGCTGACCGCAATACACTGGGTACATCGTCTGGGGGCCTACCTGGTTCTCCTGTACACAGGGTGGCTTGCTTTCCGGGTGAAACGAATCCGCGGCATGCGGGGCGTGGCATGGGTTGTTATGGCCCTGCTGTTCACCCAGATAGCGCTGGGAATTTGCAATGTGATGTTGAGCTTGCCGCTGCCGGTTGCCGTTGCTCATAACGGCGTTGCGGCGCTGCTGCTGGGCGCCATGGTGATGCTGAATTTCCGGTTAAGCCTGGGCAGAGATCGAGCGGTATAATATTGGAAAATATTAGGATATTCAGACCTATAAGTTATATAATTTTTAACAACGATCGTTTAGGATTCAGGCCATGATTTTATCCCGTACCAGCCAGTATGCCATCCAGGCCCTCATTTATATCGCCACGCGGCCTCCGGGCGAGCCGATTCTGAACCGCAAGGTCGCTGAATATCTCGGCGTTCCCACGGCCTATCTGGCCAAAATCATGCAAAGCCTGTGCCGGGGAAATCTGCTTTATTCCTATCGCGGTCGCCAGGGAGGGTTCTGTCTGCGCGAGGGCGGGGAAAAGACCGATCTGATGCAGATCGTCACCCTGATCGAAGGGGTTGGCTTTACTGAAAATTGCGTTCTGGGGCTGAAGATTTGCAGCGACGAAACGGCCTGCCCCGTGCATTCGAAATGGAAGCCGATCAAGGAAAAAATTGTTGCGCTGCTGCATGAGCAGACACTCGACCGGTTGGCCATTGCCGTACAAAGCGGGAAGTATCGCATTTGTGACTTGCCGATGGCGATGATGGATGAAATGGGCCAGAAGGGGGTATAATTGCGCCCCGTTATCGAACGATTCGGCCTGTGGGTGGCGGCTGTAGCTTGCGTACTGACTTTATTATCCGGATGTGCCGATAAAAGTGCCCCGGCCGAGCCATTCGTTGCAACTGATATTACCGGCGCTGATTTCGCCAGGGATTTCCGCCTTGTCGACCATCATGGCAAGACGCGCACGCTGGCCGATTTCAAGGGCAAGGCGGTATTGCTTTTTTTTGGCTATACTCATTGTCCTGACGTATGCCTGACCATGCTGTCGGGGTTGTCCATGGTGCAGAAACGGTTGGGCGATGACGCTGCGCGAGTCCAGGTGCTATTTGTAACGCTGGACCCGGCGCGCGATACGCCGGAAAAACTGGCGAATTTTGTGACTTATTTTCATAAAGATTTTCTGGCTCTGTACGGCGATGAATCAGCTATCGCCAGAACCGCCAAGGAGTTCAAGGTGACTTACGCCAAACATGATTCTGGTTCCGCGGCGGGCTATCTGCTGGATCACAGCGCAGGCGTTTATGGCTTCGATCCGCATGGCCGCTTGCGTGTGCTGATCAATCACGATGCTGAACTGGTGTCGATCGTGCATGATGTGAAACTGCTTCTGGGTGAGAAACCGTGACAGCCGTTGCACGATTGATGCCGAGACGGCCGGCGCCGCCGCGTGTAGCGGAACCTGAAGTGTGCTCCCCGGTTACCTGCAAGGATTGCGGGATTTATGGTTTGTGCCGCGAGGTTAACGGCCCGGATGTAGACCTGCGTCTGTTGGAAACGATAGTCAGAAATCGCAGGATTTTCAAGCGCGGCGAACTGCTCTACCGGATTGGTGAACCCTTGCGCGCCGTCTACGCGATCCGTTGCGGCTCCGTCAAATCCTATGTCCTGACCAATGATGGACGTGTTCAGATCACCGGCTTCCACATCACCGGTGAAGTGATCGGCCTGAGTGCCATGGCCGCCAATCAGTATATGAGCGAGGCGCGGGCGCTGGAAACCACCATGGTGTGTGAGGTGCCGATCGACGTGCTGGAGGCATACAGCGCAGAAATGCCTTCCATCCGCCAGCAGATGCTCAAGATCATGAGCCAGGAAATTCTCGATAACCAGGAGTTGATGTTGCTCCTCGGCAAGAAAAATGCCGATGAGCGCCTTGCCACTTTTCTGTTAAGCCTTTCGCGTCGCTTTCAGCGTCGCAGTTATTCCCCTTCCCAATTCAATTTGAGCATGTCGCGCAGCGATATCGGCAATTACCTCGGTATGGCCGAGGAAACCGTGTGCCGGGTGTTTACCCGTTTTCAGGATGACGGCCTGCTGACTACCGAGCGGCGGCAGGTGCATTTGCTCGATCAGGATCGCCTCAAATCCATCTCTCTCGGCTGAACCGCGTTTAAATTCGCGGCATTCAGCCCGCTTAATCGGATACGCAGGTATTGATTAATTGCGGTTTGGTTGACCTAAGTCAGTGAAATTCAGCGCGTTTGCGGTTATATTAAGCACCAGTGTGCCAAATGGCTGAAAAGCGTGCTTTCTGGCACGGAGGCATTGAATATCTCGTATCGGTCTGGATGAAATGAGGACCGGTCGTGCGCAGGTTTATGTTTACAGCGAGGAGAAAGTTATGGCATCGGTTGCGATAGGGAACAGCGAGCAATACAACTACGATATTGTTCGCAAATTCACCATCATGGCCCTGATCTGGGGCGCGGTGGGCATGCTGGTGGGGGTGACAATCGCCTCGCAACTGGCATGGCCGTTTCTAAATTTTGATATTCCCTACATCACCTTCGGCCGTTTGCGCCCGGTTCATACCGGTGCCGTGATCTTCGGCTTTGGCGGCAGTGCGCTGTTCGCCACTTCCTACTATATTGTGCAGCGCACCTGCCAGACCAGGCTGCTGTCGGATGGCATGGCCAGCTTCACCTTCTGGGGCTGGCAGGCGATCATCGTGCTGGCTGCGCTGGGCGATGTGATGGGTTATAGCCAGGGCCGCGAATACGCGGAAATGGAATGGCCGGTTGACCTGCTGATTGCCGTGGTTTGGGTGACCTACGCCATCGTTTACATCGGCACCATCATGAAGCGCAAGGAGCCGCATATTTATGTGGCCAACTGGTTCTACCTCGCCTTCATCCTGGCCACGGCCCTGCTGCATATCTTCAACAACCTGGCGATCCCGGTTAGCTTGACCAAATCCTACCCGCTGTTCGCCGGTGCGCAGGATGCAATGACCCAGTGGTGGTACGGACACAACGCGGTGGGTTTCTTCCTCACCGCGGCCTTCCTCGGCATGATGTATTACTTCGTGCCGAAGCAGGCCGGGCGCCCGATCTACTCCTATCGCCTGTCCATCGTCCACTTCTGGGCGCTGATCTTCATGTACATGTGGGCCGGTACTCACCACCTGCACTGGACCGCGATTCCTGACTGGACTTCCACCCTGGCGGCGACATTCTCCATCATGCTGCTGATGCCTTCCTGGGGCGGCATGATCAACGGCATCATGACCATGTCCGGTGCCTGGGACAAGCTGCGCACCGACCCGATCCTGCGCTTTCTGATCGTGGCGCTGTCGTTCTACGGAATGTCCACCTTCGAAGGCCCGATGATGTCCCTGAAGGACGTGAATGCCCTGTCCCACTACACTGACTGGACCGTCGGCCACGTCCATTCCGGCGCGCTGGGCTGGGTGGCGATGATTTCCTTCGGTGCCATCTATCACATGCTGCCCCGCCTGTGGGATACCCAGATGCACAGCATCAAGCTGATGAATGTGCATTTCTGGCTGGCGACCATCGGCACCCTGATGTACATCACCGCGATGTGGATTTCCGGCATCATGCAGGGCCTGATGTGGCGTGCCTACGACGATTACGGCAACTTGCAGTATTCCTTTGCCGAATCCGTTGCCGCCATGCATCCCTACTACGCCATGCGTGCCTTGGGTGGCGCTGTGTTCCTGACCGGCATGTTGCTGATGCTGTACAACTGCTTCATGACCATCCGCCAGGCGAAGACCATGCCTGCCGGTGGCTTGGCAGCGAGCGCAGCGTAACGGGACTCGGGTTGAGAGACGATGCTCCGCGGTGCGGAGCATCACTAAGCATAAGGAAAGATCATGGATCACGGAAAAATTGAAAAAAATGTTGGGCTGATGCTGGTGCTGACGATGATCGCCATCAGTATCGGCGGGCTGGTTGAAATCGTGCCGCTGTTCTTCATCAAGGGTACCGTCGAGGATGTGAAAACTCCCGAGGGAATCAAGATGGTTCGTCCCTATAGCCCGCTGGAGAATCGCGGTCGCGACATCTACATCCGCGAGGGCTGTTACCTGTGCCATTCGCAGATGATCCGTCCGTTCCGCGATGAGGCCATGCGCTACGGGCATTACTCGCTGGCGGCAGAATCGCAGTATGACCATCCGTTCCAGTGGGGTTCCAAGCGCACTGGGCCGGATCTGGCTCGAGTCGGCAAGAAATATTCCAACGAGTGGCAGGTGCAGCACTTGATCGCGCCACGCTCGATGGTGCCTGAGTCGGTGATGCCGAATTACCCCTGGCTGATGACTGCCCTGGATACTTCCGATGTGGCAGGCAGCATGACGGCGCTACGTATGACCGGCGTGCCATATTCCACCAATAAGGCTGAATATGACAACAACGTCAAGGAGTTCGGCGCGGATGTGGCGAAGCAGTTGCACATCCCGGATGCGCAGAAGAACCTGATCGAGCAGGCGCAAATCGGCAAGTATGACGGCAACGCCGCCGACGTAACCGAAATGGATGCGCTGGTAGCCTACCTGCAGGTGCTGGGTACGATGGTTGACTTCAGCAAGCTCGACAACGACAACTTCGTGAAATTCCGCTAAACAGGAGCGCGCTATGGAATGGCTGATGTGGTTTACCCGGTTTGAAAATACCAAGCCGATAGCGCTGCTGATTTTCTTCATCACGTTCTGCGCCATCCTGTTCTACGTGTATGGCAGCAAGACTCGCGGCGAGCGCCTGGAATCCTACAAGAACATGCCGCTCCAAGACGATTAAATATTGACGCAAAGGAACCAATCATGAGTCAGGGAAACTCGCAAGAGAGCAACGTGCAAACCACCGGCCACGTCTGGGACGGAGATTTGCAGGAGTTCAACAACCCGCTGCCCGCCTGGTGGCTGTGGGCCTTCTACGCCACCATCATTTTCTCGGTAGTGTACTGGGTGGCCTACCCGGCTTGGCCGTTGGGCAAGGGTTTTACTACCGGCATTGCTACCATCACCTACAAGAACGACAAGGGTGTGGAGAAAACCACGCACTGGAACACCCGCGCCCTGCTGATGAAAGATCTGCAGGAAGCTCGTGAATCCCAGAAGAAGTATTTCGACAAGGTCGCGGCGATGCCGTACGAGGAGATTTCCAAGGATCCGGAGCTGTCCAACTTCGTGGCTTCCGCCGGCAAGGTGCTGTTCGCAGACAACTGCGCCGCCTGTCATATGAGCGGTGGCCAGGGCAAGATGGCATTTGCTCCCAATCTGACGGACGACGACTGGATCTATGGCGGTACTCACGACAAGATCCAGGCATCCATCACCAATGGCCGCACTGGCATTATGCCGGCCAAGGGGGGGGCTGACCTGAACGAGGGCGAAATCGAGAGCCTCGCCAACTATGTGCTGAGCCTGTCGGGCGAGACTATGGATGCCGCCAAGGCCCAGGCCGGCGACGAACTATTCCACGGCAAGGGTGGCTGCGTTGCATGTCATGGTGCGGATGCCAAGGGCAACAAGGACATCGGCTCGGCCAACCTGACCGACAAGATCTGGCTGTGGGCCGACGTGCCTGCCCAGAGCAGTGCGGACAAGAAAGTCGCTGCGGTCAAGGCGGTGATCACCTCCGGCCTGAACAAGGGCGTGATGCCTGCCTGGAATGGCCGTCTCAGCGCTGACCAGATCAAGCTGCTGACGGTTTACGTGCATGATGTGCTGGGTGGCGGCAGCAAGAAATAAGTAAATTTTAGAGTATCAGTTCAACCAAAGACCCCGGCCTAACGGACGGGGTCTTTGTTTTTTGCGGGAATTGATTTTTGTCAGTGATGTTTTTTGAATATTCGGATAATCTTAAGTTCCGGATGGAACAAATTTGAATATTTTTAGCCAAATGACAAGAATTGACAGGATTGGATTGTGAAGATGAAAAACTTGCAAGCAGGTGAAGAATCCGAAGAGTTGTTCCAGAAGCGGATTCCGATATTCACCCGGTCGGTTAAAGGCACATTCCGTACCTTTAAGATGTCCGTAATGGTGCTGGCATATGCCGTTTATTTTCTCCTGCCCTGGCTGCCTTGGGCGCGCCAGGATGCGCCTGCGCAGGCCGTGTTGTTCGACATGGTGGGGCGCCGCTTTTTTATCTTCGACTTGGTGTTCTATCCGCAGGATCTGATCTCTCTCTCACTGCTGATGTTCATTGCCGCAGCGCTGCTGTTCTTCGCAACCGGACTGGTAGGGAGGGCATTCTGCGGCTATTTCTGCTTTCAGACGCTGTGGACGGATGCTTTCATCTTTATCGAAAGCTGGATTCAGGGCGAGCGCCCCGCCCGCATTCGTCTTTACAAGCAGCCGTGGAATGCAGAGAAGCTGGTCAAATATGGCACCACTCACGCCCTGTGGCTGCTTCTGGCCTTCATAACCGCCTACAGCTTCATCATGTACTACGGTTATGCGCCCGAGCTGACCCGGCGTTTCTTTGCTGCCGATCTGCCTTTCGTGGCCTATTTCACCGTGCTGATTCTAACCGTGACCACCTACGTGGCGGCAGCGCTGGCGCGCGAACAGGTCTGCATTTACATGTGTCCCTACGCGCGTTTTCAGGGCGTGATGTACGAGCCGGAAACCCTGGCGCCCTACTATGACTTCCAGCGCGGCGAGGGGTCGGCAGGGCGTGCCGTACCGCGTGCAGGCACCCGGACTCGAGAGGAGCGACAGGCCCAGGGAATAGGCGATTGCATCGATTGCGGATTTTGTGTGCAGGTGTGTCCGGCAGGTATCGACATCCGTAAAGGGCTGCAATATCAGTGCATTTCCTGTGGTTTATGTATTGATGCCTGCAACAACATCATGGATTCGGTCGGCTTTCCCCGTGGGCTGATCCGCTACGATTCGGAAATCAACATCGAAAGCAAGAATCCGGGCAAGCCGCATCTGGAGTGGCTGCGGTTGCGCACCTTGGGCTACGGTGCGGCGATACTCGTGATGGTGAGTGTACTGGTATACAATATCGCCTCGCGTTCCGAGATCGAGCTTTCCATCCAGCCGGTGCGCCAACCGCTGTTCGTGGTGTTGTCGAACGGGGATATCCGCAACCGCTACCAGATCCACATTACCAACAAGTCGCAGGAAGTGCAGGATTATCGCATCGGCGTGCGTGGGATCCCGGAGGGTGCGGTGGATCTGGGAGAGATGCGCGAGGTCAGCGTGCGCCAGGGCAAAAGTTTGATGGTGCTGGTGAATGTCAAGCTTCCTCCCGCCATGGTGAGCCAGGTGAGAGAAATCGAATTCGTCATTACACCGCTGAAACATCCGGATCAGGCAGTCATAAAGAAAGCCCGTTTTTACGCCAAACATGAGGGATAAATAAATGACAGTGACCTTGTTCGGAGGGGCGGCGCTTATCGCCCTGTTGTATTTCGGCCTGCGGCTGGCCGGTGTTTCCAACTACTGGCGCGGCGTGATCAGCGGCGCGTTGCCGACTCTGGCGATCATGTTCTACAGCCTGAGCCACTGGCCCGGCGGCGACGTGGTGGCTCTGCATCTGGCGCTGTACGTCGCCACGGCGATCGTGCTGACCCTGACGGGAGATCGAAAGGCCGGGGCATCGCAGCAGCCATTGCACTGGATTCCGAAGATTATCATCGGCTTCTTTCTGATGCTGGCGCTGTTGATGGCGGGGTTCGTCTCGATTTCAATGAGCGGGCTGCCGCCTTCGATTGCCAAATGGGTCATGCCTGATGCGGGAGGCAAGCAAATTTATACCGCTTTTTCCGGCGAGGTTCCGCATGACGAGGCAGCGGCCAAGGTCATCAGTCAGTACATGAAGAAATCCGAGCGGCAACGCCAGATGGGCTGGCGGATCGAGGTTGCCGGGCTCGACCAGCTCAAGCTCGGTCAGGCCGGTGAAATCACCGTCAGCGCCAGCGACGGCGCGCAACAGCCGCTTGAGGGTGCGACCGTGACGCTCAGCATCAAGCGGCCGGCCGACGGCGCGGATACGGGGAAACCGGCCAACTTGAGCGCCTTCGCGCCGGGGCGCTACCGCGCTCTGATCGGCCTGGATCGGCCGGGCCAGTGGGTGGCGGTACTGCTGATCGAGCGCGGCCAGGACAAGTTCGAAACGGCAAAAGAGATCATCGTCCCGGCATCCTGATGAGCAGCGCTGAAAAGACGTGTTACCACTGCGCACTGCCCGTCCCGGCCGGCGCGCATTACCCCGTCATCATTGAAGGCGAGTCGCACGAGATGTGCTGCCGCGGCTGTCAGGCGGTGGCGCAGACCATCGTCGACAACGGGCTGATCGACTATTACCGGCATCGCACCGCATTGCCCGGCGTTGGCCACGAAGTGGTGCCGGAGGAAGTGCAGAAGCTGGCGCTTTACGACCACCCAGGCATCCAGAAAAGTTTTGTCAGGCTAGAGGGCGAGCACGTCAAGGAAGCCTCCCTGATCCTCGAAGGCATTACCTGCGCCGCCTGCATCTGGCTCAATGAACGTCACCTCAGGCAGCTGCCGGGCGTGCTGCAGGTTCAGGTCAACTACGCTACCCACCGCGCCCGCATTACCTGGGATGACCTGGTGATTCATCTCAGCAAGATCCTCGAAGAAATCCAGCTGCTCGGCTACAACGCTCACCCCTACAGCGCCGAGCGCCAGGAAAGCCTGCGCCGCAAGCGGCGGGCAAAAGATCTGCGCCGGATCGCCATTGCCGGGCTATCCTCCGGCCAGGTGATGATGCTGGCGGTGGCGCTGTACGCCGGCGCCGCATTCGGCATGGAGGACAGCACGGCTGCGCTGCTGCGCTATTTCAGCCTGGCGCTGACGCTGCCGGTGGTGTTCTATGCCGCTGTGCCGTTCTACCAGAGCGCCTGGAATGCCTTGCTCGGGAAGCGCCTGAACATGGACGTGCCGGTTTCCCTGGCCGTGATCGGCGCTTTCGTCGGCAGCGCCTGGGCCACGCTGCAGGGCCACGGTGTCGTGTACTACGACGCCATCACCATGTTCAGCCTGTTCCTGCTTTCCAGCCGTTTTCTTGAACACGGCGCCCAGGAAAAGTCGGTCGAAGCGGCGGAGAACCTGCTCAAGCTCGCGCCGGCAATGGCCACCCAGGTATTGGATGGCGGCCAGCACCAGCCGGTGCCCGTGCTGGAGTTGAACGAGGGGGACACCATCCTGGCCAAGCCGGGCGAAGCCATTGCCGCCGACGCCGAAGTGATCGAAGGCGAGAGTACGGTGGACGAGGCTCTGCTGACCGGCGAGAGCCGTCCAGTGCCAAAACGCGCCGGGGCGCAGGTGATTGCCGGCAGCATAAATCTGGAAGGGCCGCTGCTGCTGCGCGTGACCGGAGTGGGCGAAAACACCGTGCTGGCGGGCATCGTCCGCCTGCTCGACCGGGCGGTGGCGGAGAAGCCGCGCCTGGCGCAGCTTGCCGATCAGGTGGCGGGGCATTTCACGGTCGGCCTGCTGATTCTGACGGCGATAGTCGGCGCTGTATGGTGGTGGCTGGAGCCGGGGCAGGCATTCGGAATCATGCTGGCGGTGCTGGTAGTGACCTGCCCGTGCGCCTTGTCGCTCGCCGCGCCCACGGCCTTCGCCGCTGCCGGCTCGCACCTGCTGCGGCACGGCATATTGCTGACGCGCGGCCACGCCCTGGAAACCCTGGCCAAGGTCAATCATGTCGTCTTCGACAAGACCGGCACCATCACCTACGGCAAACCGGTGCTGCAGCGCACCGTTACCTTTTCCGACGCGGACGAAGAGCGCTGCCTGTTGCTCGCGGCCAGCCTGGAACAGGCTTCGGAGCATCCGCTGGCGCAGAGCTTCCTGAGCCGGGTCGCCGGCACTGATTTGTTTGCGGTTCAGGAGGCACAGAACCTGCCGGGCAAGGGCGTAAGCGGTTCCATCGCCGGTGCGCGTTATACCCTGGGTAATTCCGCTTTGGCTGGGTTCCAGCCGGTGGCGCTGCCTAACGATCTGCCGGAAGGCGCAACGCGGGTGTGGTTGTGTGACGAGAGGCACACCATGGCGGTTTTCGTGCTGTCCGATGGTCTGCGGCCACAGGCCCGCGAACTGGTCGAGCAGCTCAAGGTTGCGGGGGTGAAGGTCACGATCCTGAGTGGCGATGCGGCCGACGCGGTGGCCCACGTTGCAGCCGAGGCCGGTATCGAATCCTGGCAGGCCGCGCTCAGGCCGGAAGACAAGCTCAGGGCGCTGCGCGAACTTCAGCAGCGAGGCAATGTCGTAGCCATGGTGGGTGACGGCGTCAACGATGCGCCGGTGCTGGCCGGAGCCGATGTGTCCATCGCCATGGGCGGAGGCACCCAGGTTGCGCGGGCCAGCAGCGACATCGTATTATTGACGGAAAATCTGCTGGATATCCAGCGCGCCCTGCAGACCGGCCATGCGAGTATCGCCGTAATGCGTCAGAATTTCGTCTGGGCTATCGTTTACAATCTGCTCGCGCTGCCCTTTGCTGCAGTCGGCATGATACCGCCGTGGCTGGCTTCCATCGGCATGTCCACCAGCTCGCTGGTGGTGGTACTGAATGCGCTGCGCCTGCGCTGATTGAGGAGAAGGAATGACACAGATACTGATCTATTTGTTGGGCATGGCCGCGGTGATGGTACTTGTCGCCGGGATGGGCATTTTCTGGGCGATCAAGAATGGACAGTTCGAGGACATGGAAGGCCCTGCCCAGCGCATCCTGATGGATGATGACGATCCCCGTATTCCGCGTTATTCGGATTCGCGAACTAAGAACCGATAAGTTGACGTGGCGGGGTGAATGGGAAGGGGTTTTGAACTAGAATTGACCCGTTTTGAAAAATGGGTTCTTGGCGGATTTTTAATTAAGGAGTTGTAAATGGCTAAATTTGTGATGCCTATCGTGATAACTTTGATGGTTTGGAGCTGGATCAGCTTTTTCTCCGTGATTTTGGCCTGATCAGGCTTGGAATGCACAGAAAAAAGGCGGGGCGCATTTAGCGCCCCGCCTTTTTTGTTGCGGTGAGGTCAGGCGGCCTCGGCCACAATCGCCGTCTTCATTTTCTGCAAGGCTTTTTGCTCAATCTGGCGTATGCGTTCCGCGGACACACCATACTCCGCCGCGAGCTCATGCAGCGTGGCGCCCGCGTTTTCGGTTAGCCAGCGCGCCTCGATGATGCGGCGGCTGCGGTCGTCGAGACCCCGCAACGCGTTGGACAGGCCGCGTTCGCGCAACCGGCTGGTTTGCTCCTGCTCCAGCAGGGCTGCGGGTTCGTTGGTCGCGTCGGCCGCGAGATAGGCGATCGGGCCGGTGCCTTCATCCTCGTCCCCGCCGTGGGTTTCCATGGAGATGTCCTGGCCGCCCATGCGGCTTTCCATTTCCACCACCTCTTCCGGCTTCACGCCCAGGTCTTTGGCGATGCTGTTTACCTCATCCGGGCCGAGGTAGCCGAGACCCTTTTTCATGCTGCGCAGATTGAAGAACAGCTTGCGCTGCGCCTTGGTGGTGGCGACCTTGACCAGGCGCCAGTTGCGCAGGATGTATTCATGCATTTCGGCGCGGATCCAGTGGATGGCAAAGGAAACCAGCCGCACACCGCGCTCACCGTCGAAGCGGCGCACGGCTTTCATCAAGCCGATGTTGCCTTCCTGAATCAGGTCCGCCTGGGGCAGGCCGTAACCCATGTAGCCGCGCGCGATATTCACCACCACGCGCAGGTGCGAAACCACCAGCATCCGCGCTGCTTCCACATCGTTGTCGCGCTTCAGCCGCAGCGCCAGTTCGTGCTCTTCCTCGGCGCTCAGCACCGGCATCGCCTTGACCGACTGGATATAGCTCTCCAGACTGCCGACCGCGGAAGGAATGGAGATGGCTAACAAAGCATTCGTCATGAAATTATTCCTCCAATTTTTTTAATTCTAGCACTCGGGGAATGAGAGTGCCAAATAGTCGGGAAAGTTCGGCGCATTCAATCCGCCGTGCGATAGAGGAAATTCCCGACTGGCGTTGTCAACTATACTGATTCATGGCTATATTAGTCAACAATTATATTTAAGAGGTTTGTTCTGGGCTGAATGTTTTTGGACCCTTCAATTTCAGTCGATCGTGCTGCGCCTTAGCCAATCCTCAGCGCGACGAGCAAGCCCGTTGTCACGAATCCTGCCGGCAGCAACAAGTGCACCCTGTTCGTGAGCGGCAGGCTTTCGACCCATCTAAAAAACAGGGCACCACCCATGATGCTGATGCAGAAGGCCAAAACCAGCCCGAAGGAACCGATGGCCGGCTGATGCGGGAAAAAGCGGAAGAATGTCGCGTTGACAATCAGGCTCAGGGGGAAGTGAACAAGGAATATGGAGTAGGAAATGCGCCCGAGATAAGTCAGGAAATTCGGCGCGGGCCAGTGATTGAGGGCGCCATATTGCCTGGCCAGCCCCAGCATCAGCATTACCACGCCCGCAACCGCGACCCGGGGGCGGAAATCCACCAGCAAGGCGGCCATCACCAGCATGCCCAGCAACGCGAGCCAGAAGGTGCGGTGCGGCCTGTTCGAAGCCCAATAGCTCAACACCCCGAGACCGTATGATCCGAAAAAATAGAAAGCGGTTTCATCCCAGGATTCATTCCGGTTGAACACGAAGAGCGAGGCCATGGTTAAGCCCGCAATCAGAACCGGCGCAGTGGCCTTCAGCTTCGGATAGCGGCGCTCGATCAGCCCGGATAGCCAGAGCAAGGCCACGGCAAGGGCAAACAACTGAAAATCGATCGCCACATACCAGACGCCCGCTGACAGGGCTTCCTGATCAAGCAGGCCCTGGAGCAAAAACGCATGAGCCAGAAGCTGGAGGAGATCAGGTGCGTCGGGAATGGAGTCGTGCACCATCCAGCCCCTTGCCAGCTCCGCACATCCGATCGCCAGGGTTAACGCGGCAAGATACGGCATGGCCAGTCGAACGTAGCGCCGTTTAATGGCCTGAACCGGGTCGGTGACGAGCGATGCTCCACACGGCGCCAGTTTTCCGGCCAGCAAAAAGCCCGCTACGACAAAAAAAACCTGAACCGCCATCCTGCCGTACTCGTAAAGCCAGTCGATCAGGCCGGGAATCAGCGGGTAGGCCAAATCCGACATGGGGCCGTAGAACGCCAGGTGATGCGATACAATCAGCAGGCAGGCGATGGCCTTGAGTGCATCCACAAGAGGCATTCTCGAAACATCAGTACGCATCGGCTTATGTCATTCGGTGTTATCGGCAAGGCGCCGTGAGGGACGTATAATACACCTCGTAGCGGACTCGCCCAACGGGTGAACCTGTTGCAGCAACGGAGTCGCCGGCCTTGAGGCCGGGTGGATGGCCTCCTTACTGGGGGGGCGAGTTTTCAAGCGTGAAAGGAAGTAGGGATGACCGGTGCGACCAATTCGCCTGACCCGCGCCTCGGCGGGATTTATATCCAGGGGACGACGGCACAGGACATGGAGGCGGCACGACGGAGTGTCCTGGATCAACTCGGTGCACTCGGCCTCGATCAGTATGTGAAGACGACTGACGAAGCGGATGTCGGTCGCCTTTGCATCAGGTTCCGGCTGCGTGAAGAGCTCGCCAGCGAGTGGGCGCCAGGCGGCGATACGATAGAGTTGTGCCAGAAGCTCAATCTCGACACCCAGGGCAATTCCAGCGATCTCGAACGGGAAATCCTGCTGGCCATGCTGCTGAGCCCCATTGCGTTTGAGTTTCCCAGCCATCAAGAACTCGCGTCGGCGGTTCGCATCAGGAAAAACATCGTCGAGGCGGCGCGCGGGACTGCGCTGGCTTTTCACACGACCGAGGCTGAACGGCCGGCGGATTACTGGACTTATGCCAAGGGCCGCGGATTCACGATTCTGCCCGGCAAGTCCCTGATCACGGCGCTGCAGAAAGCGACCCAGCCTGGTGTGTCGGGCGAGCTATACTCATTTTCCTGTTACCGGGCGACCGAGTACGTCATTCTGCTCGGCATCGCGCAGGAATTGATGACCTGCAACCCCGAACTGTTTCGCGAGTTGCAACGGCAGTGGGAAACCCGGGCAATCATGTCGGCCGAATTCCACGAGGTCTTTCTGCGCGAGTACGGTTCCATGAGCGAACCCCTGCCGGTGAAGTATTACGTTCCCGGAGATCGGCTCTGGTTTCGCAACCCTGACGATAATTCCTCCGACGTGACGGGATATGAGGGGTCGTGGGTGTTCTACCTCGGTTGCGGCTTGTTCACAAATTTCTGGAAGCGGGACAAACCGTACACGCTGACGTCGAAGTGCCTGGAGTTGTTTCACTGGCGGAACGCGACCTATCGGGATCAGGCCGGCGAGCTGCAGATCGACGAGACGGTCGTTGAACAGCGGGTGCGAAGCTCGATGAATGACCCGGCAGAGGTCGAGCGCATCCTCGGAATCATGCTGCGGCTCCGGGAGCCGAAAGGCGTGTACGCCGGTGGCTGCATCGATACCTCTCGCGAGTACCCGCGCTGGGTTTGCCCGGGCACGTCCGACATGGTGTTGCCCGGCCATTGAACCCGTAAAACTTGGGCGCCGGCCGTAGCGGCGGATCAGCCAGCGCTTGCGCCAGCCTCGATCCGGCGTAAATGCCTTCCCACCGCCAGAAATGCGCCGAGCCAGCCGAGCAGGGAGGCGAACAGCAGCAGGCCGAGTATATCGCTGGTGCCTAGGGGTAGCAGGCTAAATTGCGCGGCGTAGAGTTTTGCCAGGTCGGCTATGCCGACGTTGAGCAGATGCAGGCCAAGACTGACGATGAGCCAGGCGGCGAGGCCGCCGCCCAAGCCCTGAAGTACTCCATGGTAAAGGAAGGGGCGGCGGATGAAGGCATCGGTCGCACCGATCAGCGTGCTGATCTCGATTTCTTCGCGCCGTGACAGGATTTGCAGGCGGATGGTATTGCTGGTGATTACCACCAGGGCAAAACCGAGCAGGACGGCAAGAATCAGGGTGACATCGCGGCCGAGGCGCAGCATGGCGTTAAGGCGCTCTGCCCAGGCTGTGTCCAGCAGTACCTTGTCCACTTTGGGCAACTTCGCCAGATCCTTGCGCAGGTTTTCGAGCTCATCCGGGTTGATGCTTTTGGGTTCGATCACGAAGGCGTCCGGCAGCGGGTTCCGTTCCAGTCCCGCCGCCACGTCGACAAGCCCCGTGCTTTGCAGCAGCTCCTTCAACGCCTGGTCGCGCTGGATGAAGCGGAATTGTTCGATGGCATTGAGCTCCTTCAGCCGCGACTCGACCTGCCTGGCGCTGTCGGCATCTGCGCCGGGGGACAGGAACACGGTGATCTGGGGCTCCAGTCTGACGTTGCCGGCAACAACCTTGATGTTTTCGATCAGCACATACAGGCCAAGCGGCAGGCTGAGCGTGACGCCAAAGACGATCACGGCAAGCAGGCCGGAAAAAGGCGCATGGGCGAAGCGGCCGAGGATCAGCCCCAGGGCGAGGCGGTGTTGGCTGAGCCAGTTCATCATATTAGCTCTCCCTGCTTCAGGTGTAACACCCGGCTGCTGTAGCGTGCGATCAGCGACTCATCATGGGTGGCGATCAGGAGGGTGACGCCCACCTGGTTGAAGGATTTGAACATCTCCATGATTTCGCCGGCATACTCGGCGTCGAGATTGCCGGTCGGCTCGTCGGCCAGCACGATGGCCGGGCGGTTGACGATAGCCCGAGCCACGCACAGGCGCTGCTGCTCGCCGCCGGAAAGGGAAATCGGGTTCGCCTTTTCCAGTCCCAGCAGTTTTACCTTGTCGAGCGCGGCGCGGGCGCGCTTCATGCTCTCGGCGCGCGGCAGACCGGCGATATCCAGCGGCAGGATGACGTTTTCCAGCACGTTGCGGTCGTAGAGCAGTTTGTGGTCCTGGAAGATCAGGCCGAAGTTGCGGCGCAGGAAGGGGACGGCGCTGCGGCGCAACTTGCCGATGTTCTGCCCGCTCACCACCACGCTGCCGGACGAGGGCTTCTCGATTGCGGCCACCAGTTTCAGCAAGGTGCTCTTGCCGGCGCCGGTCGGCCCGGTGATGAAGGCCATCTCGCCGGGTGCTATGGTGAAGCTGAGGTTTTTCAGCGCCTCATGGCCGCCGGGGTAGCGTTTGTAGACTTGGCTGAATGAGATCATTGGTGTTGTTTCATTGCGAGCATGCGCGCCAGTGCCGGAGGCAATTGCGCGTCAACGATAAAGCGCATCAGGCGGCTTTAAGAATGGGGTGGTCGGTTTGGCGTGCCGCAAACTCCAAGGCGGCGGTGATGTCCTCGGACTCCAAATAGGGATAGTCATCAAGAATCGTTTCCCTGGAAACTTCGGCTGCCAGCAAATCCGGAATGTCCTTGACGCGAATGCGCAAGGGCCTGCCGCCGCATTGATTGGGATTGATTGTGATGCGGTCCAGATGACTCATGTTGGCTTCCTGCACGTCGAATTATTTTGGATTATAGACTCAACACGATGTTTGCCGATACTTTACATAAGTGCCAAAAGCTGCCGCTCACCATTTTTGAGGGGCGAAAAGGCCAATGCAATTCCTACGGCGTCCAAATAAAGTTCCTTAGGATTGAGAAATAACGACAACTTGGAGCATAATTTTCCCATTACATGATCGAAGCTTGATAAGCTTTTATTATGGGTTTTCAAACCGTCGGAGCCCAAGCACGATTCTGCGGTTGTCTATAGCTAACATTTCCCTTGCAAATCGGCATCGGGGTATGCGCTGAGCCGATTCAAACAATTTGTTGCTGATCGCCGCGGCTCCCGGCTTTGTCGGGGATACTTAACTCGCTGCAAGGAGTCCACATGAAACTGAGCCAATGGCCAACACCTTTTTATTATAAATTCGGGGAGGACCTGAATGCTTTCGAGAGTGAACCCTGTCTGATCATCAGCAATGATGATCATGAGTTGTCTGGAGATTTGACTCGTTTTTCTCCCGAAGAGGGTATCTTCGAAATCCTGCGTTTCAAGCAGACTGCTTTCAAGCCAAAGCCAGAGTTAATCAATCACCTGCGTCTTTTGCATCCAGTACATCTGATTAAAAAGACCCCCTTGCTTAATGAGCTATCCAGGGAAGTTTCTGATCCTTCCGAGAAACAGAGCTTCTCAATTTTGTTTACGAACGACAAAAAGCTGGATGGAGAAACTGTCGGCTTCGTGATTGATAAAACGGGACTTTATCTCTTTCTGGTTCACACGTCCGACACGGTTATTCGCTGTTTTATTCCTGCACTATCAATCAAACACTATGAAATCGGCAAAAAGATCGGCCAGATGCTGGTTGAAGAAAAGATTGCCACCGACAACGAAATCAACCTTGGACTTGAGAAACAGGCACAGCTGCGCAAACAGCGGCTGGGCGAATATTTGACCAGTGAACAGATTGTTACACCGGAACAGCTTGTTGCAGCACTTAAACGCCAGTCCGGAACTATTTTGAAACTTGGGGACGTGCTGATTAATGAGAAACTGATTACGCCGGAAATTCTGCAAGAAGCATTGGCCAAACAGAGGGCAGATAGAAAAAAACCTCTCGGCGAAATTCTGATCAACATGGGCGTGGTTGATATGGAAGTCATCCGGAGCATGTTGGCCAAGAAGATGGGCATACCATTTGTGAATGTCCGGAAATTCTATGTTGAGCCCAGCACGTTTGATCTTGTCCCGATTAGCATTATCAACAAATATGCTATCCTGCCGCTCTACCGTACCGATAACACGCTGGTGGTTGCGATGGAGAACCCATTGAATTGGGAACCCCTGAACGAAATTCGCATGGCAACCAATCTTGATGTCCTTCCCGTTTTGGCATCCGTTGATGATATTCATTTTATAATTAATGAGATGCGCAACGCGAAAGAAAATATTGACGATCTCGCCGCTGGCATGAGAACAGGTGAGAATGAAGAATCGCCAAAGGAAAGCATCGCAGAAACGGACAATACCTTGGTTGGGGTAGTCAACAAGATGATCCTTGATGCACACCAACAGGGTGTGTCGGACATCCATATCGAGACGTATCCGGGTATACGCAATACGACTGTGCGGTTTCGCAAGGATGGGATGATCAGAAAGTATTTTGAATTTCCGCCGAGCTTCAGAAACGCGCTGATTTCCAGATTAAAGATCATGGCGAAACTGGATATTACTGAAAAACGCAGACCGCAGGACGGAAAAATCGAACTCAAATATAGCTTGGCAGACAAAATCGAACTTCGCGTTGCCACAATTCCAACGGCCAATGGACTCGAAGACATTGTCATGCGCGTGCTTGCTGGTGCGGAGCCTATTCCGCTGGCAAAGATTGGGTTGCCAGACGATGTGCTGGGGAGAATCAAGGAATTGGCGGTGAAACCTTACGGTCTTTTCCTGATTTGCGGGCCGACCGGGTCGGGGAAAACGACCACATTGCATTCCGTACTTGGATTTCTCAATACTCCGGACCGCAAAATATGGACGGCTGAGGATCCTATCGAAATCACTCAGGAAGGTTTGCGTCAGGTGCAGGTCAATCCGGATATCGGCTGGACTTTTGCCGCGGCAATGCGCAGCTTCTTGCGCGCCGACCCGGATGTCATCATGGTTGGCGAGATGCGTGACATCGAGACAGCAAAAATTGCCATCCAGGCTTCCTTGACCGGCCATATGGTTTTTTCAACTTTGCATACCAACAGTGCGGCAGAAAGCATGGTGAGGTTGCTTGATCTGGGCATGGATCCCTTTAACTTCTCTGACGCGCTGGTCGGCATTCTGGCGCAGCGTTTGGCCAGGCGATACTGTAATTCCTGTAAAAAAACCTATACGGCTACGAATGAAGAAATTCAGACATTGGCTGAGGAATATTGCCTAAATACACCACTCAATCCCGCTGACGTATTGCAGCAGTGGCAAAAAACATACCTTAATGAAGCGGGAGGATTTCCACTTTATTCAGCCAGCGGATGCCGTGAATGCGAAGGGACAGGGTACAAGGGCAGGATAGGATTGTATGAATTCCTGGAGGCGACTGCGCCTATCAAGAAGCTGATTCAGCATCAAGCAACGGTTGAGGAACTACAAGTCGCTGCCATCCATCAGGGCATGCGCACTTTAAAGCAGGCCGGGATTGAATTGGTTCTGCAAGGGCATACCCATATTTATCAAATCAGGTCTGTCTGCACTTAGACCGTGTTGGTGGCATTGCATGCATGCATGCCGGATTGTGCGGAAAGGTCATGGCCAAGCCGCGCAGCACGGCAGCGGCGATTGATGAACTAGATGCCCAGGAACAAGGGTGTTCCAAATTTTGTGTAAACTCGGCTTCCCCCCCCCCCGCTGCAGCGACATCTGTCGATCAAACGTCCGCTCCTGCAAACGATGACCGTCTCCTTTGGGTTAGCGGAAGTTCGCAACCTCTAAAATATCAACCCGATTTGGGATGAGCTTGGGTTGCCCCGGCTTTTTTCATTCAAACAGTGCCTCAACAAATTCCCTTGCCACAAAGGGCCGCAGGTCATCGAGCTGCTCGCCGACGCCGATGAATCTTACCGGGATCGGGCGGGTCTTGGCGATGGCGGCGATGATGCCGCCCTTGGCCGTGCCGTCGAGCTTGGTCAGGACCAGCCCGGTCACTTGCAGCGCATCGTCGAAAGACTTGACCTGGGCGATGGCATTCTGGCCGGTGTTGGCGTCGAGCACCAGGATGGTCTCGTGGGGTGCACTCGGTTCGGCCTTGGCGATGACGCGCTTGATCTTTTTCAGCTCTTCCATCAGGTGCAGCTGGGTGGGCAGCCGTCCGGCGGTGTCCGCCAGCACGATGTCGATGCCGCGCGCGCGCGCTGCCTGGATCGCATCGAAGATCACGGCGGCGGAGTCGTGTCCTTGCTGGGTGATGACCGTGACGTTGTTGCGCTCTCCCCAGACCTGCAGCTGTTCGCGTGCGGCAGCGCGGAAGGTGTCGCCGGCGGCGAGCAGCACCGACTTGCCCTGGGCCTGGAAATGCTTGGCCAGCTTGCCGATGGTGGTGGTCTTGCCGGCGCCGTTGACGCCCGTCATCATGATCACGTAGGGTTTGTGGCCGGAGAGGGCTAGCGGCGCTTCCAGCGGGGTGAGCAGGGCTTGCAGGCCGTCGCGCAAAGCCTGTTTGAGTTGCGCCGCATCTTCCAGCTTGTCCCGCTTGACGCGGCTTCTCAGGTCGTCGAGCAGGTATTGTGTGGCGGCGACACCGACATCGGCGGAAAGCAGGACGGTTTCGAGTTCCTCGTAAAGTTCCTCGTCGATCTTGCCGCCGCCGAACAGGCCGGTAAGCTGCCTGTTCAGGTTATCGCGGGTCTTGGTCAGACCTTGTTTGAGTCTGGCCGCCCAGCCCAAGGGCTGTTCCTGGCTTTCGTCGGTTTTCTTGTCGGATTTGAAGAAACTTAGCATGGGGGGTGGCGGTCTCAAGGTAGGCTATAATTCACAACTTCGTCATTTTAGGCGATTGGGAGGTTTTGTGCAGCGTAAAAAAACATTGATCCGGAGCTTGTGGTTGCTGGCAGCGATTTTGCCGTTCCAGGCTATGGCAACTACCCATGAATACAAGCTTGCCAACGGCATGAAGGTGATCGTCAAGGAAGACCATCGCGCGCCGGTGGTGGTGTCTCAGGTCTGGTATCGCGCCGGCAGCATGGATGAGTTTAACGGCACGACCGGCGTGGCCCACGTGCTGGAACACATGATGTTCAAGGGAACCAGGGCGGTCCCCGCCGGCGAATTCTCGAAGCAGATCGCCGTTGCCGGCGGCCGGGAAAACGCCTTTACCAGCCGCGACCATACCGCCTACTTCCAGCAACTGCAAAAATCGAAGCTGGAACTCTCCTTTAAGCTGGAAGCCGACCGGATGCGCAATCTGGTGATTACGCCCAAGGAGTTCGCCAAGGAAATCAAGGTGGTGATGGAGGAGCGCCGGCTGCGCACAGAAGACAAGCCTCAGTCGCTGGTCTATGAAACGCTGATGGCTTCTGCTTACCAGGCTCATCCCTATCGTCGTCCGATCATCGGCTGGATGAGCGACCTGGAAAACATGACGGCGGACGATGCCCGCGACTGGTACCGCCGCTGGTATGCGCCGAATAATGCGGCGCTGGTGGTGGTGGGCGATATCAAACCCCGAGAGGTGCTGAAACTGGCCGAGCGCCATTTCGGCAAAGTTCGGCCGGTTGCTCTGCCCCAGCGCAAACCCCAGGCCGAACCCGATCAGCGCGGCATCAAGCGGGTGGCCGTTAAAGCCCCCGCCAAGCTGCCCTACCTGGCAATGGGCTACCATACGCCCGCCCTGCGCGATCCGGCCAACGACCGGGAACCTTACGCGCTGGAAGTGCTGGCCGGCGTGCTGGACGGCCATGCCTCGGCGCGACTCAATCAGGCGCTGGTGCGGGAGCAACAGATCGCGGTGTCGGCCGGGGCAGGGTATGACCTGATTTCGCGCGGGCCTTCGATGTTCATCCTGGACGGCGCGCCCGCCGAGGGCAAGAGCGTTGCCGAACTGGAAACGGCAATCCGCGAGCAGATCGAGAAGATCAAGCGGGATGGCGTGACCGAGGAGGAGCTGCAACGCGTCAAGGCGCAGGTGATCGCGGCCCAGGTCTATCAGCGCGACTCGATGTTCTACCAGGCGATGCTGATCGGCGAGGTGGAAACCGCCGGGCTGCCCCTGAACACGCTGGAAACGCGCCTGGAAAAACTCAAGGCGGTAACCGCCGGCCAAGTGCAGGAGGTGGCGCGTAAGTACCTGGTCGACGACCGTCTTACCGTGGCGGTGCTCGATCCACAACCGCTGGATGGCGTGAAGCCGGTGAAGCCAGCGATGGGAGGGCGTCATGCGAATTAACTCAAGATCAACCACAGAGGCGCAGAGACGCAGAGAAAATCCCGGTTTGAGAAAACCTCTGCGTCTCTGCGTCTCTGCGGTGAAGAATTTGTTTTTTGTTGGTTTGCTGTTCGTCGCCACGGCCGCCCAGGCCGCTCTGCCGATCCAGCACTGGCAGATGGACAACGGCGTGCGCGTGGTTTTTGTCGAGAATCACGATCTGCCGTTGCTGGATGTCAGCGTCGAATTTTCCGCGGGCAGCAGCCGGGATGACAAGTCCAGGCCGGGTCTGGCGAGCATGACGCATCATCTGCTGACCTTGGGCGCAGGCGGGATGACCGAGGAGGAGATTTCCCGCCGCATGGCCGATATCGGCGCCGGCCTGGGCGGAAGTTTCGACCAGGACCGGGCAGGGCTGCGCCTGCGCACCTTGAGCAGCGAGTGGGAACGCGACCAGGCCCTGGAGATTATGGCCAAGTCGCTGCAATCCCCGGACTTCCCCGAAGCGGTACTGGAGCGGGAGAAAACCCGATCCATCGCCGAACTCAAGGAAGCCATGACCCAGCCGGAGTTCGTCGCCGGGCGGGCGTTCAATTCGATGATCTATGGAGCCCATCCTTATGGGTTGTCCTCCATGGTCGAGCCGGAATCGATCGCCGCCTTGCGGCGCGAGGACCTGGCCGGTTTTTATCGCGCCCATTACCGTGCCGACCATGCCGTGATCGCTCTGATCGGCGATGTCACCACGGCCCAGGCAAGGGAAATCGCCGCTCGGCTGACTTCCTCCCTGCCACGCGCCGAGGGCGAACCGCAGCCTTTGCCGGCGGTGGACATGCCCAAGGGGGAAACGCGCAAAATCGCCCATCCCGCCACGCAAAGCCACATCCTCATCGGGCAGCCGGGCATGACGCGCAACGACCCGGACTATTTCCCGCTTTATGTCGGCAACTATGTGCTGGGCGGCGGTGGCTTCGCTTCGCGCCTGATCGAGGAGGTGCGGCAGAAACGCGGTCTGGTTTACAGTGTGCACAGCTATTTCATTCCGCTGCAACAGCGCGGACCGTTCGAGATTGGTTTGCAGACCAAGCGCGAGCAGGCGGACGAGGCGCTGGCAGTGGTGCGCAAGACGCTGGGGGATTTTATCGCCAAGGGGCCGACCGAGGACGAGCTGAAGCGGGCCAAACAGAATCTGGTGGGCGGCTTCCCGCTGAGGATCGACAGCAACAGGAAGATCCTCGATTACCTGGCCGTGATCGGGTTTTACCGGCTGCCGCTTTCCTACCTGGACGATTTCACCGGCAAGGTGGAGCGGGTGACGGTTGCCCAAATCAGGGATGCCTTTACCCGCCGCATCCAGCCGGACAACATGGCGACCGTGGTGGTCGGCGCGGACGAGGCGAAATAGTCCTTGGCACAGCAGAGCAAGGTCAGGATCATCGCCGGCGAATGGCGCGGCCGCCTGATCAATTTCCCGCAAGCAGAAGGCTTGCGCCCGACTCCGGACCGGGTGCGGGAAACCTTGTTCAACTGGCTCGGGCAAACACTGGGCGGCAAGACCTGTCTTGATCTGTTTGCCGGCAGCGGGGCGCTGGGGTTCGAGGCGCTTTCACGCGGTGCGCGGCGGGTGGTGATGGTTGAACAGAACCCGCAGGTGTTGAAGGCCTTGCAGGAAAATGCGCGCAAACTCGGTGCCGATCGACTGGATTTGGTGGCGGGGGATGGGTTAAAAGCCCTCTCCCGTGAAGGGAAAACGTTCGATGTGATTTTTCTCGACCCACCTTTCCACCACGGGATTTTACCGTTATTATTGCCGCTTCTTTCTGACCGGCTCGCGCCAGATGGCTTGGTTTATGCCGAAACCGAGCAGGCGCTTGAACCGGGTGAAGGATGGGAGGTCTGGCGCAGCGGCCGGGCGGGCAAGGTGTTTTACTGTTTGCTGAAGCGAAAAACTGAAGGGCCCCATGGCGCTTAGAGCGGTTTACCCCGGCACGTTCGACCCGATTACCCTCGGTCATGAGGATCTGGTGCGGCGCGCCATTCGCCTGTTCGACGAGGTGATCGTCGCGGTGGCGGACAGCCAGAGCAAGAAACCCTATTTTACCGTGGATGAACGGGTGGAAATGGCGAGGGAAGTGCTGGCCGATGTGCCCAAAGTCACGGTGGTGGGGTTTTCCGGGCTGCTGATGAATTTCTTGCGCGAGCACGATGCGCGCATCGTGCTGCGCGGCTTGCGCGCGGTTTCGGATTTTGAATACGAATTTCAGTTGGCGGGAATGAACCGGAGCCTGTATCCCGAGGTCGAAACGGTATTCCTGACGCCATCGGATCAGTACATGTTCATTTCGGCCGGCATGGTCAGGGAGATTGCGCTGCTGGGCGGGGATGTCAGCCAGTTCGTGCAACCCTCGGTCAAGGCGAGGCTGCAACACAAAATTTTTTCTTAATATTGTAGAAGGAAACTGCTATGGCTCTGATGATTACCGACGAATGCATCAACTGCGATGTGTGCGAACCCGAATGCCCCAACGGTGCAATTACACAGGGCGATGAAATCTACGTGATCGACCCCAGTCTGTGCACCGAGTGCGTCGGGCATTACGACGAGCCGCAGTGCATCAGCGTTTGCCCGGTGGATTGCATTATTGTTAATCCCGAACATGCTGAATCCAAGGAAGCGCTGCAGGCCAAGTACGAGGCGCTTCAAGCCCAGGGTTAATTCAAACTGGGGTCTGGACGAAAAAACGGCGGCATGGAACTCCATGCCGCCGTTTTTTATGGGCGGAAAGCTCAGGCGCTTGCCGCGGCAGGCTGTGTTTCTTGCTCGTAGGCCAGCGAGTTGGCAATGTGCTGCTGCAACAGGGACAAATCCTGCAGCTGCTTGAGGATGCCGTTTTCCATGTGCTGCAGCTCGGTGATCCGGTCTTCCAGGGTGTCGGTCGCCTTGTGGATGCGTTTGATGCTTTCCAGGCGGCGGCGCAAATGGAGTTGATGTTCGCGTACCTGGGTTTCCATCGGCGCCATGATCGCCTTCAGCCAGTTTTCCACATCCTGGTTGGCGACCTCGTATACACGCACCACCCGGTTTGCCAGGGTTTCGAAAAACTTCGTGGTAATGGAAAGTTTTTCGTGCGTCAGCATGTTGAGCATGGTGTTGAAATGCTCGTTGTAGGCTTTTTCCAGCCGGGCGATTTCCTTGTGATACTTCAGGGTCGAGAAGGGGGCGGGAGCGGCCTGGCTTAATCCATGCTCCTCGTTGAATTTCTTGTACATCGCGCCCATCATGCCCTTGATTTCCTCGATCTGCTTGGCGGATTGGGCAATGTTCTCGTTGGCATCTCTGAAAAATTGGCTCATGGCATCGCGCATGCCCTTGGTGAATCGGGCTTCGGCCATGGCGATGCGGGTGTTCTTGACCTCGGTCTTGAGCGCATCCATGCCGAGGTGGGTGAACAGGATATTGGTCTGCTGGGAGAATACGCTGCGCAGAGCCTGGAAGCGTTGCAGGCCTTTTTCGAAATCCTCCTTGTCCTTCTTGACCTTGGACATCATGTGCTCGATCACGTCCTCGTTCTTGCCGCGCAGTCCGAGCAGTTCATCCAGCTGCTCGCGCACGCCGGAAAGCCGCGCATCCAGAATCGAGCGGATGCTTTCCTCCATGTGCTCGATTTCGCCCTGGGTATTGTCCCGGACGATTTCCTGCTTGGAGGGGATAAGCTCGTCGCTGAGCGATTTTTCCAGTGCCAGCAAACGGCTTTTTTCGAGTAGCGGCTCGTCCTGGTTGATCTTGGCGAGCAGCCCCTTCTGTGCGGAAACCGGGAAGACATAGGCGGGCTTGATGCCGAGCAGGCTGGCGCTGGTGCTGACCTGCTTGTCGATTTCATTTTCGATTTCCTCGGCGCTTTTCAGCTCGTCCCACAGGCCGTCGATTTTGTTCAGCACCACCAGGCGACCCTTCTGGTGTCCCTGCTGGTTGCCGATGTGATTGCGCCAGACCTCGATGTCGGACTTGGTGACACCGGTGTCGGCGGCGAGGATGAACAGCACCGCATGAGCGTTGGGCAGAAGGTTCAGGGTCAGTTCCGGCTCGGTGCCGATGGCGTTGAGACCCGGCGTGTCGAGGATGACCAGGCCCTGCTTCAGCAGCGGATGCGGGAAATTGATGATGGCGTGGCGCCAGCAGGGGATGTCCACCGTGCCGTCTTGGTGCACGGTGACGATGTTGTTTTCGTCCTTTTCATTGTACAGGCCATAGCGTGCGGCTTCGTCCAGGTTGACCCGCTTGGTCTGGCTCACCTGCACGAAGGCATCGGCCATGGCATCGCTCGACTCGATGTCGAGCGGCAGGATTTTCCATTCGTCGAGGTAGCGCTTGTATTCCGTGGTGGTGGTGTCGGCGGCACGAGTCTCGATGGGCAGCAACTGGATGCAGGGTTCGCGGCCTTCCTCGTACATCAGTTCGGTCGGGCACATGGTGGTGCGCCCCGCGCTCGAAGGCAGCAGCCGCTGGCCGTAATCGGCAAAGAAAATGGCGTTGATCAGCTCGGATTTGCCGCGCGAGAATTCGGCGACGAAAGCCACATTGAGCTTGTCGTCGTGGAGCCGGTCGAGCAAGTGCTGGATGCGCAGATCGGTCTGGGCGTCGTTCAGTTCCTGCTCGTTGAGCCAGTTGCGAAAGTCGCCGACGTTGTCCGACAGGCGGCTGCGCCAGGCACTGTAGGCTTCGAAGTGCGAGACCAGATCATCGTGTGCCATGATTCCCCCGGGGAATTTTATTCGAATGGGTTAAACTTTATCACAAAATATGACACCTCAACGTGACACATCGATATTTTAAGGCGCGTACTGAACGTCACTTCTGGCAGTCGGGGCAGTAGAAAGTGGAACGCTGCCCCTGACGCAACTGGCGTACCGTCGCACCGCAGCGCAGGCAGGGCTGGCCGGTGCGGCCATAGACTCCATATTGCTGCTGGAAATAGCCGGGGTTGCCGGCGCTGTTGACGAAATCGCGCAGGGTGCTGCCGCCGGCGGCAATTGCCAGATTCAGGATGTCCTTCACTAGCGTCGCCAGCCGGGTGCAGCGCTCTTTGCCTAGCCTTCCGGCCGCGGTTTTCGGGCTGATGCCGGCGGAAAACAGCGCTTCGTTGGCGTAGATGTTGCCGACGCCGACAATGATGTGTCCGTCCATCAGGAATTGCTTGATCGGGGTCCGGCGGTTGCGCGACACCCGGTAGAGGAAATCGCCGTCGAATGCTTCCGTCAGAGGCTCGACGCCGAGGCTGGCCAGCAGCGGATGGCTCTCCGGCGGCGCCGTCGTCCACAGCACTGCCCCGAAGCGGCGCGGGTCGCGCAGCCGCATGCACTGGCCGTTTTCCAGCACCAGATCGAAGTGGTCGTGTTTCTCCGGCGGCGTGGAGGCGGGCAGGATGCGCAGGCTGCCCGACATGCCGAGGTGCAGGATCAGCCAGCCCGCGCCGCAATCCAGCAGCAGGTATTTGCCGCGTCGTTCGATGCTGCGCAGGGTTAAACCGGGCAGGACTTGTTGCAGGGTTTCGGGTACCGGATGACGCAGGCCGTGGTGGCGGACGATGGCAGCCTGGATGCTCTGGCCGACCAGGTGGGGTTCGAGGCCGCGGCAGGTGGTTTCGACTTCAGGTAGTTCGGGCATGGTTTATCTAAAAAATTCAGTTGAACCGCAGAGACGCAGAGGCGCCGAGAAATTCAAAAGCATTTCAACGCAATGGCACAAGGGCCACCAAAACGGCATTCACGGATTTTCTCTGTGCCTCTGCGTCTCTGCGGTGAAAGGCTTTTTCAGGTTTATTCACCGGGCCGCAGCAAGCGTTTCCCAATCTCTGCAGGGAAATGGTATTGCAGATTCTCGTCTTCGCGCAGCAGCACCAGCTCCGGTTCGCGCCGCAGGATTTTGCAGGGGATGAGCTTGCCATCGCCGAGGCGCAGGGTGAAGGATTCCTGCGCGGATGTGCCGTCGTAGGGCTGGGTAACCAGGCTGGATGCGTGGCGCCATTCGTCCACCCAGCGGTTGATGTCGTCCTGGCTCCAGTTCGGGCGGGCAGGGGTGGCCGACCATTTGCCAGCGCCGTCCTGGCTGAGGTTCAGATCCGCAAACTCGAAGCCGGACGGCTTTTCTTCCTCAGCCAAAAAGGCGCGGGCGGCGAAATCGGCGGGCATTTTCATCGCATAAGCGAGATAGCTGGGCGCGACCAGATGCACGCCGCCATGGGTGGCGACGTAGACCTCGCCGGTCAGCGTGTTCTGCGTGCCGAAGCTGAATTCCTGGTCGTTGAGCGTGAGCCGTAACAGGGGTTGGTCGAGCTGGAAGCGACCAAGATCGGTGGCGGGGAAGCGCTGGAGGCTGGCGGCGGCGAGGGTTTCCAGCAGGCGTCCGACCGCTATTCCCTCCGCACGTGCCTGGAATGGAGCGCTCAGCCGCCAGCCGGACGGGTTTTTTTGCAGCACGATTGCCGGCTGGCCGGGCCTTTCGATGGCGATGCGGTTGATACCGGCGCTGGCGAGGGTGGAGAGCTTGAATTCCGTCTGCGCCATGGGCTTGGGCTTGAGCCAGACCAGCAGGATCAGGACGGCAACCAGCCCAGCCAGCGCGAGATTCAGCAGGATTCTGGGCTTCATGCCTTGCGCCGTCGCCACCAGGTGCCGATGCCGATGGCGATAAATGCCAGCGGCAGGACGATGAGAAAGCCGATGGCGATCACCGCTGCGGCGCTTTTGCTCAAGTTGAGGCTGGTGTCCTGGGCGGCCTTGGTCGGGATGGTGATGAGGCTGTCGTCCCCGGTCAGCCAGTTGAACAGGTTGAGGCCGAGGTCGAGGTTGCCGCCGTTGCCGAGATAGGTGTTGGAGAGAAAGCCGCCGTTGCCGACCACGATGACCCGCTGGTTCCTGTCTTCCACGCTGCGTTCAAGGGCGATGGCGATGGTTGCCGGCCCCGGCGTATCGCGGTTCTTGTCGTAGGCCATGGTCTCGTCGAGCTTGCCGGTTTCCACCCATCCCTGCGGCGCGACCTCGATCAAGGAGGTGGGCTGCCAGCTTTTTCCTTCGCTGGAGCCGATAGTGCGGGCGTAGGGGAATGCCGTGACAAGATTGAAGCCGAGTGTCGCCGGATGACGGCCGTAAACGGCGCCCAAGGCAATGGTCGGAGCGGCGTTGAGCTGCTGGGCGGCGGGGTCCACTACCGTGCCGGGCGTCAGCACCAGCCCAAGCTTTTCAGCCAGCGGCTGCAATCCGTGCAGCGGCTCCTGATCAATCAGCCACAGCAGGTTGCCACCCTTTTCCAGGTATTTCTTCAGCTTCTCCACCTCCCCCGGCATCAGATCCACTTGCGGGCTGGCGATCATCAGCAGGCTGGCATTGTCGGGCACGTCCTGGGCCAGGGTGAGGTTGAGGCTTGCCGTCTTGAAGCCCTTGGCTTCCAGCTTCCTGCCGAAATCGCCGAGATCGTGGTTGGCCATGCCGTCGAGCTTGCGTTCGCCGTGGCCGTCCAGGTAGAACGCCGTGCGCGTGCCGATACGCGCCAGCCGGGTCAGGAGAGAGGTCAGCATCTGCTCGTTCAGGGTGGTGAGGTGCTCGCTGCGGCCCTGGTATTCCACCACCATTTCGCCGTTGGCCTGGATGCCGGCCGCCCGAGTCAACTGGGGCTGTTCCGCCGGATCGACGAACCTGAGCGTGAGATCGGGCTTGGCATGGCTGTAGAGGCTGACGAATTCGCGGATGATTTTGCGCACATCGCCGAGCCGGGGGTCCTGCTGGGTGGCGTAGGCGGTGATGGTGACCGGGCCGGGCAGGCTCTTGAGCACGTCGAGGCTGGCCTGGCTCAGCGAGTTGCGGCTGTTGCGGGTGATGTCCCACTGTGCCGTGTATTCGCGGGAAAGGGTGACCAGCAGGCCGACGGCGAGGAGGAACAGGACCAGGAAGATGGCGCTTTGCAGGCGCAACTGGAAGCGGGATGGGCTGGGGGTTTTCATTAGCCGTGCGTCCTGTCGTTGTCGAGACGGCGCACCGCCAGCACCAGGAACAAGGCGATGAACAGTACGAAGTAGGCGGCATCGGCGCTAATGATGACGCCGCGGTTGAACGATTCGAAATGCTTCAGCAGCGAAAGGGTATGCAGCCAGCTGTCGGCGTCGCGCGCCGACATGTTGATGATCCACAGGCCAAGCAGCGCACCGAAGCTGCCTATCGCGGCGACGATCGGGTGCGCCGTGAGGCTGGAAATGAACAGGCCGAGCGCGGCGAAGCTGGCCGCCAGCAGCACCAGGCCGACGATGTTGCCGGCCAGCAGCCCCAGGTCGAGCGTTGCGCCGGCATACAGCGACAGCGACATCAGTGCGGTCAGGCCGATAAACAGGAAGAGGAAAGCCATCAGACCGAGGAATTTGCCGAGGATGATCTCGCTGACCGAAACCGGCGCGCTCAGCAACAGATTAAGGGTCTGGTTGCGCCGTTCCTCGGCGATCAGGCGCATGCTCAGGAGCGGCACCGCCATCAGCAGAATGATCGCGGCGTTGCCGAACAGGGGCGTCACAATCAGCTCGGTAACGCCCGGCGGGTTGGCGAGGGCGGTTAGCTGCGGCTGGATCGCCAGAAAGGCATCGACCTGGCCCAGAAAAAACCAGGCGAGGATGATTTCCAGCACGGCCAGGATAATCCAGGCCATCGGTCCGCTGAACAGAACTTTCAGTTCCTTGGCGGCAATGGTGAAAATCATGCGTTTTCCTCTGCTTGTTGGGTCAGCTGGATGAAGACTTCTTCCAGGTTGGCCTGCTCCGGATAGGTCTGCTTCAGTTCGGCCATGTCGCCGCTGAATACCAGTTTTCCCTGGTTCATGATCTGGATGCGGTCGCACACGCTTTCCACCTCCGGCAGGATGTGGGTGGACAGGATCACGCTGTGCTCTCCGCCCAGTTCGCGGATCAGGCTGCGGATCTCGCGGATCTGGATCGGGTCGAGGCCGACGGTGGGTTCATCCAGGATCACCACGCGCGGATTGTGCACGATCGCCTGGGCGATGCCCACTCGCTGCTGGTAGCCTTTGGACAGATTGCCGACCAGGCGTTTCCCGACTTCGGACAGGCCGCAGCGCTGCTTGGTTTTGTTGACGGCATCGGCGATTTCGTTCTTGGGAATGCGGTGCAGTCGCGCGGCCAGGCGGAGATATTCATCCACGCTCAGTTCCCGGTACAGGGGCGGGGTTTCCGGCAGGTAGCCGAGCAGCGCTTTGGCTTCGCGCGGGTGCTCCAGCAGGTTGATGCCGCAGATTTCGATGGCGCCGGTGCTGGGAGCCAGACATCCGGCCAGCATTTGCAGGGTGGTCGTCTTTCCGGCGCCGTTCGGCCCCAGCAGACCCAGCACCTCGCCCTGGCGCAGTTCGAAGCCGATGTTCCGTACGGCGGAGCGGGAGCCGTAGCTGCGGGATAGATCTTTGGCGGAAACAGTTATCTTCGTCATGCCCTGGTTGCTTTGAAAAAGAGCAAATATGTCCTAATATGGGGAACGCGTAAAGAGCGCATTTACCAACTGCATTATTATATCCCTGTGATGAAATTTAAATATCTCTTGCTGGCCCCCGCCGCGCTGGTTGCTGCCGGGTGCGCCCAACTGTTGCCGAAACAAGCCGTGCAGCCCATCGTTGAGCCGGAGCGCGCAGAGCGAACCCCTGAGCTGCCCAAGGTCGATTTGACCGGCTCCCTCCTGTTTCAGTACCTGGTTTCGGAGGTCGCCGGGCAGCGCGGCGATACGGGTCTGGCCACCGAGGGTATGCTGGATCTGGCCAAAAAAACTCGTGATCCGCGCCTGGCAAAGCGGGCCGCCGAGATGGCCCTGCAGTCGCGGCGCGAAGCCCAGGCACTGGAGGCGGCAACGCTGTGGCAACAGACCGACCCGGACGAAGCCCAGGCGCGGCAGGCCGTGGCCGCGATTTTGCTGAACAGCGGCCGCCTGCAGGAAGCCAAGCCCCATCTGGAGAAATTGCTGGCAGGAGAAGGCGACAATGTCGGCGGGGCGTTGCTGCATTTGAATCAGATGCTGTCGCGGCAGCAGGATAAGCCGGCCACCCTGGCTCTGGTGCAGGAGTTGGTCGCGCCCTACCTGAATCGCGCCGAAGCGCATTTTGCTATTGCCTATGCGGCATGGAGTGCGGGCAAAGATGAGTTGGCGCTGAGTGAAATTCGCGAGGCAAGGCGGCTCCGTTCCGATTGGGAAGCGGCGGCGCTGTTCCAGGGTCAGCTGCTACAGCGTACCTCCATCCCCGAGGCGCTGGGGTTCTACCGGAGCCTGCTCGGCGATTATCCCAAAATGCAGGATGTGCGCCTGGCTTATGCCCGTTTGCTGGTAAGCGACCGCCAATACGTCGAGGCGCGCGCCCAGTTCGAAAAACTGCTCGGCGATCTGCCCGGAAACCCGGACGTGAGCGTGGCGGTCGGCCTGCTGGCGATGCAGCTCAAGGATTACGATGCGGCGGAGAAGCACCTGAAACAGGCGCTGGCCGGCCAATACCGCGACGAAGCTACGGTGCGCATGTATCTCGGCCAGCTGTTCGATGAGCGTGGGCGTTACGAGGAAGCCGCAAACTGGTACGGTTCGGTCGGCCGGGGCGATCAGTATGTTCCCGCGCAAATCCGTCATGCGGCCATGCTGGCCAAACAGGGCAAGCTCCCGGAGGCACGCCAGCACCTCAGGCAGATCCCGGTGCAGAACAACCAGCAACGGGTTCAGGTGATCGTGGCGGAGGCGCAGTTGCTTCGGGATGCCAAGGCTTACGGCGAGGCATTCGAGTTGTTGGGCAAGGCGCTGGAGAAGCTGCCGAATTATCCCGACCTGCTCTACGACCATGCGATGGCGGCGGAGAAGTTGGGCAAGGTCGATATTCTCGAGCAGGACCTGCGCAAGCTGATCCAGATCAAGCCCGATTACGCCCACGCCTACAATGCGCTGGGCTATACCCTGGCGGATCGCTCCGAGCGTCTGGATGAGGCGCGGCAGCTGATCGAAAAGGCGCTTGAACTGGCCCCGGGCGACTTTTTTGTCATGGACAGTCTGGGCTGGGTGCATTACCGCATGGGGCAACTCGAAAAGGCGGAAGACACCCTGAGGCGCGCCTATCTCGGTCAGCGCGATGCGGAAATCGCGGCGCACCTTGGCGAAGTTCTGTGGGCCAGGGGCAAGCGCGAAGAGGCAGAAAAAATCTGGCGCGCCGCCTTGAAGGAAAATCCCGGGCACGAAGTGTTGTTGAATGTCATCAAAAAATTTATTCCTGCGAAGTAGTTTAGGATGATGTAGGAGCGACCTCCCGGTCGCGAATTCAACAATTCGCGACCGGGAGGTCGCTCCTACCACCATTGAACTTCTGCCACTTCCAAAAATGACAAATCTGCGATTTCTCGGTTTATTCGTCGTTTCCGCGTTGCTGTGGGGTTGCGCCGAACTGCCGGTGCCGCCGCCGGAGCTTGAGTCAGCCGCCCGCCCGCAGGCCGATATCGGTGCTGACGGCTTGTTCCGGCTGTCAGGCCGGATCGCTGTGTCGCACAACGGAGAGAGTTTTTCCGGTTCGCTACGGTGGAGTCACGGTGCCGAGGAGGACGAGATTTTCATCCTTTCCCCGTTGGGGCAGGGGGTCGCCCGGATTGTGAGCAATTCTGCGGGCGCCTCGCTGGAAACCGCGGAGGGACGGGGTTACCGTGCCGCGGATGTGGAAAGCCTGACCGAGGAAGTGCTGGGCTGGCGCCTGCCGGCGCGTGGCCTGCAATACTGGGTGATGGGCCGCCCCGCACCGGACGGTGCGGCGGAAGGCGAGATGGACGACAACATGCAGCTCCGTACTCTGCGTCAGGATGGCTGGCGCATCGATTATCTCGGTTACCGGATGGTGCAGGGAACTTGGCTGCCGGCCAAGCTGGAAGTAGCGCTGAACGAGCGTCTGCGGGTCCGGTTGGTGATCGATGACTGGGTGCTGCCATGATGACCACCTTCCCTGCGCCGGCCAAGCTGAACCTGTTTCTGCATGTGGTGGGCCGGCGGCCGGACGGCTACCATTTATTGCAAACGGTGTTTCGTTTCGTCGATTACGGCGATAGCCTTTCTTTTACTATCCGTGATGATGGCGTGATCCGGCGGGTGAATCCGCTGCCCGGCCTGGACCCGGAACAGGATCTTACCGTGCGTGCTGCGCGTCTGCTGCAGCAGGAAACCGGCTGCCGTCTGGGCGCGGATATCTTCCTGGAGAAGCGTTTGCCGATGGGTGGGGGCCTGGGCGGGGGCAGCTCCGATGCTGCGACTACGCTGCTGGCGCTGAACCGCTTGTGGAACCTGAATCTCAGCCGCCAGGCTTTGCAGGAACTGGGTTTGCGCCTCGGCGCCGACGTGCCGGTATTCGTGTTCGGCGAGAGCGCTTTTGCCGAGGGAGTGGGCGAAAAGCTCCGGCCGGTGGTGCTTCCGCCGGCCTGGTATGTGGTGCTGGTGCCGCCGGTGGCAGTATCCACGCTAGAGATTTTTACCAGCAGGGAATTGACACGCGCTACGAAACCTATCAAAATGTCGGACTTTTCAACGGGCTGCGGAAGAAATGATCTGGAGCCTGTGGTGTGCCGGAAGTATCCGCAGGTTGCCGAGTGCCTGGATTGGCTCAGGGCCTTCGGCGATGCCAGGATGACCGGATCGGGAGCGTGTGTTTTTGCCGCGTTTTCGAGCCAGGAAGAGGCGAATAAAGTGTTTTCCAAGAAGCCGGCGCAGATGGCCGGTTTTATCGCAAAGGGCCTGGATAGACATCCTTTGTACGATTTTGTAAGTTAGTGGGGAGTCGCCAAGTGGTAAGGCACCGGATTTTGATTCCGGCATTCGTAGGTTCGATCCCTACCTCCCCAGCCAGTTGTAATCCAAACCGGTAGGGACGTCGCATGCGCCGTCCCTACGTTTGTTTCTAGAGGTTCATCATGGCATACGGCAGCATGATGGTTTTCACCGGCAACGCAAATCCCCGGCTTGCCGAGGAGGTGGTGAAACATCTCAATCTTCGCCTCGGGCGAGCGACGGTCGGTCGTTTCAGCGACGGCGAGGTGATGATCGAGATCCTCGAGAACGTGCGCGGCAAGGATGTGTTCGTGCTGCAGTCGACCTGCACCCCGACCAATGACACCCTGATGGAAGTCCTGGTGATGGTGGATGCGCTCAAGCGCTCCTCGGCCGGGCGCATCACCGCTGCCATTCCCTACCTGGGCTATGCGCGCCAGGATCGCAGGCCGCGCTCGGCACGCGTGGCGATCACCGCCAAGGTGGTGGCGAACATGCTCACCAGCGCCGGGGTGGACCGCCTGCTGACCATGGACCTGCATGCCGACCAGATTCAGGGCTTTTTCGATATTCCGGTAGACAATGTCTACGCTGCACCGATTCTGCTCGGTGATGTCTGGAAACAGCATTACGAGAACCTGATCGTGGTATCGCCCGACGTCGGCGGTGTGGTGCGTGCCCGTGCACTGGCCAAACGCCTGGACGTGGATCTGGCGATCATCGACAAACGCCGTCCCAAGCCCAACGTCGCCAAGGTGATGCACATCATCGGCGACGTCCGGGGCCGCACCTGCGTGCTGATGGACGATCTGGTCGATACCGCCAACACCCTGTGCGAGGCCGCTTCAGCCCTGAAAGAGCACGGCGCGGAAAAAGTGGTTGCGTACTGTACCCACCCGGTACTGTCCGGCCCGGCAGTGGAGCGCATCATGGGTTCGCATCTGGATGAGCTGGTAGTGACCGACACCATCCCGCTGCGCGAAGAAGCCAAAAATTGCAGCCGCATCCGTCAGCTTTCCGTGGCGGAGCTGATGGCCGAAACGATGCGCCGGATCAGCAACGAGGATTCGGTCAGCTCGCTGTTCATGGAATAATTTTTTGCGGAGCCGCGAAGCCGATTTAAAACCGGCCCAACCGGTTCTGCGCAAACCGAATGCCGCCTGGTCGCGGGCGGCATTTTACCTTTAGGAGCATCAACATGAAAATCGAAATCAGCGCAACCGCGCGCACGCTACAGGGAACGGGTGCGAGCCGCCGCCTGCGTCGCACGGGCCGCATCCCGGCAGTGGTTTATGGCGCAGGCAAGGATGCCGCAGCCATCGAGCTGGACCACAAGGAAGTGTTCTACAAACTGAAGAACGAGTCCTTCCACGCCACTATCCTGACCTTGAACCTCGACGGCAAGAGCGAGCAGGTGCTGCTGCGTGACTACCAGATGCACCCATTCCGCCCGGTGGTGATGCACGTGGACTTCCAGCGCGTCAACCCGAAAGAGAAGATTCACATGAAGGTGCCGCTGCATTTCGCCAACGCCGACATCGCTCCCGGCGTGAAGCTCTCTGCCGGTATCGTCAGCCATATCATTACCGAGGTGGACGTGGCCTGCCTGCCGAAAGACCTGCCCGAGTTTATCGAAGTGGATCTGTCCAACTTGGCTGCCGGTCACTCGATTCACCTGTCCGAGCTGAAACTGGGTAAGGGCATCGAACTGATCCCGCTGACCAAAGGCGAAGATCTGGCTGTGGCGACGATCACCATTCCGCGCGGTGCTGTGGAAGCAGCAGCAGCGGCAGAGGCCGAAGTCAAGGCATAAGCACTTTGCAGCTGCTTGGCTGCTTGTAAGGAGCCCGTCGAGCATACGACCTTTATGGGGTGCGCTCGGCGGGTTTTTTCATTGCGGGACGGGAAATGACGACAGGAATCCGCCTGATTGTGGGCTTGGGAAATCCAGGACGGGAGTACGAGGCCACCCGGCACAATGCCGGCTTCTGGTGGGTGGATGCCGTGGCTGCGGGGAAATCCGCCAGCTTCAAGCCTGAAAAAAAGTTTCATTGCCTGGCCGCCCGGCTCGCCGTCAATAACCGCGAGGTCTGGCTGCTGAAGCCGGAAACCTTCATGAATCTCAGCGGCCGGGCCGTCAGCGCACTGGCCGGTTTTTACAAGATCACGCCGGACGAGATCCTGGTGGTGCACGACGAACTCGATTTGCCGCCGGGCACGGTGCGGCTGAAAAAAGGCGGCGGTCACGGCGGTCATAACGGCCTCAAGGACATCATCGCCCAACTCGGCACGCCGGATTTCTGGCGCCTGCGCCTGGGGATCGGCCATCCCGGCGACCGCAACGCGGTGGTGAATTTCGTGCTCAACGTGCCGCAGCGCGCAGAGCAGGAGCTGATCGAGGCCGCCGTCGATGCCAGCCTCGCCGGGCTGCCGCAACTGCTGGCGGGGGATTTCCCCGCGGCGATGATCAAGCTGCACACCAAACCGAAACCGGAAGCGTCTTGAGCAAGCTGACCCTGGACCTGATCCTCAAATCGCAGGGCTTCGGCACCCGCAAGTGGTGTCGTCAGCTGGTCAGCGAGGGTGAGGTATCCATCGCCGGCGAAACGGTGACCGACCCTCGCGCCGCCTTCGAAACGACCGGCCTTGAGTTCACGCTTTTCGACGAATTGTGGGTTTACCGCGAGCATGTCTATATCGCGCTGAACAAGCCCGCCAATTTTGAATGCTCCAGGAAGCCCAGTCACCACCCTGGCGTGTTGACCCTGTTGCCGGAGCAGTTCACCTGGCGCGACATACAGCCGGTGGGCCGCCTCGACCACGACACCACCGGGATATTGCTGATGTCGGACGACGGCGCCTTCATTCACGCCCAGTCGTCCCCCAAGCGGCACGTCCCCAAGGTTTATGCGGCCACCACGCACGACCCGGTGACGCCAGAACTGGTCGAGCAGCTGCTGGCCGGCGTGAAGCTGCACGATGAGCCCGCACCGCTGGCAGCGGTGACCTGCCGCAAGCTGGCCGAGCACCAGCTGGAGATCGTGCTGGAGCAGGGCAAGTACCATCAGGTCAAGCGCATGCTGGCTGCCGCCGGCAATCATTGCACTGCCCTGAGGCGCACGGCGATCGGCAAGTTGACGCTGGATACGCTGGGGCTGAAAGAGGGCGAATGGTGTTACCTGGACGAAGCGCAGCGGGCATTGCTGGCGCCCGGCGGATGAGGGTTATAATGGCTGTGGTTTGCTTGGAAGTGAATTGATAATTAAAGGATTTTCATGAGTCTCAAATGCGGAATCGTCGGACTGCCCAACGTGGGCAAGTCCACCCTGTTCAACGCCATCACCAGCGCCGGAATTGCAGCGGAAAACTACCCCTTCTGCACGACACTCTGAAAATCCTTTGCCACTCAATCCGTTAAGACAAGCTGCACCATCGGTTTAGACAAAACCAATACAAAATCCGTGAGTCCCTTCGCATCGATCATAATCGTTGCGATTGCCTTAATTAAAGCATATTTTCGCTCCCTTGTCGGCCCCCTGCCGATGCTAGTGCTAGTTACCTAAATGGCACAAATTCTCTCTTCGGTGATATCGCCTTTGAAGGTGCCTAATAAACCTAACCGGAGCACGCGCACTTGAAAATAACGCCAAATGAGTACAGTTTTCCAAACGGAGATCGTTTCAACGCACTGCTGCGGCAGGCAGAAAAGATGAGCGGTGATGAATTGATTGAGGCGTTGCGTAAGCTTAAATACAACGAGAGCAAGGAAGCTGGAACTAAACCAGAGTACGCAGATAAGATCCGTGATGCCGTATGTGCAATCTCATGTGTGTTGAATAATCGTCAATATATTGCCCCAAGATTTCGCGAGATGCGGCGACCACCACCATCACCACCTGGTGCTAAACCCATTGAAGAGGACATGTCGAATTTAAGCAATGACCGCCAGGTGATCGACCTTCACTGGTTACATTGCCAAGGAATTAAGCCAAGCACGGAAAATTCCGGCTACAACAAGTTATTCACTACAACCGAATTTGATTTCCGGTTGGCATCGGAGCTGGTAGCCCGTACAGGATCGGTCTACACGATAAAGACCAGCATCCTGAGCCTCACAAATTTTGACATTTGGCAGCTGTCAACAATCCAGCCCAAGGAGATGAATGATCGCTTCAATGAAATAATGAACGGGCGCAAAGACCCGTCAGGAAAGGTAACAAGGCAGGGTCAGGCAGATGTCAGGCTGACGTTAAGGAACGCGGCGGTTAATCAACAGCAACTCACACCAGAAGTCATTGATGACTTCGTTGCGCTTTGGATCTGTCAGAAGATGGTCGGGGATTCGCCATCGGTCATAAGAAAGCTGTTTGCGTTTGCCACTGGAAAGAAGCGCGATCGATCGACTATTAGCAGAAAGCTTAAAAATCTGAATGAGTGGATTAAGAGCTAGGCACAGGGGGTGTGCGGGGAGTCGTGTGCGGTTTCATGTTGGCTCTTTTCGCAAATCATGTTGTTAAGCCGCCACGCCAAGCGCCATAGCGAGCCACTGAGCGGGTTTCAGGCCGTTGCCGTGTTCGCGGTCGAGGGCGCGAAACCAACCCAGGTAGTTTGCCAGATAGCAGGTTGCCACGCCGCGAAACTTGTAGACCCAGCCTTTGAGTCGGCTGTGGTAGGCATTGACGTTCTGCACGTGCCAAGCCCCGTCAACGCGAATGCCTGCCGACAGGTTAACGGCATGGTGCTCTACACCGAGCTGGCGTGCTGCGCCGGCCAGGGCGGTGCTGCCGTCGGTGCAAAGCACCACATCCTTCGTCAAGAACGGCTTCAGCGCCGCAGACAGGGTCGTCATATCCATTGCCTTCAGTACGCAATCCATCGTTACGCCGGCACGATCCCGTGCGACCAGCACCGGCACCTGTTCATGCGAGAGTCCCCGCTTTGTAGCCTTGCCACCGCGCTTGCGGGCCTTCCGATCCAGGCCGCTGCGCTTTCCTTTGAACGACAGCAAGAACATCGTTTCGTCAGCTTCGGCAATGCCCGTCAGCGCCCGTGGCTGGAGGGCCATGGGCAGCGCCAGGAACCGATGCCGCCAGCGGTGCGCCGTGCTGACGTGAATGTTCAGCATGTCAGCCACCTTGTGCAGCGTCAGACCGTCACGCAGTGCCTCGGCCTGGCCAAGCCACTTGCCCCGCTTGTGCAGGCCGCACAGCGGCGTGCCGGTCAAGGCGCTGAACGTCTTGCCACACTCCCGGCAGCGGTAGCGTTGCAGTCCGTTGGCGTGGCCGTGCCGGCTCACGCGCTCAGCTTTGCAATGCGGGCACGTCGCCGTGGCGGCGAAGCGCCCCTCGACAATCACCGTCGATACCGGTTGCGTGTCCAACGACGCCAATTCCGCCGCCACCAGCCTGCGTTGCATCGGCGTCATGTTTCTCAACGCCGCCGTGATTCGATTCAACTCTGGCTTCCTCATTTCTCGCTCCTGGATGATTCGACGCAACCGCGCCATAACATCCAGTATCCACTACAGGTGGCTCACCACGTGAGACACCAACACGGTTTGCGAAAAGAGCTTAAGTTATTCTTGTTTTTCTTGATCAAGCCCCTGGTTGTTCTGGGGAATCATGAACATGGGAACCTCAACAAGCGGTATGCCCGATCTTGCAAGGGTGGACTGGACAAATTCACGGTAATAGGGCCAGACGTGATAAACGGCATTTATTTTGGCGAATTCCTCCTGAGCCTCTAGGGGAATAACTGATCCATCTCGGACTAGATACTCGGCTGAGAACTTCGCAGAAAGGGTGGCGACGATCCCCGTTTCGACATTGTCCTCAGTAACGTTCGATGAGTCGATCAAGCGTAATCCAGTTCCAATAATAACCTTGAAAACCTTGGATTTTTCTTTTGATATTTCGTCTGTCATTTCGACAACTTGAGACTCTTCTGCGCCAACGCGAAACTGGACGGAAAGCTCGCCCTGAAATAGCCTAGGGTCAAAATCTGATTTTTGCTCCAAAGAGCACTCGCGCAGAAATACCCCCCTGACCTGCAAGCATTTCGCTGCTTGCTGAATTAGCTCAGCGCTCATCTGGCAGCTACGACTCTAAGCGGTGTAGGAGTAGTCCACTCGTCGTTTGCCGCAATATCGAGAGCAGCGGGGCGGACTGGAGGGCGGCGAGATTGGAAAGTGGCCGTGGTTTTCCATCCATCGCGAGCCAACTTGTCTTCAAAGTAAAAATGAATTTTTTGTTCAAGTGCCTCGGCAATATCTGAAAGGGTTCTTAAGGTCATGTTACGGCTGCCACTGAGCAGTTGAGTAATATTGGCCTTACTGGAGGAAAGCAATCTAGCGAGATCGGCCTTGGATACCCCCTGCTGAGTCATGGCATCCCAAATTTCTTCCGTTACATCAAGAATAAATCCTTCTTGAGCATACAGCCGATTGCGCTCTGGTGAATTCTCAAGCCATTGCTCTACGGTCGTACTCATTTTTATCTCCATATCAATCAACATCAAACAATTTTCTGTTCTTCTTGGCTCTACGCAGGTCTGCTGGGTCGAGTTTCTGCCAATTCTTGTACCTGAAATGGCTAATCATGAAAACTCCTCGCCGATGTGCATGAAACCAGCCATACGCCCGAAGTCCACATCGTGCCTTAATTGCGAATATTCCATCACCTTCATGGTTAAACTGATCGGGTGAATTTAACTTGCCAATGTCACTAAGTCGTTTGATCAAGTTAACCAGCTGGGCAATGCATGCTTCTTTGGCGTGACCTGTTGCTTCTTCCCAAGACGATTTAGCATCCGGCGTTTGACTAATTTCGTAATGGCTACCTTTACAAAATAGCATATTTATACAAAATAGTTAACATTCAAGTTAACTATTTTTAGTTTGCCAGAAGAGTGTCTGATTTTTTGTAGAGATTCCATTTGTGCCGGTTTTTTCTTGGGTTACTTTCAACAGCGCTCAATCGCGGGTGTCTACCTTCAACCTCGTGAATGCTATCTGAATAGCGTAATGACGACAATATGAATCGCCCTTAGTTTGCTAATCATCCCATGTTTAAACGGTGATGAATGTACCTGTAGGCAGCACTCTTGTTCGCCTTCCTGTTTTCGGCAAGGAAGGTATGCAGCTGACGGGACGCCATGATTTCCTGACCCAGCAAATCGATCAGAACACTCCATTCTTCGCCTGAAATCTCTTTGCCGCTCACCAGAAAGGCGAATTCCAGTTCCCGCCCTTCCCGCACCAATCTCGCAGGTAATGGACTCTCTCCCCAGTTTGCGACCAGCACGCCGTAACGCAGGTAGGGATATACCAGCTTGTGACGTCTGGATTTCTCGTTATACGCGATAGCATCGTTCGTGGTCACGGTATTGAGCTTGATCTCGATCGCTACTCTGGGGATTTTCCCGTAGAGGGTGTCGCCATAGATCAGCAAGTCCACGCGGTACTGATTGTTCTCAGGGTTGAGCATGGTTGGCCCATCGCCCATCACTTCCTGGGCGTAGTAGAGCCACTTCTCGGTGCTGACCTTGACGGACTCGTCATCGGAGTCGAATTGAGCCAATTCTGCCTCCAGACTGGTCTTCAAGTTAGCGACCCAACCGCGTTCTGATATTTTCATTGATCAACCTTCTCCTAGCAGGTCAAATGGATGACCAGAACAGGTCATCCATGGGTTTGCGAGCTTAGAGCGATGCTCTGGTCGTTTTCGAGGTCATGTGGGCATATAGGGCTATTACGGGCGTTCCATCCCTGTCCTCGATGATCGGCAGCGCATCCGTGTTGTCGCTGATTTCTCGGTACATGCGTATTAGCTCCAGTTCATTCGCGGTCAGCAACGTGCCTTTAACCACGCTCTCAATCGCCTCCCAGGTTTCAGGTAAATATTCCTGCATCCCAAGGCGCAGGAAGAACACAGGGTCTAAACCCAGCGCTTTTGCCAGTGGGCCGACCTTGTTTATGGGAACCTTGGTCTGCCCCGTCTTCAGCATGGAAACAACATTGGGATTCTCGTAGCCGATCTCGGCGGCAATTTCCCGCTGTGATTTTTCGCTGAGTGCGATCTGCGCTGACAGATATTCGGCTACGGTGGGGAGCTTTGGCGGCAGTTGCTTCAATGGTGTCTGCCCGTTTCGGCAATTCTTCAGAATGGGGGCGGCTAGAGCACGGGCTTCTTCAACCGAAATTAGCGGCCATCTGCCCAGAGTCATTCTGAGCTGTTTCCCGCCAACGCTGGTCGCAATAAGGAATGTGCGGCTGCGTCGCCCTATTCTGATACAAAGCCCGCACAAAATCCGATCCCTGAGGATTAATCCATCCTTCTGGGGTAGCTTTTGGAGTAAGGCTTCTGAGAGAGTTATAATGCTCATTTTCTGATACAAAATCAGTACAAAATTTAGCGAACACCTCCCGGAATTTGCGGTTTTGTCATCTATGCAGTCACTGCCATCAACGCAGCCCATCGCGGGTCGGGCACTTCGACGATGCCGACGTTGGGCTCGATGGTGCTTTGATAATTAAAGGATTTTCATGAGTTTGAAATGCGGAATCGTCGGGCTGCCCAACGTGGGCAAGTCCACCCTGTTCAACGCCATCACCAGTGCAGGAATTGCAGCGGAGAACTACCCCTTCTGCACCATCGAGCCCAACGTCGGCATCGTCGAAGTGCCCGACCCGCGCATCGATGCGCTGTCGGCCATCGTCAAGCCGCAGAAGGTGCAGCATGCCGTGGTCGAGTTTGTCGACATCGCCGGCCTGGTGGCAGGCGCGTCCAAGGGCGAGGGCCTGGGCAACAAGTTCCTCGCCAATATCCGCGAGACCGACGCGATTGCCCACGTGGTGCGCTGCTTCGTCAACGAAAACGTGGTGCACGTGGCGGGCAAGGTGGACCCGATTTCCGACATCGAGGTAATCAACACCGAGCTGGCGCTGGCCGACCTGGAAACCGTCGAGAAGGCATTCATGCGCTATAACAAGGCGGCCAAGACCGGCGACAAGGAGGCGATTCAAGTAGTTGCCCTGCTGGAAAGAGTGCGGGCGCATCTGGATCAGGGCCAGCCGGTGCGCGCTCTGGTGCAGTCCGAAGATGAGCGGGAGCTGCTCAAGCCGCTATGCCTGATGACCGCCAAGCCCACCATGTACATTGCCAACGTGGACGAGAACGGGTTCGACAACAACCCGATGCTGGCCAAGGTGGAAGAATTCGCCAAGCGCGAGAATGCGCCGGTGGTGGCGATCTGCGCCGCAATGGAAGGCGAGATCGCCGACCTGGAAGAAGAGGACAAAAAAGCTTTTCTGGCCGACATGGGGCTGGATGAGCCGGGCCTGAACCGCGTCATTCGTGCTACCTACAAGCTGCTAGGTCTGGAGACTTATTTCACCGCCGGGGTCAAAGAAGTGCGGGCCTGGACCATCCACGCCGGCGCCACCGCGCCGCAGGCCGCGGGCGTGATCCACACCGACTTCGAGCATGGTTTCATCCGCGCCGAAGTGATCAGTTTCGACGATTTTCTAGCCTGCAAGGGTGAGCAGGGCGCGAAAGAAGCCGGCAAAATGCGCCTTGAAGGTAAGGAATACGTGGTGCACGATGGCGACGTAATGCACTTCAGGTTTAATGTTTGAATCTCTGAACAGGTCATCTCCGCGAAGTGGGAATCCGGCCATTTACTGAAAAAGACTGGACTCCCTCTTTCGCGGGAGCGCCGGGCGGACTTGCCTGTCGTTATCATTATTAAAGATGTGCCACAAGCGGGCCGATTGCCCTGTCTATGAGTGTTCCCATTCCGCCCCCTCAAAGAAAAACTCCTGCCCCGCTAGCCGATGAGGCTGCTCGCTGCGTTTCCTGCGGTCTGTGCCTGCCGCATTGCCCCACTTATCGCAAGACGCTGAGCGAGGCGGATTCGCCGCGCGGGCGCATTGCGCTGATGCAGGGCGTGCTGGAGCGGCATATTCCGGCGAATGAGCGGTTTCAGGCGCATATCGATTTATGCCTTGCCTGTAGGGCCTGCGAGAACGTCTGTCCGAATAATGTGGAATATGGGCGTTTGATCAACGGAGTGCGGGGCATCTTGGAAAAAACTCGCCGGCGCAGCGTGTGGCAGCGTCTGGGGCGGCTCGTGTTAATGGACGGCGTGGCGACCAGACCGACCATGTTGCGTCTGGTGGGTGGTGTGTTGCGCACTTGGCAGGCTATGGCAGGCAAGGCTGGCTGGTTGATGTGGTTTGGTCCGGTGCGGATCGCGACACGGCTGCCGCCGCTGAGGCCACAGCCAGTCTGGAATGCGGTTTATCCGGCCGCAGGCAAGGTGCGTGGCGAGGTGGGGTTGTTTCTCGGCTGTGTGGCTAGAGTTGCGGACGTCGAAACCCTCTCGGCTTCGATTTTTGTGCTTAACCGGTTGGGCTATACAGTGCATGTGCCGCCCCGGCAGGGCTGTTGCGGTGCCATGCATGCGAGTCTGGGTGAGCCGGAGAAGGTGCATGTGTTTGAGGATCAGAATCTCCGGGCATTCGCGGGGGTGAATGTGGAGGCCGTGATCTCGACTGCCACCGGTTGTGGCACGGAGTTGAAAAACTATCCGCAGGATTTCGCGGACAGGGTGCGGGACATCAGCGAATTCCTGGGCGAGGCTGGAGGATGGGAAGAAGCGGGAATTGCGCCGCTGGCAGAAAAGGTGGCGGTGCATGAGCCCTGTTTGATGCGAAATGTGCTGCATTGCCAGGACAAGCCCTACGACCTGTTGCGCCGCATTCCCGGCGCGACGGTTGTGCCCCTGGCGGGGAACGACCAGTGCTGCGGTGCGGCAGGGACTTATTTTCTGACTCAGCCTGATATGGCGGCAAGCTTGCTTGCTGATAAAATAGAGGCGGTAAAGGCCAGCGGCGCGCGGATTTTGGCAACTTCCAACATCGGTTGCGCCATGCAACTGGCGGTTGGCCTGAAGGCGGCAGGAATCGAAATCGAAGTGGTTCATCCAATAACTTTGCTGGCCCGACAAATGGGGTTTGATAATCATCCTAGAAACCTCAGTTGACCGCTCGAACGGATATTTAACAGAATGATTCCAATAAACTATTTCATGATTTACCGTTTTACCCGATTGGTGAGTCCGCTACGGGGCGGATTGCACGGTTTTTGCAGCGCATGGCGTCGTTGCAACTCCTTGGAATGGAACAGCCATTCCAAGGAGTTGCGCCTTGCCCTGCACCCCAAAAACCGCACACTCCACCCCGTCCAACTGAGGTTTCTAGGATGATAAAAATCGATGACTTGATCGTGGAATTCGACAAAGGCTTGCGCACCTTGCTTGCGCCGGCGCGAACCACGCGCCCATTGCCGGGAAAGAGCCTGGCCGAAGCTGAAATGGGCGAGGAGGAGAAACGCCTGGCGGCGGCGCTGATGCGTGTGAACCACAGCGGCGAGATCTGCGCGCAGGCGCTTTACCAGGGGCAGGCGCTGACGGCGCGCAAGCCCGAAATTCAGCAAGCGCTGAAAGAGGCTGCCAGCGAGGAAACCGAGCACCTGAACTGGTGCGAAAGCCGCATCAGTGATCTGGGCGGACGCAAAAGCCTGCTTAACCCCGTCTGGTATACCGGTTCGCTGGCGATCGGCGCGCTGGCCGGCGCGTTGGGTGACAAATGGAATCTAGGCTTCCTGGCTGAAACGGAGCGGCAGGTGGTTCGCCATCTGGAGGGCCACTTGCAGCGCCTGCCGGCTAGTGATGAAAAAAGCCGTGCGGTGGTCGAGCAGATGAAAGAGGATGAAGCCAGGCACGCCACCACGGCGCTGGAGCATGGCGGAGCGGAGCTGCCCGAGCCGGTGAAGCTGGCGATGAAGCTTTCCGCCAGGGTGATGACTGGGGTTGCGTTCCGGGTTTAGATTTTCCTAACCGCAGAGGACGCGGAGGACGCAGAGGAAACCCACGCATGATAATTTAAAAGCTGAAAAATGGGCGACTGCGGCTCCCCCATGTCCGGCAACAATCCAGATTCAAGTTTTGCTTTTCCTCTGCGTCCTCCGCGTCCTCTGCGGTGAAGGGTTTTTACTCTTCCACGATCTCGAAATCATGCGTGATCTCGGCGGTTTTCCCCAGCATGATCGACGCCGAGCAGTATTTCTCCGCCGACAGCTTGATGGCCTTCTCCACCTGTTCCGGTTTGACACCCTTGCCGCGCACCGTGAAATGGAAATGCATCTTGGTGAACACCTTGGGTTCCTTGTCGGCGCGCTCGGCTTCTATAGAAACTTCGCAACCGCTGACGGCCTGGCGGCTCTTTTTCAGGATCGCCACGACGTCGAAAGCGGTGCAGCCGCCGGTGCCGAGCAGCAGCATTTCCATCGGACGCGGTCCGAGGTTGCGTCCGCCGGCGTCGGGCGGACCGTCCATCAGAACGGCGTGGTTGCTGTCGGTAATGCCGAGAAAGCTGGCGTCTTCCACCCATTTGACCCTTGCCTGCATGAGATTCCCTTTTTTGTCAGTTATTCAGCCGCGAAATTATAGCACCGCGATAGTGATAAACTTGTTAGCGACAAACGTTTGACAGTCACTGCGGTCTTGACATAAAATGCGCGTCTTTCTCTGATACAGCAACCGGAATTTCTGCATGAAAACCTTTTCTGCAAAAGATCACGAAGTAAAACGTGATTGGTACGTGGTGGATGCCACCGACAAAGTTTTGGGCCGTCTGGCCAGCGAAATCGCATCGCGTCTTCGCGGCAAGCATAAGCCCGAGTATACGCCGCACGTGGATACCGGCGATTATATCGTGGTGATCAACGTGGACAAGCTGCGCGTCACCGGCAACAAGGCCGAAGGTAAGGTGTACCACCGCCATACCGGCTATCCCGGCGGAATTATCAGCACCACTTTCGCCAAGATGCACGCCCGTTTCCCGGAGCGCCCACTGGAAAAAGCGGTCAAGGGCATGCTGCCGAAAGGCCCGCTGGGCTACGCCATGTTCCGTAAGCTGAAAGTTTACAAAGGCGCGCAGCACATGCACAGCGCGCAGCAACCCAAAGTACTCGAAATTTAAGGGATTATCATGATCGGCACTTACTACTACGGCACGGGTCGACGCAAGTCTTCTGTTGCACGCGTGTTTCTGAAGCCTGGCAAAGGCGACATCGTCGTCAACGACAAGCCTGTGGATATTTTCTTTTCGCGCGAAACCGGCCGCATGGTTGTGCGTCAGCCGCTGGAACTGACCAGCCATCAAGGCACGTTCGACATTATGGTCAACGTCCATGGCGGCGGCGAATCTGGCCAGGCCGGTGCAGTGCGTCACGGCATCACGCGTGCACTGATCGATTACGATGCGGCGCTGAAGCCCACCTTGAGTGCCGCAGGTCTGGTGACTCGTGATGCGCGCGAAGTCGAGCGGAAAAAAGTCGGTCTGCGCAAAGCGCGTCGCCGCAAGCAGTTCTCCAAGCGTTAATCGCTGCTGCAATCGCAAAAAAGCCGCCCCTTTGGCGGCTTTTTTGTTGCCTATTGGCGGCAGGGTTATTATCATCAACAAATTCGACATCGAGGTCTGAAACAATATGGTCAAGGTTGGAATCGTAGGTGGTACGGGATATACCGGGGTGGAATTGCTGCGCCTGCTGGCCCAGCATCCGGATGTCGAGTTGGCGGCCATTACCTCGCGCAAGGAAGCGGGGATGGCGGTGAGCGACATGTTTCCCAATCTGCGCGGCAGGGTGGGGCTGAAGTTTGTCGACCCGGTCGATGCGCCGCTGAAATCCTGCGACGTGGTGTTTTTTGCAACGCCAAACGGCATTGCCATGCAGCAAACGCGCGAATTGCTCGACGCCGGTGTGCGCGTCATCGACTTGGCGGCGGACTTTCGCATCAAGGACGTGGCGTTGTGGGAAAAGTGGTACGGCATGCAGCATGCCTGCCCCGACCTGATTGCCGAAGCAGTGTACGGCCTGCCTGAACTCAACCGAGAGCAAATCAGGAAGGCGCGTTTGATCGCCAACCCCGGTTGTTATCCGACTGCGGCGCAGCTGGGCTTTCTCCCCTTGATTGAGGCGGGCGTGGCGGATCTTGGTCATCTAGTGGCTGATTGCAAGTCAGGGGTGTCTGGTGCGGGTCGCAAGGCTGAGGTGGCTGCCCTGTTCAGCGAGGCCGCCGACAACTTCAAGGCTTATGCCGTGGCGGGGCATCGCCATCTGCCGGAGATTCGTCAGGGGCTTTCTCTCATAGCGGGCAAGCCGGTGCAACTGACTTTCGTGCCTCATCTGACGCCGCTGATTCGTGGTATCCACGCTACCCTGTATGTGCGCCTGACCGCTGAAGTGGATTTGCAGGCGCTCTATGAGAAGCGCTATGCCAATGAATATTTTGTCGATGTGCTTCCCGCTGGTGCGCATCCAGAGACACGTTCGGTGCGCGGCGGCAACTTTTGCCGCATTGCCGTGCATCGGCCGCAGGGCGGTGATGTCGCCGTGGTGCTGTCTGTCATCGACAATCTGACCAAAGGTGCGGCCGGACAGGCAGTGCAAAATATGAACCTGCTGTTTGATTTGCCGGAAAATAGGGGCCTGGAGCAGATTCCGCTGCTGCCATGATGAGGCTGGACCGCGGTGCGACAGTGGACGAGTTGCGGCATGGGAGCGCCCAATTGAAGGAGGGATATCAATTAATGGCACTGTGGCGGCTCCTGTGCAGGCGCGGGGAACTGTAATCGAAACCCCATGTCACAGGTGACGTGTTCTACCCAACCTTGGAGATGCACGTCGCTGGAAATGCACGAGGAAGGTGTCGCCGGGGGAAGTTCAGCCGGTTTCGAGTAATTGACTAAATAACTCAACTATAGGATAATTAGTTACAGCAGTTTTTTAAGGAGATACAGAATGAATGCAGTGACTGAAATGCCCAGCCCGCTGAACTTTACCGACAGCGCGGCAGCCAAGGTGAAGCAGCTGATCGACGAGGAAGGTATTCCGGGTCTGAAGCTGCGCGTGTTTGTCAGCGGCGGCGGTTGCTCCGGCTTCCAGTATGGCTTTACCTTCGATGAGACGACCAACGAGGATGACACCACGGTGGAGAAGAACGGCGTTGCTCTCCTGATCGACCCGATGAGCTTCCAATATCTGGCGGGTTCTGAGATCGATTACCAGGAAGGGTTGCAGGGTTCGCAGTTCGTGATCAAGAATCCGAACGCCACCACCACCTGCGGTTGCGGCTCGTCTTTTTCAGCGTAAACCGTTCGATCAAAACAAGCGCCTTTCTCGTTCGCCTCCTCTCCCGCTCGCGGGAGAGGATTGAGGAGAGGGAGCAGGCAAGACAAAAGGGGCGTAAGCCCCTTTTGTCTTTTCAAGCCGGGTAGATCGCGCCGAGGATGCGCGCGCCTTTCGCCCCCGTCACCTCCGGCAGGTTGCCGGTATTTCCATGAAATGCCTGCCTGGCAAGCCAGGCAAAGGCAAAAGCCTCCACCCAGTCGGCATCCACGCCCAAGTCATCGGTTGGCGCGATGCTTCTGTTGGGCAAGGATAGGTTCAGTCTGCGCACCAGTGCCCCGTTATGGGTGCCGCCGCCGCACAGGTAGATCTCGCTGGCTGTACTGCAATGCTCCAGGATGGCAGCGACAATCCCTTTCACGGTCAGCTCAAGCAGCGTAGCCTGAACATCGACCGGGGCAAAATTGGGTGACAGGAAACGCTCCAGCCAAGGCAGATTGAACAGATCGCGGCCGGTGCTTTTGGGTGGGGGCGTGGCAAAGAACGGTTCGATGAGAAGTTGCCGCAACAGTTCCGGAATAGGGTGGCCACTTGCCGCCCATGCGCCATCTTTGTCATAGGGTTGGCCCAGGTGCAGGGCAGTCCAGGCATCCAGCAAGAGATTGCCGGGCCCGCAGTCGAAGCCGAGCACCCCGCCGTGGGGTGGCAGGCTGGTCAGGTTGCTGATGCCGCCAATGTTGACGATGACACGGTGGTGCTTCGGATGGCGGAACAATGCAGCATGAAAAGCAGGCACTAGCGGTGCGCCCTGCCCGCCGGCAGCGATGTCGCGGCTCCTGAAGTCGGCGACCACGGCGATGCCGGTCAGCTCGGCCAGCAACGCCGGATTTGCGAGCTGAATGGTGAATCCGAGGTCGGGGCGGTGGCGCACGGTTTGTCCGTGGCAGCCGATGGCCTTTACCTGCTTGGCCCGGATTTCCGCTTTCCCCAGCAATGCCTGGATTGCCGCTGCATAGCGGCGCGACAGTTCGTTTGCCGCCACAGCCGCGCGCTCGAGTTCGTTTGCTCCAGCGCTGTTTAGCGCGAGCAGTTCGACACGCAGTGCTTCGTCAAAAGGGATGAACTGGCTGTGCAGCAGTTTGCAGGTATCGTTTTCGAAGGCAGCCAGAACTGCATCAATACCGTCGAGACTGGTGCCGGACATTAGCCCGGCATAGTGTTCCGGATGACCCAAAATTTAATCGAGCGAGGCCAGATTGGTGTTTTTCAGCAGATTCAGGCGCATTGCCAGGTTCTCGGCCATCTTGTTGAAATCGGCCTTGTACTGAGCGGCGATGGGGAAGGCGGTCGGCATGGTAATGCTCAAGGGATTGCGCTGTACATTTGCGACGCGGAATTCGTAGTGGAGATGAGGGCCAGTCGCTAGGCCGGTCATGCCGACCTGGCCGACGACATCACCCTGGTTGACCTTGCTGCCTTTGTGCAAACCTCTCGCAAAGGCGGAAAGATGGCCATAAGCCGAGCTGTATTGGCCTTGATGTTGCAGTATGAGCAGGTTGCCATAGCCGCCTTGCTTGCCAACGAAGGCGACGGTGCCGTCTGCTACCGCTTTCACGCGAGTGCCGGTCGGTGCACCGTAGTCGACGCCTTTATGGGCGCGCCATTCTTTAAGTACCGGGTGGAAGCGGGCCGAGGTGAAACCTGAGGTGATCCGGGAAAACTCCAGAGGGGAACGCAGGAATGCCTTGCGCAGGTTTTTGCCCTCGGGCGTGTAGTAGCCGCCACGCCCTTCGCGATCCTGGAAATAAACCGCGCGATAGCTCTTGCCGCTGTTGATGAATTCAGCAGCCAGCACGCGACCGGTCTTGATCAGTTCGCCCTTGTTGTAGAACGATTCGTAGACGACGGTGACCTTGTCGCCTTTTTGCAGGTCGCGGTGGAAGTCGATGTCCGACGAAAAGACATCGGCGATTTGCGTGGCGATATTGTCTGGAATATTGGCGGCATCGGTTGCGCCGAACAACGAGCTTTTGATTTCCGCCGATTTCATCATCAGGCGTGCCTCGAGCGGCACCGCCTCATCGCTGGCCTTGAATCCCCCGGCTTGTTTCTCTACCTTCAGCATGGATTCGCTGCTGCTGATGTATTGCAGGGCGAGGAGATTGCCTTCCTGATCGGTCTGGGCGCGGACGATCCGGCCGGGGATCAGTAGGCGCAGGGATTTTGAATCCTTTGCGCTCTGCAGGAATCCGCTGATGTCCTCATCATTGACGTTGAGGCGGTCCAGCAGGGCTGACATCGTGTCGCCGCGCTGAATTCTTTCTTCATGCCAGAAGTTGCCGGCGATGCTGGAAGGCGTGGCGGCACTGGGAAGTTGCAGGTTTTCAATAACGGTTTGGACAGGAATCTGGTGCGTTTGAGTTTCCGGGGCAATACCGAAGGCGGCCACGATGCCGAATAAGGGCAGGCTGGAAACAGCTACCAGCCAGCGCAGGCTTAATTTTCGTTCTTGCAGGCTTAACTTTCGTTCTTGCAGGCTTAACTTTCGTTCTTGCAGAAACGGCTTTTGCGCTAAAATACCGATCTCGTTGTTTTGCATGACTTCCCTGAGCGTTTAGATGTAGGCGGGAGCTTACCAGAAGATGAGCGATCAGTGAAGTTCGAATCGATTACACATTGTTTACGCAGGCGGTATAGATGACCCAGGTTAATGAAGCGTTGCAGGTTATAAAAAGAGGGTGTGACGAATTGCTGGTGGAACAGGAGCTGGTTGAAAAACTGGCCACGGGCAAGTCGTTGCGCGTCAAGGCGGGGTTCGACCCTACCGCGCCGGATTTGCACCTCGGGCATACCGTTCTGCTTAACAAGCTGCGCCAGTTTCAGGAGCTGGGGCACGAGGCGATGTTCCTGATCGGCGATTTCACCGGCATGATCGGCGATCCTACCGGCAAGAATGCGACCCGCAAGCCGTTGACCCGCGACGACGTGATCGAGAACGCACGAACTTACGAGCAGCAGATCTTCAAGATACTTGATCCGGAAAAGACGCTGGTGATGTTCAACTCCAGCTGGATGGCTGAAATGAGCGCTTCCGATCTGATTGGCTTGGCGGCGAAGCACACCGTGGCGCGCATGCTGGAGCGCGATGATTTTCATAAGCGCTACAGCTCAGGCCAATCCATATCTATTCATGAGTTCCTTTATCCGCTGATCCAGGGGTACGATTCGGTGGCGATGAAGGCGGACGTGGAGCTGGGCGGTACCGACCAGAAATTCAATCTGCTGGTTGGGCGCGAGCTGCAGAAGCATTACGGGCAGCCCCCCCAAGTTGTTCTGACCATGCCGATCCTGGAGGGATTGGATGGTGTGCAGAAGATGTCCAAGTCGTTGGGCAACTATATAGGCATACATGAACCGCCGAACGAAATGTTCGGCAAGCTACTGTCCGTGTCGGATGATTTGATGTGGCGCTATATAGAATTGCTTTCGTTTCAGCCATTGACCCAGGTGGCCAAGTGGAAAATGGAGACGGAGGAAGGGCGCAACCCACGCGATATCAAGGTGCTGTTCGCCCAGGAGATCGTTACCCGCTTTCACAGCAGGGCAGCAGCGGAAGCTGCTCTGGCGGATTTTGAGGCGCGTTTCAGGCAAGGCGCGATGCCGGATGAAATGCCGGAGGTCACGCTCATCGGCGGGGCGGATGGGTTGCCGATTAGCCAGGTTCTCAAGCAGGCGGGGCTCACCGCCAGCACCTCGGACGCATTGCGCATGATCGATCAGGGCGGGGTAAAGCTAGATGGCGCGAAGCTGAGCGACAAGGCGCTCAAGCTAAAAACCGGCGAAATTGTCGTGGCGCAGGTAGGGAAGCGCAAGTTTGCGCGCATCACGGTGGCCTAAACCGGTGTACACAGTCCGATGCTTTTCAAGGGCTTGTAATTTTCCTGTAACAAATCTGTCAAAAACCCTTGACCAGCGTGTTTGGGTCTATATAATGCGGACCTTCCTGATGCAGCGCAGAACAAGCGCAGTGGCAGGAAAGGCGCTAGAAATAAGGGTTTGACGAAACTTTAAAACCCTGTAGAATGCGCCGCTCTCGATAGCGCAAAGCAACGCGGTAACGAGTAAGGTGAAGCAAAAGAGTTGTTGACGTTTCCTGACAACTCTGTAGAATGCGCACCTCGCTTCAGCA
>JASJPA010000004.1:0-77691 GCA_031426955.1 Sulfuricella sp.
CGGCGCCCTCGCCGCGATTTTCGGCCGCAATCGCGGCGAGGGCGCCGCTCCTACACATGCACGAGCAATCCAATGGTGAACCGAATATGGAACTTTCTAGCGAAGACGCCCTGCGTCTCAACGTACTTCTCGCCGGAGAAATCCAGGCAATCCGCATCGATGAAGCCAACCTGACGGTTCTCGGCCTGTCCCCGCGCGGCGAGGCGGCGGTCAAGCTGCATCCGGTCGGGCGCAGCGACCAGTACCTGCGCCGGGTGCGCGAACTGCTGGCGGGCCACGCCATCGGCTCGCCTGGCGGCTATCCGGTCTATATCCAGCGCTGGACGCGGATGGGGCAGGCGCGCGACAAGGGACTGGATCGCCTGCTGCTGCTCGGCGAACCCGAGGCGGTGGTATCGGTCGCCTATTCCAACGGCCTCACCGACGAACTGGCGCGCCGCACCTGGTGGGCCATGCCGACCGCCGACAACGCCCGGCGCATGCTGGAGAGGGAATGTGTCGTACAAGGGCAAATGGGCAAAATTCTGGCCGATTACCTGATCGAACATCTGCCCTTCGAAAACGAACCCCATGTCATCATCGACACCGTGCGGATCGTGCTCCAGCCGGGGTTGACCGATGCGTCAGCCCGGCAGCGCCTGTGGAAGAAAGGCGCCTACGACAATGCCTATTACATCGGCTTTCTCGAGCGCATGCCGGACGACCTGCCGGAACAGCATACTCCACGCGCCGATTGGGAGGCCCAGCGGGCAAAACTGACGCCGTTAATCGCACGGGGCAACCCTTACGCCCGCCAGCTGGAACGGCTGCTATCCGGGCCGGGACTCACATTTCTTCAGACCAGCGAGGAAGTCATGCGCCGCCCGGAAAACCAGGACGTAGTCGTTGCCCTGCTGAACGCGGTGGCAGCCTATTTTTCTGCAGTGAGGACGGGGATCGGCGCCTGTGGATGCTCAGTCGAGGCTGCCCTTGCCCGTGCCGAAGCACTCTGTGCCGGCAACGAACAGCCGGTGGAAATACGGGAACTGCTCAACGCAGTGCCGGAGCTGGCGGGAGAAATACGGGCGATGATTGCACTGGCCGGCATGGGCGCGGAGGTGGCGACACCGGTGCTGGCGCATACCACCGCCTCTGGCACCTTGATGCGCAAAAAACTGGAGCCGGTGATCATTCCTGTCCTGCAGCTGTTTGCCGCACTCAGGGGCCAGCCTTTCACAGCCACCACCCCGAGGCGGCGGCGCTAATGCCGGAAATAAATCACTTCCTGACGGCGCTGCGCTCCGGCATGGAAAGCCGGGACATATAGTCCACCACCGCTTCCATGTCCGCATCGGTGTAATTCTGCACCACCTTCACCATCTTGGGGTTGGCGTTGCCGCGCTTGCCGTCGCGGATATTCACGATCTGGCGCAGCATGTACTTGTAATGCTGCCCCGCCAGAACCGGGTAAAACTTCTTCTCGTTGCCCTCGCCGTTTTCGCCGTGGCAGACCTGGCAGTCGTTCTTGTATAGCTCCTTGCCGCGCGCCAGGCTGGCGCCCGGACCCTTGCCGTTGTCGTGCGGAATTTTCATGTTCTGCAGGTAAATGGCGACATCCGCGATTTCCTGCACATCGATGATGTGCTTGCCGGCGAACGGGAACATCTTCGGGTTTTCCCTGCGACCATCGCGCACGTCGGCCATCTGTTTGATCAGCACGGTGGCGTGCTGGCCCGCCAACTGCGGATAGGTGCCGTCCGGCAGCCCGGCGCCGTTCGGCTTGTGGCAGCCCTGGCAAACGCGGTAGGCATTGCGGCCGCGTTCGGCATCGCCCCTCAATTTGAGAATTTCGGCCTTTTCGCCTGCCGGTTCGTTCCAGACATAGTCCTTGGATTCGATCCCCGGTGCCTTGGGCTGCTGGGGCGCCCCGGCCAAGGCGGGAACGGTCTGTGCCAAAGTCAATGCCAGTGCCAGTGCCAGTGCCAGTGCCAGTAAGCAAAGTTTTTTCATTATCGGTTTCCTTGTATACGATTCAGCACGGGCTCTTGTCTTATGCGACCCAGAGGGCATGCAGGGTAAGCCCATAGCGGATCATATCCCGCTCATTTTAATTGGACGCCCGCAAGATATTCCGCCACGGACCTCATTTCCTGCTCCGTCATTTTAGCCGTGACGGATTGCATCGCCAGCCCCTTGTCGTTATCGCGCTCGCCGGTATTGAAACGCTTCAGCTGCAAGAAAGTATATTCGGTATGCTGTCCGGCGAGGTGGGGAAAAGTACCATAACCGGAGGCATCCGCCTCGTGGCAGCCAGCGCAGGCCGGCACGCCGGCATCCGGGTTGCCGTCCAGGTAAATCTTTTTCCCCTGGGCCAGCAGGGCAGGGTTCTTGACCACGCCGGGTTTGGCTTTCTGGCCTGCATAATAGAGGGAAAGGTTGGCCATGTCATCGGGCGTCAGGTTCGCCACCATCCCGGCCATGATCTCGTTTTTGCGCTTGCCCGCCTTGAAATCCTTGAGCTGCTTGAGGAGGTACTCGGGCTGCTTGCCCGCCAGCTTGGGAAATTCCGGGTTGGTCGGCTCGGTGCCGTTGCCATCAACGCCATGGCAGACAAGGCAAACCTGGGAGGCTATCTGCTTGCCCTTTTCAGGGTCACCCTTGGGGGGCGCCGCTGCCGCGACGCAGGAGACCGCCGCCCCCGCCAGCACTGCCGTCATCACCACGAATTGCTTCACGCTTCCTCTCCTTGATACATGGCACTCCGGTCTGCCACCTGTTTGCGGTTTGCTTGATTTCCAAGACAAACGATAAAACAGGTAGATTCAATGCATGTATTTTAACGTGCGTGCGGACAAAGCATGTTGATATATGTCAACCAAGTTACTTTGGGTTCCTATAATGTTCCGTAGGAATGCAGGCCGGAAAGGAACATGTTCACGCCGAGAAAAGCAAACGCCGTGACCAGCAGCCCCACCACCGCCCACCACGCCAGCAGCGCGCCGCGCAAGCCTTTCACCAGCCGCATGTGCAGCCAGGCCGCGTAGTTCAGCCAGACGATCAGCGCCCAGGTTTCCTTCGGATCCCACGACCAGTAGCCGCCCCAGGCTTCCGCCGCCCACATCGCACCGAGGATGGTGGCGATGGTGAAGAAAGCAAAGCCGATGGCGATTGCCTTGTACATCACGTCGTCGAGCACTTCCAGCGCCGGCAGGCGACCCGACAGAATGCCCTTGTTCACGAGCAGGTAAGCCACTCCCACCATGGCAGCCAGGGCGAATGCCCCGTAGCCGACGAAATTGGCGGGCACGTGGATTTTCATCCAGTAGGATTGCAGAGCCGGCACCAAGGGCTGAATGTGATGCGCTTCGCTACCGAAGGTGTTCCACAACAGGAAGGCGACGGCGGCGCTGATGACCGGCAGCACGAAGGCGCCGAGCTGGCGGGTCTGGTAAACCTGCTCATAGTACAGGTAGAGCAGCGCGGTGATGATGGAAAACAGGATGAACACTTCATACAGGTTGCTGAGCGGGATGTGGCCGACGTCGGCACCGATCAGGTAGGACTCGTACCAGCGCACCATCAGGCCGATCAGCCCCATCGCTGCGGCGCTCCAGGTAATGCCGGCGGATACGCGGTTGGCGAAATCGGAGCGCGCCGCCAGGCCGAGCCAGTAGCCTGCCGTGGCCATGACGAACAGCGCGCTCATCCACATGATGGCGGACTGGCTGGCGAACAGGTATTTCAGCCAGAACGACTGGCCGGCGCGGGCCAGTTCGCCGTGATACTGGCTGATACCGAACAGGGAGAGCGCCGCGACTGCGGGCAACAGAACGCGCATCGGCTTCCAGAACCAGCCCAGGCCGATGAACGAGGCGGCCATCAGGAACAGGATGCCTTTCTCGTAGGCGTCCATAGCGCTGCCGTACAGGCTGTAGGCATAGACGCTGCCCGCCACCAGGGCCGCGGCATAAACCCAGTCGAACCCGCTCAGACTGCGGAAAAAAGCGGGGCGCCGATAACTGCCTTGTGTTGCTTCCATTGTTATCCTTTCAGCAGCTCGGCCAGGTTTTTCTTGTGCCGGTTGAATTCATTCTCGAAATCCAGGGTCTTGCGGTTGCTCGACATGGCGAACAGCACCTCGCCCGGTCGCCCCTGATCCTCCGGTTTGACCAGCAGCCAGATGCGGCGTTCCCGGATATAGAACATCGCGAATACGCCCAGGATCAGCAGCACCGAGCCGGTGTAGACCATGTTCTTGCCGGGCGAGCGGGTCAGTTGCAGGCCGCTGGCCTGCACTTCCTCATAGCCGGTCAGTTGCAGGTAGACGGACCCGCCATAGGCGTAACTGTCATTGAGCGCATTCAGGCTGTCACGCACGAATTGCAGCGTTTGCGCGTTGACCGGAGCGGGTTTCAGCCCGGCCCGCTCGCGCGATATCTGATAGGCTCCGAGCAGGGCGTGTTCCAGCACCTTGAGGTAGGTTGCGGCCGCTTTTTCCTGCTCGGCCTTCGCCACCGAGCTCTCGATGAATTTGGCGAGCGCCTCGAAACCGCCATGGGCGAACATGTCCACCACTTTCACCGTACTCTCCGTCAGCTTCGCCCGCAACGCCTCGCTGCCCGCCCCCCCTTGCATCGCCGAGTCGGCAAACCGGCGCGCGATTTGCGGGTAAAGTGCCGGGTCGAACAGCGTGGCGCGCAAGCGCATATACCCCTCGACCCCGTCATTTTCATCCACCGGGAAGCGCAGGTAACGGAACGGCTCGTTGGGCGCGCTCCGCACCCCGCTCACCAGATAGCGGACGCCATCGATCTCCAGCGGCAACATGTAGTTGTGGTACTCCCGTGCCTGGCCCTGGGCATCCCGGATTTTGTACTGGTAGCTGGGGCCGACGTTGTGCACCCGCTTCCTGGGCGCCGAGGAGGCCGCCTCGCCGAGCACGCGCGTGGCATTCTGCCAGAAGTCCTGCGGCTTCCCTTCGGCCACCGGCTCTTCGCCGATTTCCTGGACATTGAACACCTTGAACTCGGTGATTTCGACGGAGTACTTCTCCTCGCCGTTGGCAAGACCGGAGCTCTGGCTCACCACCCCGTTGAAGGGGAAGGGGGTGGCTGCCGGCGCAAACAGATTCCAGCCGTTCATGGAAAGTTTCGAGCCGCCATCGCCGAAGCTCGCCTGATAAATGGCGACGCCCTTGTAGATGATGGGGTGATTCACCGACACGGTGCCCTCGAACGCCTTTTCGGTATCCCTGTCGGTAATGACGATGTCGCTTTCGAAGGATTTCGGCTGGCCGGTCGCGTAGTGTTCGATGCGGAATTTCTTGAGGCGGATAAGGAAGGGCAAATCCTGCACCAGATAGCCGTCCGCAACATTCAGGTAAACAACGTCTGCCGCTCCCCCTTCCGGGATCGAAATGCTGCCGCGAAAAGAAAGGTTGGCCGGGGAAAGGCGGCTGAGCGCGGGTACCCGGTCCACCGGCAGATCGCGGGTTTCGATTTTCTTGTAGCCGAGCAGCTCCTGTACCTTGAGCGGGATATTTCCGTCGATCAGGCCGCCGAGGCAGATAATCACGATGGCACTGTGGGTCAGGATGTAGCCCAGGCGATTGTAGCTGCCGGCCTTGGCGGCGATCAGCACAGACTGTGCGTCTTCACCCCCGACCTTGAAACGGTAGCCCTGGCCGGACAGATACCCGGTCAGGCGCTGGCGCATTGCAGCGGGCGCCATTTCAGCAGGAAATATGGCCTGATGGACAAAGCCGCGCAGCGAGGATTCGGCGGCATGCTCCCGGAACGACCGGATTTCATGCAGCATGCGCGGCACCTGCCGGTAGATGCAGACGCTGACGGAAAGCACCAGGAAGGTCAGAATGCCGAGGAACCAGCTGGCATGATAGACGTCGTACAGCCCCAGCACGGAGAAAGCCTTGAACCAGAAGGGACCCAGCTCGATCAGGTAATTCGAATAGGGCTCATTCTGCTTCAACACCGTGCCGATGACCGAGGCAATCGCCAGCACGGTCAGCAGGCTGATGGCGAACCGCATTGAACTCAACAGCTCATAAACGGCCCTGGAAAACGGTGTGCGCATTGCTTGCATGGGTACTCTCAACTGACAAAAAAGGGTGACTTGCGCCACCCTTTCTCTATTGCCGTCTGATTTTGATCAGATTAGTGCAGCCCGGTAATATATTCCGCCACGGCTTTCATGTCCTGGTCGGACATTTTCATGGCGACCATCTGCATCATCTTGCCAGGGTCGTTGGCGCGCTCGCCGTTGCGGAACCGGGTCAGCTCCGTAACGATATAGTCGCCATGCTGGCCGGCCAGGCGCGGGAACATCGCCGGGATGCCGGAACCGGCAGGGCCGTGGCAGCCGCTACAGGCCGGCACGCCCATTGCAGCAACACCGCCACGATAGATTTTTTCACCCTGCGCCACCAGCGCCTTGTCCTTGGCGGCGGCCGGCGCCTGCTTTTGCCCGCCGAAATAGGCCGCCAAGTTCTTCATGTCTTCCGGCGAAAGCATGGCGGCCATGCCCGCCATGATAGCGCTCTTGCGTTCGCCCGATTTGAAGTTGGCCAGCTGCTTGTTGAGGTAATCGGGATGCTGGGATGCCAGCTTCGGATTGGCCGGAGCCGGGCTATTGCCATCCGCACCATGGCATGCAACGCAGACTGTATTAACGATCTGCTGAGCCTTTGCCGGGTCAGCCTTGGCACCCGTTTCCGCGTTTACCCCTGATGCAGCCATCAACCCGACAACCGCTGCCATCACCATGGCTTGTTTCATTGCTCGCTCCTTAAACCGTTGTATGAATGTGCTAAAAATAACTTGGCATTCTATATCAAATTTGCCTTATCATGCCAGACTGAAAAAGGAACAACATGGCATTATTTCAAGAAGCACAGTTTTTTATCTCGGCGGACAAGCTCACTGACCTGCCGCCGCCCAGCGGCATCGAGATCGCCTTCGCGGGCCGCTCCAACTCGGGAAAATCCAGCGCAATCAACACCCTGGCCAACCGCAACCGCCTCGCATTCGTCAGCAAAACGCCGGGGCGCACCCAGTTGATCAATTTTTTCAGCCTCGGTAACGACCGCTTTCTGGTCGACCTTCCCGGCTACGGCTACGCCAAGGTGCCTGAGGCCATGCGCGTACATTGGCAGAGCGTGCTGAGCCGCTACCTGATGGAGCGGGAATCTCTGTACGGACTGGTGCTGATCATGGATGCCCGCCACCCGCTCACCCAGCTGGACCACCAAATGCTCAACTGGTTTATCCCCACCTGCAAACCAGTACATGTCCTGCTCACCAAGGCGGACAAGCTCAGCAAGCAGCAAGCCACGACCACTCTGCGCGCAGTTCGGGCGGAACTCGAGCGCACTTACCCCAACTGCACGGTTCAACTTTTCTCCAGCCTGAAACGGATCGGGCTCGACGAGGCGGAAGCAATGATAGGGAAATGGCTGTCCGCCTCCCGAGAAGATGCGGGAGCCGTGGTTGCGGATTGACGCAATCTGGTGACATGGGTAATCTTTGAAAATAAAAAAACCCCCGGGTAAAGGGGAGTAAACCCGGGGGGATGAAACGCCTTAATAGGGAATTAAGGCACCCGCTCAGGGAGGAAAAGCGGGGGACGAAAGGGTTATCGTCCACTTGCTCAGAGTGGAATGGCTGGAATAAAGTTCCGCACTTAACATAGATTTCAGCATTGCCGATGCACCGCACAGACACACCCTTTCATTTCGCGAGTTTCACTTTAAACAGGACTGCTATGCACGCTTTGGGCAAATATCCTCATAAACGCATGCGGCGCATGCGGCACGACGAATTTTCCCGTCGCCTGATGCGCGAAACCCTGCTGACGTCGGCCGACCTTATTTACCCGGTGTTTGTGCTGGACGGCAATAACCGCAGCGAGCAGGTTTCCTCCATGCCCGGGGTGATCCGGCAAACCCTGGACAAACTTCTTCATCAGGCGGAGGAATGTGTCAGGCTGGGCATCCCGGCACTGGCGATTTTCCCGGTGATCGACCTGCCTCTCAAAAGCCTGGATGCGGCCGAAGCCTATAACCCGGACGGCCTGGTACCTCGCGTGGTGCGCGCCCTGAAACAGCGTTTTCCGGAACTGGGCATCATCACCGACATCGCGCTCGACCCCTACACCATCCATGGCCAGGACGGGCTGATCGACGGCAGCGGCTACGTCTTGAACGACGAGACCGTAGCCGTGCTGGCAAAGCAGGCGCTCACTCACGCCGAAGCCGGCGCCGATGTGGTCGCCCCTTCGGACATGATGGATGGGCGCATCGGCGCGATACGCAACGCGCTCGACGGTCAGAATCATATCCACACCCGGATTCTGGCTTATTCCGCCAAGTACGCATCGAGCTTTTACGGGCCGTTCCGCGACGCGGTCGGCTCCGCCGCCAATCTGGGAGCGGGCAACAAATATACCTACCAGATGGATCCGGCCAACAGCGATGAAGCCCTGTGGGAAGTGGGGCTGGACCTCGAAGAAGGGGCCGACATGGTGATGATCAAGCCCGGCATGCCCTATCTCGACATCGTTCGGCGCATCAAGGACACCTACCAGGCACCGACTTTTGTTTACCAGGTTAGCGGCGAATACGCCATGCTCAAAGCGGCCGCCCAGAATGGCTGGCTAAACGAGAGGGCCTGCGTGCTGGAGGCCTTGCTGGGATTCAAGCGCGCCGGCGCGGATGGAATCCTGACCTACTTTGCGCTGGATGCGGCGAACTGGCTCAATGGAGTGATGGGTGATGAGTGACGGGTTTTTAATTGCCCATCACTCATCACCAGCTTTACCCATCACCATCTTGAAAAGATAAGAACATCATCCCTCTTCAAGCAATGTCTCGACCTGTCTGGCATGCGCGCGCGCATTTTTTTCAGCATGGCCGCGCGGAATTTGGCGTATGTCCTCAGCGGCAAAAACCGTAACATTAATTTCGGCGGGGCCATCCAGCAAGGTAAAGACCGGGAAGGAACGCTCTTCACCCCTGAAATGGAGATGTTTTTCGCCGCTTTTATAGGACATCTGCCTGGCCAGCAGGAACAATTCCACCTCCTTGGCGCTATCCGTGAACAACTGCAGGTTAATGTCCGAGTGGCGGGTCGCCGTGCCATTCAAAACCGAACCGGTAAGATAAGGATGGAACGGCTCCAGCAGGTGCATCGCCTCCAAGGCCTGCTGCCGCAGCTGACGCAAACGCACGCTTTGCTCATCCCGCTGGTAAAGCGCCTGATAATCCCTTAGGGCCCGCTCCACTTCGTCATTATCCGGCAGGTTGTGCGTGTCCGGCGCGCCGATCTGGCGAGCGGCCTTGCGCTTGGCCGAGGTGTAATCCTGAAGACCGTCCTCCGCCATGATGCGAGCCGCCTGGTGCGCGATTCGCTCGCGCATCCGGAGATTCGCTGCTTTTTCTCTCTCCCGATTCAGAACAATTGGTCCTTGACCTCTTCCGCGGACTTGCCGCCACCGCCAAAGAGGCCTTCGAGGAAGCCGGACTGCTCGGCCGGAATATTTTCCTGATAAAAATATTCCAGAATTCCTTCGCTCCCATCGGGAACACGGCGTCCGCTTTGCGGGTCGATCTTGACCGTTTCCACCCCTTCCGGCACCACCAGATCGGCTTCCGGTACGCCTTTCAGCACCTTGCCCATATAGCCCATCCAGATCGGCAATGCCGCCTGTGCACCGGTTTCTGCCCCCCCCATGGAACGAGGCTGATCAAAGCCGATCCAGGCCACCGCCACCAGACCCGGGTTGAAACCCGTGAACCAGGCATCCACCTGATCATTAGTAGTTCCGGTCTTTCCGGCGAGATCCTGACGCTTCAGTTGCATGGCGCGCGCACCGGTACCAAAACGTACTACATCGCGCATGATGGAAGTCATGATAAAGGCATTGCGCGCATCGATCGCGCGCTCAGCATCATCGCCGGCACGCTTGGGTTTGGCCTGCGCCAGCAGAGTGCCGCGCGCATCGACAATCCGGTCGATCAAATAAGGCTGCGTACGGTAGCCCCCGTTGGCAAACACCGAGTACGCAGCAGCCATTTGCATGGGAGTCACCGATCCCGCGCCTAGCGCCATGGTCAGATAGGGCGGGTGCTTTTCAGGCGAAAATCCGAAACGGGCGATGTAATCCTGGGCATACGCCGGGCCGATGGACTGCAACACACGGATGGAAACCAGGTTCTTCGACTTGGTCAGGGCGGTGCGCAAGCGAATCGGGCCGGAATAATCACCCTCGAAGTTTTTCGGCTCCCAGACCTGGCCGCCGGTTTGGGCCGCATCCACAACGATGGGGGCATCATTGATCACGGTTGCGGCGGTCAGGCCTTTTTCCAGCGCCGCCGAGTAGATAAACGGCTTGAAGCTCGAACCCGGCTGACGCCATGCCTGCGTGGCGTGGTTGAATTTACTGCGGCTGAAATCGAACCCTCCGACCAGAGCGTGAATCGCGCCGTCCTGAGGCACTACCGAGACCAGCGCCGATTCGATTTGCGGCAGCTGTAAAATCTGCCACCCTTCCTTGTCATCCTTCTGGACGCGAATCAATGCACCCCGGCGCAGCCGGGTTTTCGAGCTGGCATTGTCGCCCAGGTTTTTAAGTACGAATTTCAGGCCATCGTTGCCAATCTGGGCAGTTTCACCCCCCTTGATGTAGCACTTTACCCGCTTCGGGCCCGCCTCCAGGACGATCGCCGGCATCAGGCCGTTGCTTTCGTCCGCATCCGCCAAAGCGTCTTCCAGCAGTTCTTCCAGGTTTGCCGCGCTAACCGGCAGCTCAACAAAACCCTCCGGCCCGCGGTAGCCATGGCGGCGGTCATAATCCAGCACGCCCTGGCGCAACGCCTGATTGGCGGCCTCCTGGTCCGCCTGGCGCAACGTGGTGTAAACCTTCATGCCGCTGCTGTAAATCGCCTCCTGATAGCGCTCGAACATCGCCTGCCTGACCATTTCCGCCGCAAAATCCGCATTCACCTCCGCATTACGCACCTCGCGCTTCACCGCCAGAGGCTGCGCCAGGGCGGCCTGATATTCCGCATCGGTAATGTATTTGAGATCATGCATGCGGCGCAGGACATACTGCTGTCGAATTTTTGCCCGCTTCGGGTTAACCACAGGGTTGTAGCGCGAGGGCGCCTTGGGGAGCCCCGCCAGCATCGCAACCTCGGCCACGGTCAATCGTTCAAGCGGGCGCCCGAAGTAAGTCTGGGCGGCAGCGGCGAAACCGTAGGCGCGCTGCCCCAGATAAATCTGGTTAACGTAAAGCTCGAGAATTTGGTCCTTGGATAAATAGTGTTCGATTTTCAGTGCAAGCAGCACTTCGCTGAATTTGCGAGTCAGCGTTTTCTCTCCGGACAGGAAAAAATTTCGCGCCACCTGCATCGTAATCGTGCTCGCGCCTTCCCGGGCGCCGCCCGCGGTCAGATTCGCCAGGGCGGCGCGCACCACCCCCATGTAATCTACCCCGCCATGGCTATAGAACCTGTCGTCCTCGGCGGCGAGAATCGCTAGCCGCATCGGCTTGGGCACGTCCCCGATCTTGATCAGCGCACGCCGCTCCTCGCCAAACTCGCCAATCAACGCGCCCTCCGCGGTGTAAACGCGCAGCGGGATTTTTGGCCGGTAATCGGTCAGCACCTCCAGCGAAGGGAGGTCAGGGTAGGCCAGAATTCCCGCCAGCATGATCGCGGCTGAAAAAACAAAGCCCAAGGCCAGGAAGGCCAACAGTGGATATCGCCACCAACGTGAACTCATCAAACTCTTTCTTACCTTAATTTAATATCAGCGCCAATTGACATAAATTACTCAAGGGGGGGATTATAGGCGCTCTGGGTCGACAAAAGAAATTCCAAAAAAATACTGTACACACCCAGCACTTGTTGCTAGCATTTAATGTAAATTATGCGTAACCCACATAACCGGGCAATATTAAAAAGGAAATTCGTTGCAGCTCGACTTCAATTTGAATCTCGATTTCCTGCAGGCAAAGTCTCCACCTCTCATCGGCGTTGACATCAGCACTTCGTCCGTCAAGATGGTCGAACTCAGCGACGCCGGTAAGGGCTTGTACCGTATCGAGCGCTATGCGATCGAGCCCCTGGCCAAGGATGCGGTTGCAGACGGCAACATCGCAAATCTCGAAGCGGTTGCGGAAGCCATTAAACACGCCTGGCGCCAAATGGGAACGCGTACCAAAAACGTTGCTCTGGCTTTACCTGCTGCGGCCGTCATCACCAAAAAAATCATTGTTGCTGCCGGACTGAGTGAAAACGAACTCGAGATGCAGGTGGAAAGCGAGGCTAACCAGTATATTCCTTTCGCACTGGACGAGGTCAACCTGGATTTTCAGGTGTTGGGTCCCGTTCCGAACAATCCGGAAGAAGCCGAGGTTTTAATCGCCGCATCGCGCAAGGAAAAAGTTGAGGACAGGGTCGTCGCTATCGAATCAGCCGGATTAAAAGCGCTGGTCATGGACGTGGAGTCTTACGCGACCCAAACCGCCTACGAGTTGATTGCCCCGCAACTGCCTAATGCCGGGCAGGATCAGACCATTGCCATCATCGACATCGGATCCGCCATGATGCATGTCAACGTGCTGCTCAACAACCAGTCGGTTTACATGCGCGAGCAAACTTTCGGCGGAAATCAACTGACCCAGGAAATCCAGCGCCGTTATGGCCTGTCGGCGGAAGAAGCCGAAATTGCAAAACGCAGCGGCGGCCTGCCGGAAAATTATGAGACTGAAGTACTTCAACCCTTTTTAGACTCTCTCGCGCTGGAAGTGGCAAAAGCACTGCAGTTTTTCTTCTCTTCCACCCAGTTCAACCGCGTAGACCATATTCTGCTGGCTGGCGGATGCGCCATGATACCGGGCGCGGACGAAGCCGTTTCGCAGCGCACTCAGGTCCGCACCTCCGTCGCCAATCCTTTTGCCAACATGGCGATCTCTTCGCGCGTCAAACCTCGCCAATTGGCGCAGGACGCGCCGATATTGCTGATTGCCTGTGGCCTTGCCATGCGAAGGTTCGATCCATCATGATCCGCATCAACCTGTTACCCCATCGCGAGCAAAAACGCGCCGCACGCCAGCGTGAGCTTGCTTTCATGGCCGGCGCCGCATCGATACTGGGCTTGCTGATTGTATTTATGGTTCATACCATTCTGGGCACCCAGATCGAAAATCAAGAGGCGCGGAATAACTTTCTGGAAACGGAAATCAAAAAACTCGACGACCAGATTGCAGAAATCAAAGTCCTCAAGGAACAAACGCAAGCCATGCTGGCTCGCAAGCAGGTAGTGGAAACCCTGCAGAGCAACCGCTCGGCAGTCGTCTATCTGCTTGATCAACTGGTACGCCAATTGCCTGATGGGGTGTACCTCAAAGCAATCAAGCAAAGTGGTGATAGCATCAGCCTGCAAGGGTACGCGCAATCCAATGCACGGGTCGCCACATTGATGCGCAGCCTGGAAGCATCCCCGTGGTTGCAGTCCCCAAATTTGATCGAGGTCAAGGCTGCCACAATAAACAACCTGCGCGCCAGCGAATTTTCCTTGAACGTCAAACTCGTCCCGCCTGAGGCCGCCGCCAGCAAGGATAAGGGGGAGGGCAGCGTCAAGCCCAAGGATAAAAAAGCATGAACCTGGACGATTTCAAAAAACTCCATCCGAAGGATATTGGTAACTGGCCAATCATCCCGAAAGCGCTTGCGCTATGCGGGCTGTTCATCCTCATCCTTTTCGCCGGATACTGGTTCGACTGGCAAAACCAGCTTGCCGACCTGGATATCGCCAAAGAAAAAGAATCCCAACTTCGCGAAACCTTTATCTCGAAGAAAAAACAGGCCGTCAATCTGGATACCTACCGCCGACAGCTCAAAGACCTGGAGCAGGCTTTCGGCGCGCTGATCAAACAACTGCCCAACAAGGCCGAAATGGATGCGCTCCTGACGGACATCAACCAAGCCGGCCTGGGGCGCGGACTTGAATTTGAACTGTTTCGACCCGCAGCCACAGAAACCTTATCCGAGTTTTATGCCGAGCGGCCCATTTCCATACGCGTAACCGGCAATTACCATGACCTCGGAGCCTTTGCCAGCGATGTTTCACGGCTGCCGCGCATCGTCACCCTGAACAACATCAATATCACCCCCAGCGGCCAGACATTGACCATGAGCGCCGTTGCCAAAACCTACCGCTACCTTGATGAAAACGAACTCGCCGCGCAGAAAGCCGCGCAGAGAAAAGCTGCCAAGGGAGCCAAGAAGTGAGACCCATCCACCTTGTTTTGATTATGGCCAGTCTCGGCCTTACCGCCTGCGGCGGGGATGGCCTGGAGGACCTGAAGCAGTTCGTCAACGAGTCCGGGGAAGGATTGCGTGGCAAGATTGAGCCCTTGCCGGAAATCAAGCCTTATGAATCCTTTGCTTACAATGCCTTCGACTTGCCCGACCCTTTCAAGCCACGCAAATTGCAACCCGGTCAAGGCGGAGGACTCCAGCCCGACCTCAAGCGCAACAAGGAAGAACTGGAGAAATATCCGCTTGAAAACCTGAAGATGGTCGGCTTTCTGGAACAAAACAAAGTCAGATATGGCCTGGTAAGAACCTCTGACGGCACGCTGCACAGGGTCAAAATTGGTGATCACATGGGACAAAATTTCGGCATGATCACCAAAATTACGGATAATGAAATTATCATGACAGAAATTGTTCAGGACAGCACCGGGAATTGGGTCGAGCAAAACACCAGCATTAATCTGGCCAGCGCGCCAGGCCAAAAGTAAAGATAGAGGCCGCCATGAACATTATTAAATCGACATTTCGCTCTTTTCTCCGGGCTGCCTGCCTGACCTTCCTGTTTATTGCCGGCAGCCACGCGGCTGTCGAGCCTGGCGGCACCAGCCCGGAAGCCGGCCAGACGCCGCAGAACAGCATCGAAAGCGTGGACTATTCCGCCCTGCAGAGCGGCAAATTCTTGATCACCCTGAAGCTGAAGCATGCCCTGCAAAAACCGCCCGCCGGGTTTACCGTCAACAACCCACCGCGAATTGCGCTGGACCTCCCGGATACGGCCAACGCATTGGGGAAAAGCAACATCGATGTCGGTGAAGGCGTATTGCGCAACCTGAATATCGTTCAGGCAGGCAGCCGCACCCGGCTGGTCATCAACCTGGCCAAGCCCGCCGGCTATGAAACCAGGATCGCGGGAAACACGCTCTTGATCACCCTGCAAGGCGCAGAAGCCACCGGAGTGACCTCCAGTGTGAGCGCGAGATTTGCCGAAGCCCACCCCGGCACACAAAAACATGCCCTGCGAGACGTCGACTTCCGCCGCGGCAAGGGTGGTGAAGGCCGGGTCGTTGTCGACCTTTCCGACACCAATACCGGCATTGATATCCGTACCGAAGGCAAATCCATCGTGGTGGAATTTATCAACGCCACCCTCCCGCGCAACCTGGAGCGCAAACTCGATGTGGTGGATTTCGGCACGCCGGTGCAAACAGTCAGCACGTTTGGCCATGGCAACAATGCCCGCATGGTGATCGAACCCAAGGGGCTGTGGGAACATTCCGCCTATCAGACCGACCGCCAGTTTATTCTGGACGTCAAACCGATCGTTGAAGATCCCGGCAAACTGGTGCAAGGAACCAAGACCGGCTACAGCGGCGAGAAGCTTTCCCTCGACTTCCAGAATATTGAAACCCGCACGCTGCTTGCGGTCCTCGCGGATTTCGCCGAAATGAATGTCGTCATCAGCGACTCCGTCAGAAGCTCCACCACCCTTCGCCTGAAGGACGTTCCCTGGGATCAGGCCCTGGATATTACCCTCAAGCAAGCGGGATTAAGCATGCGCAAATCCGGCAATGTCATCATGATTGCTCCCAGCGAGGAGCTTGCTACCAAGGAAAAACTGGAGCTGGAGGCAAAGCAGCAGATCTCCGAACTGGAGCAGCTGCGGACGGAAACCTTCCAGCTTAAATACACCAAGGCTGAGTCCTTCCAGAAGATCCTTGCGGACGACAAACAGAAAATCCTTTCCAAACGCGGCAGCGCCGTCTGGGACCCGCGTACCAACATGCTCTTTATCCAGGACACCCCGGCCAAGCTGGAGGAAGTACGCAAACTGATCAACCAGATCGATATACCGGTCAGGCAGGTGATGATCGATGCGCGCATAGTCGAGGCAACCGACCTTTTCAGCAAATCGCTGGGGGCTCGCCTCGGCTATCAAGATCACAGCAGGCCAGCCATTGGAACCCCTATAGTAGGAGACACGAGAGCTGTCTTTGGGGGAAAGCTCGAAGCCCCTGGATATTCCACCATGCAGGCGGCAGCCGTTCCGACATACAACGGAGATGGCATGAACGTCAACCTGCCCGCAAAAAGCTCCGCTGGTGTAGCTGGGGTCTTGTCCATGATCCTGTTTCAATCGAATGCGACGCGCTTTCTGAATCTTGAGCTGTCGGCACTGCAAGCGGATGGCAAGGGGAAAATCATTTCCAACCCGCGCGTGCTCACGTCCGACCAGACCGAGGCCGTCATCGAGGACGGCACCGACATCCCCTACCTGCAGGCCTCCAGCAGCGGCGCCACCAGCGTATCCTTCAAGAAGGCCGTGCTGAGCCTGAAAGTGAAACCGCAAATCACGCCTGACGACAATATCATCATGGATCTGAAGGTCAACAAGGACAGCCGTGGCGAGAACACGGTCGCAGGCCCGGCGATCAACACCAAGCAAATTACCACTCAGGTGCTGGTGGAGAATGGCGGGACCGTGGTAATCGGCGGCATCTTCACTCAGGACGAGGACACCACGGTGACCAAGGTGCCACTGCTCGGCGATATTCCGGTTCTCGGCGTTATGTTCAGAAACACCGCCAAACGCGATGAAAAAAGAGAGCTACTGGTTTTTGTCACCCCCAGGATTCTCAAGGAAAGCCTCAACCTGAAATAGCGCCTCGAATGGGTTTGTTGGTGCGTTAGCTGGGCCAGGCTCCCTTTTTTCCGCTAAAATGCCTGTCACGATGACAACCCTTAAAGGGAACGAGTGACAGGCAATATTTATTTAGTCGGGCTGATGGGCGCAGGCAAAACCACGGTAGGCAAGCTGATCGCCAGGCACCTCAACAGGCCCTTTGTCGACTCCGATCATGAAATCGAAAAGCGCACCGGGGTCAATATTCCCCTGATTTTCGAACTGGAAGGGGAAGCCGGTTTCCGAACCCGTGAAGCGGCGGTTATCGAGGAGCTGACCAGAAAAAGAAACATCGTGCTGGCGACCGGGGGTGGCGCGATATTGAGCCCACAAAACCGCGACAACCTCCGCCGCAACGGCACGGTGATCTACCTGCGCGCAAAGGTGGAAGACCTGTGGCAACGCACCCGTCACGACAAAAATCGCCCCCTGCTGCAGACTGCCGACCCTCAGGCAAAACTGAAAGCGCTTTTTGCGCAGCGCGACCCCTTGTACTGTGAAATCGCGGACATCATTGTGGACTCGGGAGCACAAAGCGTCCATGCCCTGGTTCACCAGATCGAAGAACAGCTGAAACAGCTTGACGCTGGCACCTCAAAAACTGACTGAGATATAACCCTATAAAACCGGAAAAAGCTATTGAACCGCAGAGGACGCGGAGGACGCAGAGGAATTCAAATGCTTATCGTTAAACGCACTCACCTGGCGAGTGTCTCAGCATAACTTGCCAATGTCTTGTTTTTCCTCTGCGTCCTCTGCGGTAAACTGCCGTTTTTAGGATAACCACAACCCATGCAAACCCTGACCGTAGATTTGAAAGAGCGCGCCTACCCGATACACATCGGCTCCGGCCTGCTGACGCGCCCCGAACTGATTCTGCCTCATCTGGCCCGCAAGCAGGTTGCCATCGTCACCAACACTACGGTGGCACCGCTGTATCTGGATGCGCTGAGCAAACCGCTGGCGGCGGAAGGGGTGGATATCGTGCCGATTATTCTGCCCGACGGGGAGGAATACAAGAACTCGGATACGTTGAACCTGATCTACGACGCCCTCCTGAGACGCCATTGCGAGCGCAAGACCACCCTGATCGCCCTGGGCGGGGGCGTCATCGGCGATCTCACCGGCTTTGCCGCCGCCACCTACCTGCGTGGCGTACCTTTCATCCAGATTCCGACCACCTTGCTGGCGCAGGTGGATTCCTCGGTGGGAGGAAAAACCGGCATCAACCACCCGCTGGGGAAAAACATGATCGGCGCCTTCTACCAGCCCAAGCTGGTGCTGGCCGACACTTCGACTCTCAACACCCTGGCCGACCGCCAGCTCTCCGCCGGCCTGGCCGAAGTGATCAAATACGGCCTGATCCGCGACCTGCCTTTCTTCGAGTGGCTGGAGCAAAACATGGGCAAGCTGCTTGCGCGCGACCCGGAAGCACTGGCCTATGCCGTCAGGCGTTCCTGCGAGAACAAGGCGGAAGTAGTCATCGCCGACGAACACGAAGGCGGCGTCCGTGCCCTGCTCAATCTGGGGCACACTTTCGGCCACGCCATCGAAGCCGGGATGGGTTACGGCAACTGGCTCCACGGCGAGGCCGTCGCCGCCGGCACCATGCTGGCGGCAGCCCTGTCGCAGCGGCTGGGATGGATCGGCGAAGCCGAAGTGGGCCGCATCCGTGCGCTGTTCGAACAGGCCGGGCTGCCTGTCACTGCGCCCGATCTCGGCGTGGAGACCTACCTGGAGCACATGGCGGTAGACAAGAAAGTGGAAAACGGCAGAATGCGCTTCGTGCTGCTGAAAGCGATCGGCACCGCGGTGATCACCGCCGATGTCACGGAACAGGCGCTGCGGGAAACCCTGCTTGAAACCGCCCACCATGCCTGACCTCGCCCCCTACGCGGCCCTGTCGGCAACCTCGCGCGGCCGCCGGTTCAGGGAAGACACCCCGGCCGGCCGCAGCGAATTTCAGCGCGACCGCGACCGCATCATTCACTCCACCGCCTTTCGCCGCCTCGAATACAAGACCCAGGTATTCGTCAATCACGAAGGCGACCTGTTCCGCACCCGGCTGACGCACAGCCTGGAAGTGGCGCAAATCGGACGCACCATCGCCCGCAACCTGCGGCTCGACGAGGATCTGGTGGAAGCCATCGCGCTGGCCCACGATCTCGGCCATACCCCTTTCGGCCACGCCGGCCAGGATGAACTCAACGGCTGCATGAAGGACTACGGCGGCTTCGAGCACAACCTCCAGTCCCTGCGCGTGGTGGACATGCTGGAGGAGCGCTACGCCGAATTCGACGGACTTAATCTGACCTTCGAAACCCGCGAGGGCATCCTCAAGCACTGCTCCCCGCAAAACGCCGCCATGCTCAGCGAAGTGGGCGCACGCTTCCTGCACGACAAACGCCCATCCCTGGAAGCCCAGGTGGCCAATCTCGCCGACGAAATTGCCTACAACAATCACGACGTCGATGACGGCCTGCGCTCCGGCCTGATCGCTCTGGAACAGTTGGCCGAAGTCAGCCTTTTCGCCCGCCACCTCAAAACAGTACGCGACCTCTATCCCGACCTGGCCGACCGGCGCCTGATCCACGAAACCGTGCGCCGCATGATCAATACCCTGGCACTGGACCTGATCAGCCAAAGCACGCGGAACATCACTGCCGCCGCCCCCGGATCTATCGACGACGTGCGTGAAGCACCGCCCCTGATCGCCTTCAGCCCATCGATACGGGAGGAGCAACAGGAATTGAAGCGCTTCCTGCGCGCCCAGCTTTATCGCCACTACCGCGTCATGCGCATGAGCAGCAAGGCACGGCGCATCATCCGCGAACTGTTCCAGGCTTTTCTCGACGACGCCCGCCTTCTGCCGCCGCAATACCAGGAAAAAGCCCAACAGGACAAGCCTCGCGCCATTGCCGACTATATTGCCGGCATGACCGACCGTTACGCCATTCGGGAGTACCGGCGCCTGTTCGCCATCGAAGAAGATTAGGCCGGCATCCCCGGCCCATCTCTAATGCCAACATACACCCATGGTTGCCATCCGGCCTGAGACGGGGTAACATTTCCGCCCTTTCGCGCTGATTTTACACGGGCATCGCGGCGCTCTGGTGACAACACTTTAAAACTTTGCTGTACATGATTTGATGAGGAACAACGTGAGCCATCTTTCGTTGCCGGACCAACAGGGCTTGTATGATCCGCGCCAGGAGCGCGATGCATGCGGCGTGGGCTTTGTCGCGCACATCGGGGGCAAACAGAGCCACGACATGGTGCGCCAGGGCTTGCAGATTCTGGAAAATCTCACCCATCGCGGCGCGGTGGGCGCCGACCCCCTGGCGGGCGATGGTGCCGGCATCCTGATCCAGGTTCCTGACGCATTTTTGCGATTCTCCTGTTCCGCTCAGGGCTTGACCTTGCCGGAGGCCGGAGAATACGGGGTCGGCATGATCTTTCTGCCGCGCGATAAGGCGGCGCAAGCCGCCTGCGAGCACGCGATTGCAGAAAAAATTGCTGCGGAAGGCCAGACCTTGCTGGGCTGGCGCGATGTGCCGGTGGACAACGCCAGCCTGGGAGAAAGCGTCAAGGCGGTGGAACCGGTCGTACGCCAGGTATTCATCGGCCGCGGGGCGCTGTGCCAAGATGCCGACAGCTTCGAACGCAAACTGTTTGTAATCCGCAAGACGGCTGAACATGCCGTGCGCAAGCTGCCCGGCGAACTGGGCAGGGGCTTCTACATTCCCTCCCTGTCCGCGCGCACCATCGTCTACAAGGGGATGCTGCTGGCCGATCAGGTCGGCAAATATTACCTCGACCTGCAAAACGAGCGCGTAATCAGCGCCCTGGCGCTGGTCCATCAGCGCTTCTCCACCAACACTTTCCCCACCTGGGATCTGGCTCACCCTTTCCGCATGATTGCCCACAACGGCGAGATCAATACCATGCGAGGCAACGTGAACTGGATGGCGGCACGCCATGCGGCGATGTCCTCGAGGCTGCTCGGTGCTGACCTTGAAAAACTGTGGCCCCTGATCGTGGACGGCCAGTCCGACTCGGCCTGCTTCGACAATGCCCTCGAACTGCTGGTGGCGGGCGGCTACTCGCTTCCTCACGCGATGATGCTGCTGATACCCGAAGCTTGGGCGGGCAACCCCCTGATGGACGAAGAACGCCGCGCATTTTACGAATACCACGCCGCCCTGATGGAACCCTGGGACGGCCCCGCCGCCGTGGCCTTCACCGATGGCCGCCAGATCGGCGCGACACTGGATCGCAATGGCCTGCGTCCGGCGCGCTACCTGATTACCGACGATGATGTGGTGCTGATGGCGTCCGAAATGGGCGTGCTCGACATTCCGCAACACAAGATCGTGAAAAAATGGCGCCTGCAGCCGGGCAAGATGTTCCTGATCGATCTGCAGGCAGGCCGCATTGTGGACGACGCCGAACTGAAACAGCAGCTCGCCACCGCCAAGCCTTACCGCGAGTGGATCGAGAAATCGCGGTATTTCCTTAGCGATCTGCCCGCCGTGGACGGCAAGCCTGCGCTCCAGGAAACCCTGCTCGACACCCAGCAAGCCTTCGGCTATACGCAGGAAGACCTCAAGTTTATCCTCGCCCCCATGGCTGCGGCAGGCGAGGAAGCAACCGGCTCCATGGGCAACGATTCCGCTTTGCCAGTGCTCTCCGACAAGAACAGATCGCTGTACGATTATTTTCAGCAACTGTTTGCCCAGGTGACCAACCCGCCGATCGATCCGATCCGTGAAGAGATCGTGATGTCGCTGACCTCGTTCATCGGGCCGAAGCCCAATCTGCTCGGCATCGACGAGACCGATCCGCCGCTGCGCCTGGAAGTCCACCAACCGGTGCTGTCCAATGAGGATCTGGCGAAACTGCGCGACATCGACCAACTGACGCAGGGGCGCTATAAAGCCCGGATACTGGATATCACCTATCCCGTCACGCAGGGCGCGGCGGGCTGCGAAGCAGCGATCTCGGCCTTGTGCGAGGCTGCCGACGCGGCCGTGGCGGGGGGTTATAACGTGCTGATCCTGTCCGACCGGGCCATCTCGCGTGACCGTGCCGCCATCCCGGCGCTACTGGCTTGTGCGGGGGTGCACCATCACCTAGTGCGCGAAGGCCTGCGCACCAGCGCCGGTCTGGTGGTAGACACCGGCTCCGCCCGGGAAACGCATCACTTCGCCCTGCTCGCCGGCTATGGCGCCGAGGCGGTGTGTCCCTGGCTGGCCTTTGAAACCGTTGACGCGCTGGCCGGCAAGGAGGCCAACAAGCGCTACATCAAGGCCGTGAACAAGGGGCTGTTGAAAGTCATGTCCAAGATGGGCATCTCCACTTACCAGTCCTATTGCGGCGCCCAGATTTTCGAGGCGGTCGGCCTTAATGCCGGCTTCGTCGCGCAGTATTTCACCGGCACCGCAACCCAGATCGAAGGCATAGGCCTGCACGAAATCGCCGAAGAAACCATGCGCACCCATCAGTCGGCATTCGGCGACGATCCGGTGCTGTCCAACGCACTGGAAGCGGGTGGCGAATACGCTTACCGAGTGCGCGGCGAAGCCCACATGTGGACGCCGGAAACCATCGCCAAGCTGCAACACGCCACGCGCTCCAACAATTCTCAGACTTACAAGGAATATGCCAAGCTGATCAACGACCAGAGCGAGCATCTGAAGACCTTGCGCGGGCTGTTCGAGATCAGGCCGGCGGGTGCGCCCGTGCCGCTGGATGAAGTCGAACCGGCAAAAGAGATCGTCAAGCGTTTCGTCACCGGCGCGATGTCGCTCGGCTCCATTTCCACCGAGGCCCATACCACGCTGGCCATCGCGATGAACCGCATCGGCGGCAAATCCAATACCGGCGAAGGCGGCGAAGACGCCGCTCGCTTCGGGGCAGTGAAGGGCGGCGAGAAGCTCTCCGAGATTATCGGCAAGGGCCGCATCGAGCGCGACCTGGTGATGCAGGAAGGCGATTCGCTGCGCTCCCGGATCAAGCAGGTGGCCTCCGGCCGCTTTGGCGTGACGGCGGAATACCTGTCCAGCGCCGACCAGATCCAGATCAAGATGGCGCAAGGGGCCAAGCCCGGCGAGGGCGGCCAGCTGCCTGGCCACAAGGTCTCCGAATACATCGCCCAGTTGCGCTTCTCGGTACCCGGCGTGGGCCTGATTTCCCCGCCGCCGCACCACGATATTTACTCGATCGAGGATCTCGCGCAACTGATCCATGACCTGAAAAATGCCAATCCCGGCGCATCCATCTCGGTCAAGCTGGTCTCCGAAGTGGGTGTGGGCACGGTGGCAGCCGGCGTATCCAAAGCCAAGGCGGACCACATCGTGGTGGCCGGCTACGATGGCGGCACCGGCGCATCGCCGCTATCTTCCATCAAGCATGCCGGCACGCCGTGGGAACTCGGCCTGGCGGAAACCCAGCAGACCTTGGTGCTGAACCAGTTGCGCGGGCGCGTTGCCTTGCAGGTGGACGGGCAGCTCAAGACCGGGCGCGACGTGCTGATCGGCGCCCTGCTGGGCGCGGATGAATTCGGCTTCGCCACTGCGCCGCTGGTGGTGGAGGGCTGCATCATGATGCGCAAGTGCCACCTGAATACCTGCCCGGTAGGCGTGGCGACACAAGACCCCGCCCTGCGCAGGAAATTCACCGGCCAGCCCGAGCATGTGGTGAACTATTTCTTCTTCGTCGCCGAGGAAGTGCGCGAAATCATGGCGCAGATGGGCATCCGCAAGTTCGATGACCTGATCGGGCGCAGCGATCTGCTCGACATGAAGCAGGGCATCGCGCACTGGAAGGCCAGGGGACTGGACTTCTCCAGGGTATTCCATCTGCCCGCCATGCCGCCCAGCGTGGCGCGCCGCCATGCCGAGACGCAGGATCACGGCTTGGACAAGGCGCTGGACCATCAGCTCATTGCACAGGCCAGGGCCGCCCTGGAAACCCGGCAAGCGGTGGTGATAACCAGTGCCATCGGCAACGTCAACCGCACCGCCGGTGCCATGCTGTCGCACGAGGTGACGAAACGCTACGGCCATGCCGGACTGCCGGACGACACCATCACGGTAAAGCTGACGGGCACGGCAGGACAGAGCTTCGGCGCCTTCCTCGCCCATGGCGTCACCTTCGAGCTGTCCGGCGAAGGCAACGACTATGTCGGCAAGGGTTTGTGCGGCGGGCGCATCGTGGTGATGCCTCCCAAGGAATGCAAAATCGTGGCGGAAGAAAACATCATCGTCGGCAACACCGTGCTGTACGGGGCGACCAGCGGCGAATGCTACTTCCGCGGCGTGGCAGGCGAGCGGTTCGCCGTGCGCAATTCGGGGGCCGTCGCGGTGGTGGAAGGTCTGGGCGACCACGGCTGCGAATACATGACCGGCGGCATGGTGATCGTGCTGGGTCAGACCGGACGCAATTTTGCAGCGGGCATGTCGGGCGGCGTGGCTTACGTACTGGATGAGGACGGCAGCTTCGAGCGCCGCTGCAATTTGTCCATGGTACAGCTGGAGCCGATCCCCGAGGAAGCGGTCGCCAGCGAAACCGGTGACGTGGAAACGCATGGCCGGGTGCACTTCAATCACCTGGGCAAAGCCGACGAAGCGGCGCTGCGCGGAAAGATCGAAAAGCACCTGCGCTACACCGGCAGCGCGCGCGCGAAGGAAATTCTGGATAACTGGGCGCGCTATCTGCCGAAGTTCGTCAAGGTCATGCCAACCGAATATCGCCGCGCCTTGCAGGAAATCGCAACGCAGCGGGCCAGGCTAAAGGAGGTTGCATAAATGGGCAAGCCTACCGGATTCATGGAATTTCGCCGCCTGAACGAGGCGAACCTTCCGGTCGCGGAGCGCCTGAAAAACTACCGCGAATTCGTGCAGCACCTGACCGACGAACAAGCCGCCATACAGGGGGCGCGCTGCATGGACTGCGGCATCCCTTTCTGCACCAGCGGCTGCCCCGTCAACAATATCATTCCGGACTGGAATGACCTGGTGTACCGGGGCGACTGGAAAAGGGCGCTGGACGTGCTGCATTCCACCAACAATTTTCCCGAATTCACTGGCCGCGTTTGCCCCGCACCCTGCGAGGCCGCGTGTACGCTGAACATCAACGATGATGCGGTGGGCATCAAGTCTATCGAGCACGCGATTATCGACAAGGGATGGGAGCAGGGCTGGGTCGTGCCGCTGCCGGCAAGGAAGAAGACCGGCAAGAAGGTCGCGATAGTCGGCTCCGGCCCCGCCGGTCTGGCCTGCGCGCAGCAGCTGGCACGTGCCGGACATGACGTGGTGATATTCGAAAAGAACGACCGCATCGGCGGACTGTTGCGCTATGGCATCCCCGATTTCAAATTCGAGAAATCGCACATCGACCGCCGCATCGAACAGATGCGCGCAGAGGGCGTGGAATTCCGGGTCAATCAACAGGTCGGCGAGGACGTGCCGGCTCAAAAACTGAGGGATGAGTTCGACGCCGTGGTTTTGACCGGCGGCGCCGAACAAGCCCGCGATTTACCGGTGCCGGGACGGGAGCTGTCGGGCGTGCATTTCGCCATGGAGTTCCTGCCGCAGCAGAACAAGGCGGTTGCCGGCGATGTGCTGCCTCAACAGATATTGGCCTCCGGCAAACATGTTGTGGTGATCGGCGGCGGGGATACCGGCTCCGACTGCGTGGGCACCTCAATCCGCCAGGGAGCGGCCTCGGTAACCCAGATCGAAGTGATGCCGCGCCCTGCAGAACAGGAAGACAAGGCGCTGACCTGGCCCAACTGGCCACTCAAGCTGCGCACTTCCAGCTCGCAGGAAGAAGGCTGCACGCGCGACTGGTCAGTCACGACCAAGGCATTCCTCGGCGCCAATGGCAAGGTCGAAAAACTGAGTTGCGTGCGCGTGGAATGGAGTGCCGGCAAGATGCTCGAAATACCCGGCAGCGAATTCGAGATCCACGCCGATCTGGTACTGCTGGCGATGGGCTTTGTCAGCCCGGTGCAAAAGGTCCTGGATGCCTTCGGCGTGGAAAAGGACGGCCGCGGCAACGCCAGGGCCACGACAGACGGGGTTGGCTGCTACAAAACCTCGGTGGACAAGGTGTTCGCTGCCGGCGACATGCGCCGCGGCCAATCGCTGATAGTGTGGGCGATACGCGAAGGCCGCCAGGCTGCACGTGCCGTCGATGAATACCTGATGGGCTTTTCCGATTTACCCCGGTAATTTTACCCCCCTCGCCCGCTTGCGGGCGAGGGGTTGGGGATGAGGGTTATAAAATGCGCAGCAAACTAAAAAACGACACCTTCCTGCGCGCCCTGCTGCGCCAGCCGACCGAATACACTCCGGTATGGATGATGCGCCAGGCAGGACGCTACCTGCCGGAATACAACCAGACGCGCAGCAGGGCCGGTGATTTTCTGTCCTTATGCAAAAACCCCGACCTCGCCACCGAAGTCACCATGCAGCCGCTGGCGCGCTTCCCGCTCGACGCCGCCATCCTGTTCTCCGACATTCTCACCATTCCCGATGCCATGGGTCTGGGTCTTTATTTCAGCACCGGCGAGGGGCCGAAATTCGAGCGCCCGCTGCGCGACGAATGGGAAATCCGCGACCTGGCCGTGCCCGACCCCAACGTGCACCTGCGCTATGTGATGGACGCCGTAAGCCAGATCCGCAAGACACTCAACAATGAAGTGCCGCTGATCGGCTTTGCCGGCAGCCCGTTCACGCTGGCCTGCTACATGGTCGAAGGGGGCAGCAGCTCGGATTTCGCCCTGGTCAAGACCATGCTCTACCAGCGCCCGGAACTGCTGCATCACATCCTCGACATCAACGCCCGCGCCGTGACCAGCTATCTCAATGCGCAGATCGAAGCCGGGGCACAGGCGGTGATGATTTTCGACTCCTGGGGCGGAGCACTGTCCCACGCCGCCTACCACGAGTTCTCCCTGCCCTACATGGAGCAGATCGTCAGCGGACTGATCCGCGAACATAACGGCGCCACCATCCCCAACATCATCTTCACCAAGGGCGGCGGACTGTGGCTGGAAAGCATCGCCGCTATCGGCTGCAACGCAGTCGGGCTGGACTGGACCATCGACATCGGCCAGGCGCGCGCCCGCGTGGGCGACAAGGTGGCGCTGCAAGGCAACCTTGACCCGGCGGTATTGTTCAGCAACCCCGACGCCATCCGCACCGAAGTGGGCAAAGTCCTGGCGAGCTACGGCAAGGGCAGCGGCCACGTGTTCAACCTGGGGCATGGCATTTCGCAGTTCACCAATCCGGAAAATGCCGCCGCCATGGTCGAGGCGGTGCACGAACTGAGCAAGCCGTACCACGCGTAGCCGCCCAAAAAATGCTGCGTCTGGCATGAAGATTCTTCGTGTCGCACTGGATGTCCCGCTCGACACCCTGTTTGACTACTCCGCAGCGGATCAGGACAAGATCGTAATCGGCGACCGGGTTCTGGTTTCGTTCGGCCGCCGCCAGATGGTCGGCGTGGTCGCCGGAATTGCCAGTCATTCCGACCTGTCGCCGGGGCGCATCAAGCCGGTACTTCAGGTCTTCCGCGACACGCCACCCCTTTCCGAAGAAATATTCCGGCTCCTGCGCTTCTGCGCCGATTACTATCACCACCCTTTGGGCGAAGTCGTTCTCAACGCCCTGCCCGTCCCCCTGCGCCAGACCAGGCCGGTTGCGCGCGCCAAACCGACCGGTTACCGGCTGACCGAGTCGGGGCTAGCACTCGAAACCGATGACTTGCCTGCACGCGCGATCGTCAAGCGCAAGCTGCTGCAAAGCCTGAAGCAAGCCGGCGCGCTTCTGCGCAGCGACATTGCCGCTGTTTCCCCGAGTGCCCGGCAGGCGATCAGGGAATTTATCGCGCAGGGGTGGGCGGAGGAAAGCGATGACATTGCCGAGCTTGCGCTCGCACCGGTCAGGACAGACGGGCTGCCGCCGCTGACACCGCCGCAGGAACAGGCGGTCGCCGCCATTCTGTCCGCCCAGGACCGGTTCCAAGTCTGGCTGCTTTACGGCATCACCGGCAGCGGCAAAACGGAAGTCTATTTGCGGGTCATCGCACAGGTTTTGCAGCGCGGCGGGCAGGCCTTGGTGCTGGTGCCGGAAATCAACCTCACGCCGCAGCTGGAGTCGCGTTTCCGCGCCCGCTTCCCGGATATCTGCCAGGTCAGCCTGCACAGCCGCCTCTCTGCCGGGGAGCGGCTGCGCCATTGGTCGCTGGCGCAATCAGGCCGCGCCCAGATCGTGCTGGGCACCCGCCTGGCCCTATTCACGCCGATGCCGAAACTGAAGCTGATCGTGGTTGACGAAGAACACGACGGCTCGTTCAAGCAGCAGGACGGGCTGCGCTATTCAGCCCGCGACATGGCCGTCGCACGCGGCAAGCAGGCCGGCACGCCGGTGATTCTCGGCTCAGCCACGCCCGCGCTGGAAACCTGGTACAACGCCAGCATCGGCCGTTACCAAATGCTGGAACTGCCGGCACGAGCCATCGCGGAGGCCGCGCTGCCGGCCATCCACTGCATCGACATCAGCCGCGCCAAGCTGGCCGATGGTTTGTCTGATTCCTTGATCGAAGCACTGCGCCTGCGCCTGGAGCGCGGCGAGCAAAGCCTGGTCTTCATCAACCGCCGCGGCTATGCCCCGGTGATGCGCTGCGGCCAGTGTGGATGGGTCTCCACCTGTCACCGCTGTTCCAGCCGGCTGGTCGTGCACTTGCGGGAGAAACGCCTGCGCTGCCATCATTGCGGCCACGAATCACGCATCCCTCCCACCTGCCCGGATTGCGGCAATGCCGATCTGGCGCCTCTCGGGCAAGGTACGCAACGGCTGGAGGATACATTGGGCAGCCTGTTCCCCACCGCCCGCATCCTCCGCGTAGATCGCGACAGCACCCGGCGCAAGCAGGCTTTGCCCGAAATGCTGGAGCGCATCCACGCGGCCGAGGTGGATATCGTGATCGGCACCCAGTTGCTGGCTAAAGGCCACGACTTCAAAAAGCTCACCCTGGTCGGCGTGGTGAATGCGGACGGCGCACTTTACAGCGCCGATTTTCGCGCCTCGGAGCGTCTCTTCGCGCAACTGATGCAGGTCGCGGGGCGTGCCGGGCGCGACACCCTCCCCGGCGAAGTGCTGATCCAGACCCAGTTTCCCACCCATCCCCTGTTCCAGGCGCTAATCCAGCACGACTACCCGGGTTTTGCCGAAACCCTGCTAACCGAGCGCAAGCAGGCGGAATTTCCCCCCTATTGCCACCAGGCGCTGCTACGTGCCGAAGCGCCGCAAATGGAAACCGCCCTGGCGTTCCTGCGCAAGGCACACGCAGTGGCTCCCAGCGATTTCGACGTCAGCCTGTTCGATCCGGTACCGGCCCAAATGGCCCGCCTGGCCGGCATGGAGCGCGCGCACCTGCTGGTCCAAGCCGCATCCCGGGGCGCTTTGCAGGCTTTTCTCAGCGCCTGGAACAAAGCCCTGTTCGGCTTGGGCGGGAATGTCCGCTGGTCTCTGGATGTCGACCCTCTGGAGTTTTAGTGCAGCCCAACCGAATAGCCGCTAAAATGTCGGTTTTACGCACGAGTTGCCGCCTTGAAACATCACCTTTCCGAACTTTTTACCCAGGCTCTAAAAGAAGTCGCGCCGGAACACGCCGGCACCGCTTTTGAAATCACCCGCCCCAAGCAGGCGCAACACGGCGATTTCGCCTGCAATCTGGCGCTGCAGCTGGCGCGTCCATTGCGCGGCAACCCGCGCGAGATCGCGGCGCGACTGCTTAACGCGCTGCCCGCCTCGCCTTTTGTGGAAAAGGCTGAAATTGCCGGCGCCGGCTTCATCAACCTGTTTTTGACCCCGGATGCCAAGCAGCAGGTCATCAAACAAGTCCTGACGCAGGGGTCTAATTTCGGACGCAGCACCCTGGGACAAGGACTTAAAATCCAGGTCGAATTCGTTTCCGCCAACCCTACCGGCCCGCTGCATGTCGGCCACGGACGCGGCGCGGCATTCGGCATGAGCCTCGCGAATGTGCTTGGTGCTGCCGGCTATAAGGTCGCCCGCGAGTATTACGTCAACGATGCCGGCCGGCAGATGGATATCCTGGCGCTCTCCACCTGGTTGCGCTACCTGGAACTGAACGGCGTGCACGTCGCCTTCCCCGCCAACGCCTATCAGGGCGGCTACGTGCGCGACATGGCACGCCTGATCCAGGAAGCTCACGGCGATCGTTACCTGCACCAGCCGGGACCCATTCTGGATAGCGTACCCGCCCATGAGGAAGATGCCGAGGGCCATCTCGACGCCCTGATCGCCAATGCCAAGAAATTGCTGGGCGAGGGTTACGCCTACATCCACAACCATGCCCTGACCGAGCAGCTGGAGGATTGCCGCAACGACCTGACCGAGTTCGGCGTCACCTTCGACGCCTGGTTCTCGGAAAAATCGCTATTCGACACCGGGCTGGTGGATCGCGCCGTCGCCACCCTGGAAAAGCACGGCCATATCTACCTGCAGGATGGCGCGAAGTGGTTCCGCTCCACCCGCTTCGGCGACGAGAAAGACCGCGTGGTGCAGCGCGAGAATGGCCTTTACACCTATTTTGCCTCCGACATCGCCTATCACCTGAACAAGTACGAACGCGGCTTCGACCGCATCGTTAATGTCTGGGGTGCGGACCACCATGGCTACATTGCCCGCGTCAAAGGCGCGCTGACAGCACTGGGATTGGATGCCGAGCAACTGGTCATCGCCCTGGTTCAGTTCGCCGTGCTCTGGCGCGGCGAGGAAAAACTGCCGATGTCCACGCGCAGCGGAAATTTCGTCACCTTGCGCGAGTTGCGCGAGGAAGTCGGCAACGATGCTGCGCGGTTTTTTTACGTGCTGCGCAAAAGCGACCAGCACCTCGACTTCGACCTGGAACTGGCCAAATCGCAGAGCAACGAGAACCCGGTGTACTACATCCAGTATGCTCATGCCCGAATCTGCAGCGTGCTGGGGCAGTGGGGGGGCGATGCGGCAGAACTGACCGAGGCGGAAACCGGCGTCCTGAACGGCAAGCACGAGCTTGCCCTGATGAACCTGTTGAACGACTATTCGGGTATTGTGGAAAGCGCGGCCAGGGAACTTTCCCCCCACCTGATCGCCTATTACCTCAAGGATCTGGCTGGCGAGTTTCACAGTTACTACAATGCGGAGCAGTTTCTGGTTCCGGATGACGCTCTGCGACTGGCCCGTCTGGCGCTGATTACCGCCGTCCGGCAAGCGTTGCGCAATGGGTTGGCGCTGCTTGGCGTCGGCAGCCCGGAAAAAATGTAGATTTGGTCACTTTATGAGCCGCGATTACAAAAAATTCGACCGTCCTTCCTCCAGGAAAGGGGGTAGCCCGTTATTTATGGGCGTCCTGATCGGGCTGGTCGTCGGTCTCGCCATAGCGATCGGTGTTGCCCTGTACATCAACTTCAGCCCCAAGCCCTTCGTCAGCCGAGACAAACAGCCGGAGGATGCCGCCAAGGCAGCGGCAAAAAATGGCGGCGCCGCGCAAAAGACTGCGCCATCCGAAGTGGCCGGCAGGAACGACAAACCCCGGTTTGATTTCTATACCATCCTGCCCGGCAGCGAGGAGCCGGTGTCGGAACAGGAAATCAAGCAGGCCGCAAAGCAGGAAGGCGCCGCAAAGGAGAGTTATTTCCTTCAGGTCGGTTCATTTCAGGCCGCCGCCGAAGCCGACAACATGAAGGCGCGCCTCGCCCTCCTCGGCCAGGAGGCGGTCATCCAAACGGCAGACATCCCCGACAAGGGGGTCTGGCACCGGGTGCGCATCGGCCCCTTTACCAACATCGAGGACATGAACCGCTCTCGCACCTTGCTCGCGCAGAACGACATTCCATCCAGCCTGGTTAAGGTTAAAGAGCCATCGACACATTAACTTGCTGAAATTGCTTATTTATCTGGAGTAGACAATATGAGCTTTACCCCTTTCTTGCGTGCCTTTTCCCTGCGTATTTTCCTGGCCATTACTTTGTCCCTGGTCGGGTTCGCTGCAAAAGCAGAACTCCATCCCGGCAAGGAATATGAACTGCTTTCCCCGCCGCAAGCGGTTGAAACCGGGAAAAAGATCGAGGTTCTGGAAATTTTTGCCTACACCTGCCCGCATTGTTTCGACCTCGAGGCGGATATCAACAAATGGGCGAAGCAGCTCCCCAAGGATGTCGAGTTCCGCCGCCTGCCGGCGATTTTCCGCGATTCCTGGGCGCCTTTTGCCAAAGTGTTTTATACCTTCGAAGCCATGGGGCTGACCGAGAGGCTGCATGGCGAATTCTTCAATGCCATTCACGTCAGTCACGTTCGCTTCGATGACGACAAGGCACTGTTTGACTGGGTAGAAAAACAGGGCATCCCCCGGAAGAGCTTTATCGATATCTATTCTTCCTTCTCCATCCAGAGCAAGGCATTGCGTGCCAAGCAGCTTACCAAGGCCTACGGGATTAGCGGCGTTCCCGCGGTTATCGTGGATGGCAAATATCGCACCTCCGTATCGAACACCGGCAGCCATGCCGGCTTGCTGTCGGCTCTCGACCAGTTGATCAAGCAGGCGCGGCAGGAACGCGCCGGCAAGTAGAAAAATGTCTAGCCAGCCTGCCATGAGCATCTCCGTCATTCTGATCGACGACCACCCGCTGTTTCGCAAGGGATTGTCGCACCTGCTCGAGGCCGGCGAAGAGGGAATCACGGTTGCCGGGCAGTTTGCCGAGATAGGCGGCGTCCTTGGCTGGCTGCGGGACGGCGGACGTGTGGAGGTGGCCTTGCTGGATCGTAACTTGCGTGACGAGGACGGCCTGACCCTGGTTCCCGAACTGAAGCGATACGGCATCAAGGTGATCATGCTGACCGTTGCGGATGAAGCTCACGAAATCCGGGAGGCCATAGAGCGCGGCGTTGACGGCTACGTCTCCAAAACCAGCGAACCGGCTCAAATTCTTCAGGCGATATCTACTGTCGCGCGGGGTTCTGGCTTGCATCCTTCTCCCGTCATGGATGAAACCATGCAGGGAAAGCTGGCATCGGATGCCAGCAGCAAGCTTACAACCCGCGAACTGGAAATCGTCGGTTTGGTTGCACACGGCATGAGCAACAAGGCGATTGGCGATGAACTGGGCCTATCGGACAACACCGTGCGCAACCACCTGGGCAGCATCCTGGAAAAGCTCGGGCTCGACAACCGCGTGCAGGTCGCCACCTTTGCCCTGAAACACGGTATCGGCAGAAAGTAGGTCTGGCTTCAGCCCGACGTGTTGGATTAAAACTACTGGGTAAAGCCTTTTTCAAGGAGTTCCGAGGTCAACGCTGGCAGCCTGTCGGACTTAAAGAATCGAAGCGAAAAATGAGCTGGTCGAGGGCAGATTTTTCCGGTTTTCAAGCCAATAGTTATTCATATTGGCGCAGGAAAGCGGGAAAATATGCACCGATCAGGTCATTTTGCAGCCGATTTCCTTTAAGTCCGACAGGCTGCTAGGCTTTCGCCTATTCCACGGTGACCGATTTTGCCAGATTTCTTGGCTTGTCCACGTCCGTTCCCTTTTGCAGGGCGGCATGATAGGCCAGCAACTGTAGCGGCACCGTGTGCAGGATCGGACTCAGCAGTCCGGCATGCTCCGGCAGCTTGATCAGGTGGACGCCTTCCTGTGCCTGCATCTGGCTATCCTGGTCAGCCAGCACATACAGCTCGCCGCCGCGAGCGCGGACTTCCTGCAGGTTGGATTTCAGTTTTTCCAGCAGGGCATCGTTGGGGGCGATTGCGACCACCGGCATGTCGCTGTCAACCAGCGCCAGCGGGCCATGCTTAAGTTCTCCCGCCGGATAGGCTTCGGCATGGATGTAGGAGATTTCCTTCAGCTTCAGCGCGCCTTCCATGGCGATCGGGTAATGTAGTCCGCGGCCGAGGAACAGGGCGTGCTGCTTGAATGCGATGCGCTCCGCCCAAAGCTCGATCTGCGGCTCGAGCAGCAGCACCTGGTTGACCATCGCAGGCAGGTGGCGCAGCGCTTCGAGGTGCGCCTTTTCCTGCTCGGCGCCGATGCGGCCGCGCAGCTTGCCCAGCACCAGCGCCAGCAGGAGTAATGCGGTCATTTGGGTGGTGAAGGCTTTGGTGGAGGCAACGCCAATTTCAGGGCCCGCACGAGTCAGAAAGCGCAGCCCCGATTCGCGTACCAGCGCGCTTTCAGGGGCATTACAAATAGACAGGCTATGAGTGTGGCCGAGAGATTTGGCATACTTTAGCGCCGCCAGGGTGTCAGCCGTTTCGCCCGACTGGGAGATGGTCACGATCAGCGCATTGGGGTTGGGCACGCTGTCGCGGTAGCGGTATTCGCTCGCCACTTCGGCGCTGCACGGAATTCCCGCAACACTCTCAAGCCAGTAGCGCGCCACCATCGCGGCGTGAAAGCTGGTGCCGCAGGCAATGATGGTGACACTATCGACCGCGCCGAGCACTTTACTCGCTTGCTCGCCGAAGATTTCCGGGTTGAGGTCGCCATGGCTCAGCGCCTCTTCCAGGGTTTCCGCCAGGGCACGAGGCTGCTCGAAAATTTCTTTCTGCATGTAATGCCGGTAACCGCCCAGCTCCGCGCGGTCCGCGCTGAGTTCGCTGATTTGCACCGGCCTGGATACCGGCCTGCCGCTCCGGTCAACGATCCTGAAGTCGAGCAGGCCGATATCGGCCACATCGCCCTCTTCCAGGTAAACCACTTTTTGCGTAACCGGGAGCAATGCCGAAACATCGGAAGCGATGAAGTGCTCCTCGATGCCCACACCGATCAGCAGCGGACTGCCCTCACGCGCGCACACCATGCGATTCGGCTCATCGGCACAGATCACGCCGATCGCGTAGCTGCCCTTGAGTTCGGTGACGGCCTTGCGGGTAGCCAGGAACAGGTCCTTTTCCTGGCGGAAATGGAAATGAATCAAATGGACGATGACTTCGGTGTCGGTATCGGAAGTGAACTGGTAGCCGATTTCGCTTAGCCGCTGGCGCAGCGCTTCGTGGTTTTCGATAATCCCGTTGTGCACCACGGCAAGTGATTCCTCACTGACATGGGGGTGGGCGTTGCGTTCGCTGGGTATGCCATGAGTCGCCCAGCGAGTATGGGCGATGCCGAGGCGGCCATGCGTTTTCCGGATTTTGATTTCCGCTTCCAGCTCGGCCACGCGCCCGGGCCTCCTCACCCGAGTGAGCCCGCCATCGACCGCCACGGCCAGACCGGCCGAATCGTAGCCGCGATATTCCAGCCGCCTCAAGCCTTCCAGCAGGATAGGCACGACATTGCGCTGTGCTACAGCTCCGATGATTCCGCACATTGCTTATTTCCCCTTGACCGGCCGTTTCCAGCCGGGAATTGCAACCTGCTTTGCCCGCGACAGGGTGAGTTGATCTGCCGGCACATCCCGGGTGATCGTCGCTCCCGCTCCGATGGTCGCGCCCTTTCCCACGGTGACCGGGGCGACCAGCTGGGTGTCCGAACCGATGAACGCATCATCCTCGATGACCGTCCGGTGCTTGTTGGCGCCATCGTAGTTGCAGGTAATGGTGCCGGCGCCGATATTCACGTTTTTCCCTACCGTGGCATCCCCTATATAGCTCAGGTGGTTGATCTTGCTGCCACGGTCAACCTGGCTGTTCTTCAGCTCGACGAAGTTGCCGATGTGCACTTCTTCTGCCAGTTCGGTCCCCGGACGGATACGGGCAAACGGTCCGATACGTCCATTGTCGCCAATTCGCGCCTCCTCAATCAGGCTGAATGGCGCAATCCGGGTCCCCTCGCCGACACTGACATCGCGCAGTACGCAGTTGGCTGCGACCGTGACATTATCCCCCAAAACCACCCTGCCTTCGAAAACACAGTTGACGTCGATGCTGACATCCCTGCCGCAGACCAATTCGCCGCGCACGTCGATGCGCTTTGGATCCATCAGCCGCACGCCTCGCTCCATCAATTTGACGGCCACTTCATGCTGGTGCAGACGTTCCAGATGTGCCAACTGAGCGGCGCTGTTGACCCCCATCACCTCCCAGTGGCGACCAGGGTGGCAAGTACTCACTCTCGCACCGTCGGCCACGGCCATGGCGATAACATCGGTCAAATAGTACTCCCCCTGGGCATTGTCGTTGCGCAAGGCGGCAAGCCATTTTTTCATCCGCGTATTGGGTAGCGCCATGATGCCCGTATTCACTTCGCGTATGGCGCGCTCTGCCTCGTTCGCATCTTTGTGCTCTACGATGGATTTCACCTGGCCTTGCGCATCGCGCACGATGCGGCCGTACCCCTCTGGATCCGGCAACGTCACCGTCAATAAGCCAACTGAGTCACCCTTCGTTGCATCCAGCAGTATACGTAACGTACCAACAGAGATCAGAGGCACGTCACCGTACAGGATCAAGGTAACCCCGTCATCATCCAACCCCGCCGCGGCCTGCTGCAAGGCATGGCCGGTTCCGAGTTGCTGCGCCTGATTGACCCAGACGATATCACTGTCGGCAAAGGCCTGCGGCACGGCTTCGCCGCCATGCCCGTAAACCACCAGCAATTTTGCGGGGCCAAGTTCTCGCGCGGCGTTGATGACGTGACCGAGTAATGGACGGCCTGCCAGCGGATGCAGAACCTTCGGAAGGGCGGAATGCATGCGCGAACCTTTTCCGGCCGCCAGGATGACGATGTTCAGTTTAGATATCATGAGATTGTATTGCCCTATAAAAAATGGCAGCCCTGTAGGCTGCCATTTCGCAAATCACCGCCCCGCCCGCACTATCATTACTTTTGCTTGCGCAGTCGCTGAATTGCATGCAGCTGCGCGACGGCCTCGGCCAGCTCGGCCTGTGCCTGGGCATAGTCGATCGCCGCGGTTCGATCACGCATGGCCTCTTCGGCGCGCTGCTTGGCTTCCAGGGCCTTGACCTCGTCCAGGTCCCTGCCGCGTACCGCGGTGTCGGCAAGGATGGTCACCACCGACGGTTGAACCTCGAGCAAGCCGCCGGAAACGTAGATCAATTCCTCTTCGTCGCGGTCCGGCAGCTTGAGGCGAACAGAGCCCGCCTTGATCCTGGTTATCAGCGGCGCGTGGCGCGGGTAAATGCCCACTTCGCCCATTGCGGCCGGGGCGACGAGGAATTCTACCACTCCCGAGAAAAGCGAGCGTTCCGCACTGACTACGTCCACATGCATTGTCATTGCCATGGTAGGTTCGCCTTAAATGGTTTTTGCTTTTTCCACGACTTCGTCGATGGTGCCAACCATGTAGAAGGCCTGCTCCGGCAAGTGATCGTAATCGCCGTTGACGATGCCCTTGAAGCCCGCCAGCGTATCCTTGAGCGGCACGAACTTGCCGGGGGAGCCGGTAAACACCTCGGCAACGAAGAACGGCTGGGACAGGAAGCGCTGGATCTTGCGCGCACGGGATACCGCCAGCTTGTCTTCCGGAGCAAGTTCGTCCATGCCCAGAATCGCGATGATGTCGCGCAATTCCTTGTAGCGCTGCAGCGTGGACTGCACGCCGCGGGCGACATTGTAGTGCTCCTCGCCCACCACCAGCGGGTCAAGCTGGCGGGAGGTGGAATCGAGCGGGTCCACCGCGGGGTAGATGCCCAGCTCGGCCACTTGCCGCGACAGCACCACGGTTGCATCCAGGTGGGCGAAGGTGGTGGCCGGAGACGGATCGGTCAGGTCGTCCGCGGGTACGTACACCGCCTGGATGGAGGTAATCGAGCCCTTCTTGGTCGAGGTAATGCGCTCCTGCAAGCGGCCCATTTCCTCCGCCAAGGTCGGCTGGTAGCCCACCGCAGAAGGCATCCGGCCCAGCAGCGCGGAAACTTCGGTGCCGGCCAGGGTGAAGCGGTAAATGTTATCCACGAACAGCAGCACGTCGCGGCCTTCGTCGCGGAAGAATTCCGCCATGGTGAGGCCGGTCAGGGCTACGCGCAGGCGGTTGCCGGGCGGTTCGTTCATCTGGCCGTAGACCAGCGACACTTTGTCCAGCACGCCGCCTTCCTTCATTTCATGGTAGAAGTCGTTGCCCTCGCGGGTGCGCTCACCGACGCCGGCGAATACCGAATAGCCGCTGTGCTCGACCGCGATGTTACGGATCAGCTCCATCATGTTCACGGTCTTGCCCACGCCGGCGCCGCCGAACAGGCCGACCTTGCCGCCCTTGGCGAAGGGGCAGATCAGGTCGATCACCTTGATGCCGGTCTCGAGCAGTTCGGTGGAAGGGGACAGCTCGTCGAAGGCCGGGGCCTTGCGGTGAATCGCCCAGCTTTGTTCGTTGCCGATCGGACCCATCTCGTCGATCGGGTTGCCCAGCACGTCCATGATGCGGCCCAGGGTCTTGGTACCCACCGGCACGGAAATCGGCGCGCCGGTATTGGCGACGCTCATGCCGCGGCGCAATCCGTCCGTGGTGCCCATGGCGATGGTGCGCACCACGCCGTCGCCCAGTTGCTGCTGCACTTCCAGCGTCAGATCCACGTCGGCCAGTTTCAGCGCATCGTAAACCTTGGGCAGAGATTCGCGCGGGAATTCTACGTCCACCACCGCACCGATAATCTGCACGATTTTACCTTGGCTCATCATCACTTCCTTAATAAATACAATATTCGATTAAACCGCAGCGGCGCCCGCAACAATCTCGGACAGTTCCTTGGTAATGGCAGCCTGACGGGTTTTGTTATAGATCAGCTTGAGCTCGTCAATCACGTTGCCGGCATTGTCCGAGGCCGCTTTCATCGCCACCATCCGGGAGCTCTGCTCGGAGGCAATGTTTTCCGCCACCGCCTGATAAATCAGGGTCTCGATATAGCGCACCAGCAGCTCGTCGATGACCTGCTTCGCATCCGGCTCGTAGATATAGTCCCAGTGCCCGCTCGCGCTGCCTAGGGCTTCGCCGCTGATGGGCAGGAGCTGCTCCATCACGGGTTCCTGCTTCATGGTGTTGACGAAGCGGGTGAAGCAGATGTGCAGCGCGTCGATGCGGCCATCATTGTAGGCATCCAGCATCAACTTGACCGGCCCGATCAGCTTGTCCATGTGCGGCGTATCGCCCAGATGGGTCGCCTGTGACAGCACGCTGGCGCCAATGCGCTGCATGAAACCCAGCGCCTTGTTGCCTATGGCGCAAACTTCGACGCCCTGCTTGCCGCCTTCCCATTCCTTCATCCTGGCCAGAGTCATGCGCAGGACGTTGGTGTTCAGGCCACCGCACAGCCCCTTGTCCGAGGTCACCACGATCACCCCGATGCGGCTCGGGTTCTCGCGGTTCACCAGAAAAGGATGCTTGTATTCAGGGTTGGCATGGCTCAGGTGTGCCGCCACATTGCGGATTTTCTCCGCATAGGGCCTGGCCGCCCGCATCCGGTCCTGCGCCTTGCGCATTTTGGAGGCCGCCACCATTTCCATGGCTCGGGTGATCTTCTGGGTATTCTGGACGCTCTTGATCTTGGTCCGAATTTCTTTACCGCCAGCCATCAGTCAGCCCCTTAATAAACGGCACTGGCTTTGAAATCTTCGATCGCCGCGCTCAACGCTTTTTCCGCCTCAGCGTCCATTTCCCTGGTTTCTTCGATCTTGTCCCGCAGCGCCTTGTACTTGCTCTTGATGAACGCGTGCAAGGCCGCTTCGAAGGCCAGCGCCTTTTTCACATCGACATCGTCGAGATAACCCTTATTCACGGCAAACAGGGTGAGCGCCGTATCTGCCACGGTCATGGGGGCAAACTGGGCCTGCTTCATCAGTTCGGTGACCATTTTGCCGCGTTCCAGCTGCTTGCGGGTTGCCTCGTCAAGATCGGAGGCAAACTGGGCAAAGGCCGCCAGCTCGCGGTACTGCGCCAGCGCCATGCGAATGCCGCCGCCCAGCTTCTTGATCACCTTGGTCTGCGCCGCACCGCCGACACGGGACACGGAAAGGCCAGCGTTGATTGCGGGACGGATGCCGGCATTGAACAAATCGGTTTCCAGGAATATCTGGCCGTCGGTGATCGAGATCACGTTGGTCGGCACGAACGCCGAAACGTCGCCGGCCTGAGTTTCGATGATCGGCAACGCGGTCAGCGAGCCGGTCTTGCCCTTCACCCCTGAACGCTTTTCCACATCTTCCGCATTGATCCGCGCAGCGCGCTCGAGCAAACGGGAGTGCAGGTAGAACACGTCACCCGGATAGGCCTCGCGACCAGGGGGGCGGCGCAGCAACAGGGATATCTGGCGGTAGGCCCAGGCCTGCTTGGTGAGGTCGTCATAGATGATCAGGGCATCCTGGCCGCGGTCGCGGAAATATTCGCCCATCGAGCAGCCCGAATAGGGGGCGATGTACTGCATCGCCGCCGAGTCGGAGGCGGTTGCGGCCACCACGATGGTGTGGCCCATGGCACCGTGCTCTTCCAGCTTGCGCACCACGTTGATGATGCTCGACGCCTTCTGGCCGATGGCGACGTAGATGCAGATTACCCCGGTGCCCTTCTGGTTGATGATGGCATCCACGGCCACGGCGGTCTTGCCGGTTTGGCGGTCGCCGATGATCAGCTCGCGCTGACCGCGACCGATCGGCACCATGGCGTCGATCGACTTGAGGCCGGTTTGTACCGGCTGGGACACGGACTGGCGAGCGATAACGCCGGGAGCGATCTTTTCGATCGGGGATTTTTCAGTGGTGTTGATCGGCCCCTTGCCGTCGATCGGCTGACCCAATGAGTTCACCACGCGGCCCATCAGGGCTTCGCCGACCGGCACCTCCAGGATGCGGCCGGTACACTTGACAGTGTCGCCCTCGGTAATGTGCTCGTACTCGCCCAGCACCACGGCGCCGACCGAGTCGCGCTCAAGGTTGAGCGCGAGGCCGAAGGTATTGCCGGGGAATTCCAGCATCTCACCCTGCATAGCGTCACTCAGGCCATGAACGCGGACGATACCGTCGGTCACCGACACTACCGTTCCCTGGTTACGTGCCTCAGCCGTCGTGGCCAGGTTCTCGATTTTGCTCTTGATCAGTTCACTGATCTCTGAGGGATTCAACTGCATGATCTCTCCTAACTTTTGAGCGTAAACGCCATGTTTTGTAATTGGCCGCGCACCGACGCGTCAATCACGACGTCTCCCGCCACGATTCTGATACCGCCGATAAGTTCGGGGTCCAGGGTTACGGTCGCTTCAACTTTGCGCTTGTATTTGGATTCCAGGCGACGCACTAAATCTTCTTTCTCTGCGTCGCTAAGGGGATAGGCACTGAAAATCTCGGTGTCCATGACTCCGCCGTGCAACGCCCGAAGCAGCTCGAACTGCTCACGAATGACTGGCAACAAGGTCAGCCGGCCATTCTCCAGCAGCAGTTGCACCATGTTAACACCTTGTGCATCGAGGCTCTTTTCGCACACTGTGAGAAACACGCTCTTCTGCTGCTCAGCCGTCAGCCGGGGGTTGCCGATCACTGCCTGCATCTGCGGATCGTTCACAACCGTTGCCGTGAACTCCAGCATTTGCGACCACTTGTCGAGTGCGCCACCCTGCTCGGCGATGCGGTAAACCGCTTCGGCGTAGGGCCTGGCTATGGTAGTGACTTCTGCCATGATGTCCCTATAGCTCGCTCTTGATGGAAGTCAACAGCTCGGCATGAGCCTTGGCATCAATCTCGCGACGCAGGATTTTCTCTGCGCCGGCTAACGCCAAGTCGGCTACCTGCTGGCGCAAACTTTCCTTGGCACGATGAACTTCCTGCTCTATTTCGGCTTTGGCCCCCGCAACGAGGCGGTCGCCTTCTTCCTTGGCATGGCCTTTGGCTTCCTCGAGGATTTGGGCTGCGCGCTTCTCTGCCAGGGCGATCATATCGGCCGCCTTCTGCTTGGCCTCATGCATGCCTTCTGTAGCGCGGCGGGAGGCCAGCTCCAGTTCGTGCTTTCCGCGCTCGCCGGCAGCCAATCCATCGGCGATTGACTGCTTGCGCGCGGTCAACACATGCATGATGGGCGGCCATACGAACCGCATGCAGAACCAGACGAACAGGATGAACATGATCGTCTGCCCGAGAAGGGTTGCATTGATATTCATGCATGAACCTTTCTTGTGAAGAATGACAATCCGCCTTAGCCCGCAACCGCAAACAGGACGTACATGGCAATACCAACGGCAATCATCGGCACCGCGTCGACCAGGCCCATGACCACGAAGAACTGGGTACGCAGCATCGGAATCAGCTCGGGCTGACGTGCCGCGCCTTCAAGGAAGCGTCCGCCCAGAATGCCGATACCGACAGCCGCACCCAGTGCGCCCAGACCCATCATGATCGCGCCGGCGATGAAAAGCAGTGCATGTTCCATTGTGTTTCTCCTGGTTAATTTAAAAAGTAAAGGTTTCGGTGCTTAATGGTGTTCCTGATGAGCCATATCCAGGTAAACCACGGTTAGCGTCATGAAAATGAACGCCTGGAGCGTTACGATCAGAATGTGGAAAATTGCCCATCCCAGAGAAAGCACGACCTGCGAACCGAACAGCAGCGTGCTGCCAAACGAGACGCTCGCCCAGGAGGCGCCCATGAGCGCGATCAGGATGAAGATCATTTCGCCTGCGTACATGTTGCCAAACAACCGCAGGGCCAGCGAGATCGGCTTGGCGATCAGGTTCACGCCCTCCAGAAAGATGTTGGCAGGCAAACCGAATTTGCCGAAGGGCTGCAGCGTCAATTCGCCCACAAATCCGCCCAGGCCTTTCATCTTGACGCTGTAATACACCACCAACACAAATACCCCGATAGACATGCCGAACGTGGCATTGGGATCGGTCGTGGGAACAACCTTCAGGAACGGGATGCCTGCCGCATGGGCGATTAGGGGCAGATAATCGATGGGCAGCAGGTCCATCAGATTCATCAGCAGGATCCAGGCGAAAATAGTCAGGGCGAGCGGCGCCACCATGTCATTTCTGGCGGTAAACGATCCGCGCACGCTGGTGTCTATGAACTCAACGATCCACTCGACGAAATTCTGCAGGCCATTAGGCACGCCCGCCGAGGCTTTTTGCGCTGCGCGCGCAAAAATGAACAAAAACAATCCGCCCAGGACAAGGGAAATGATGGTGGTATCCAGGTTAATGGCCCAGAACCCCATTTCCTTAGCCTGCTCGGCACTGTGCGCAATACCCCAGGAACCATCCGGCAGCTTGCCATATGTCAGATTCTGCAGGTGGTGCCTGATGTATTCCGAGGAGGTGAGTGTTTCGCCAGACATTGTTTATTTCTCTATTCCGCTGAATACTGTTGAGACTACCAAGGTTAGCTGCCCCAGAACAAAGCCGATCAGCAAAGGCACCGGCATCAGTTTCAACCATCCCAATCCCGCCACGATCAGCAGCGCGACCATAAAAAAACGTTCCATGCTGAAACGTACCAGCCAGGCCAACTCCTGGCGTGCGTCTTGCCCTGGCCGCTGCGCACCGGTACGCACGCACCAGATCAGAAACAGCGCATTCGCCACCGCCACCGCGCCGCCAAAAAAAATCGCTTTTGCGGCCTCTTTTCCCAGCAGGAAATATACTAGCGATGCGACGAAAACCACCGAAACAGCCTGCAGGCTTGCTACTCGCCGAGCTGAGCCCATCTGAGAGTCGTTGTTAAAATGAGCCGCGATTTTAGTTCACTCTTGCCTGCTCGTCAATTTCTGCGTAGGATTCGGACGTTTTGGTTGCGCCCGATCAATCAAAAGAGTTGATAAATGCATTAAATAGACTAATTGCCTGACAAACATCAACCTCGCCGACCTCCCCCAGCTATTTTTCTCCCAGCCGACCAATAATACTGTCCAGTTGCTCCAGGCTGTCATAATTAATAATCAGCTTGCCCCGGCCCTTCTTCTGCGCCTTCAGCGTTACCACGGCGCCCAGCTTTTCCGCCAGGTCTTCCTGCAGCCTTAAAATATCCCGGTCCGGCTTGGGCTTGGACTTTGCGTCCGGTCGTTGCTGACGCTGAACCAGCCTTTCCGCTTCGCGCACGGACAAGCCTTTACCCACGATCTCATTGGCTGCGGTAATTTGTCCCGCATTAGGCAGGCTCAGTAGCGCTCTGGCATGCCCCATGTCGAGCTGATTGTGCATCAGCAGCTCCTGCACCGGTGGCGCCAGATTAAGCAGACGCAGCAGATTGCTTACCGCACTGCGCGAGCGCCCGACTGCTTCGGCGGCGAGCTGGTGAGTCATATCAAACTCGTTGATCAGGCGCTGGATTCCCGTAGCCTCCTCCAGCGGATTGAGGTTTTCGCGCTGAATATTCTCGATCAGCGACATGGCCAAAGCCGCCTCATCCGCCACCACTCGCACCAGCACCGGCACTTCTGTCAAACCGGCGAGGCGGGCTGCGCGCCAGCGCCGCTCGCCGGCAATGATTTCATAGTTGCCGGCAATCAGCGCCCTTGCCAGTATCGGCTGCATGATCCCTTGGGATTTGATGGACTCGGCCAACTCAGCCAGTGATTCCTGGTCCATATGGGTACGCGGCTGATATTTTCCGGGCTGGAGCTGATCCAGTTTCAGCTTTTGCAGCGTATCTTGATTATTTTCTTCGCTGTCGCCAGCCAGCAGCGCATCAAGGCCGCGCCCCAATCCCTTCATTTTCACCATTTCCCTCTCACTTTCTTACCAGTTCGCCAGCCAGCGCCAAATAAGCCAGCGCGCCTTTCGATGTCTTGTCGTGATACAACACCGGCATGCCATAGCTGGGCGCTTCCGCCAGCCTGACATTACGCGGAATCACGGTGCGGTATACCTTATCGCCGAAATGCCGCTGCAGTTGCTCCGACACCTGCTGCGCCAAGGTATTGCGCGGATCGAACATGGTCCGCAGCAGCCCCTCGATTTCCAGTTGCGGGTTAAGGCTGGCACGCACCCGTTTGATGGTCTGCACCAGATCGCTCAATCCCTCCAGGGCGTAATATTCGCACTGCATCGGGATCATCACCGCATGCGCAGCGCAAAGACCGTTCACCGTAAGCAGGTTGAGCGCCGGCGGGCAATCGATCAGCACAAAATCATAATCCGCCTCAATGCTGGCCAGGGCGCTCTTAAGGCGTTTTTCCCGGTGCGGCAAATCCACCAGCTCGACCTCCGCACCTGCCAATTCGCGGTTGGCGGGGATCAGGTCAAACTTGCCGCAGGTGTTGGTGACACGCACCTCCGCGATGCTCTTTTCCTCCAGCAGCACATGATATACCGTCTGCGCCAGGGCCATTTTGTCGACACCGCAACCCATGGTGGCGTTGCCCTGCGGGTCGAGGTCGATCAGCAACACCCGGCGCTTGGTTGCCGCCAGGCTGGCTGCTAGATTGACCGTGGTGGTGGTTTTCCCCACCCCGCCTTTTTGATTTGTAATTGCGAGTATTTTTGCCATCACCCCACCCTAACGGACATGGCGAGAAGCGCCACCCCGAATTATCAACATCGCTTCTCGCTGTGTCCGTTCCCTCTCTCCTAACTCTCTCCCGGAGGGAGAGAGGGACAAGGCCTCGCTTCGCGAGTTTTACCTTACGCCATTGCTTCCATTTTGACCGGTCGCAGCAAAACCAGGTGCCGTTCGGCATCCAGGCCAGGCACCTTGAGCTGCTCTACGGCCTGTAACGCAACAGTAGCCGGCAATCGAGTCAACTCCTCATGGGGATAAAGCCCCTTCATTGCCAACATCCGGCCCGTATCGCTGCACAAATGCAGCGCCAGGCTGGCGAACTCGGCCAAATCGGAAAATGCCCGGGAAATCACGATATCGTATTTTTCTTCCGGCCGCCATGCCTCTACCCGTTCGCAGACTACCGTCGTGTTGTTCAGGCCCAACTCCAGGCAGGCCTGCCGAAGAAAACTGGTTTTCTTATGGTTGCTGTCCAGCAGGGTAACCTCCAGCGCCGGGTTCGCCAGTGCCAGGGGGATTCCCGGCAGCCCGGGCCCGGTTCCGACGTCGATGACCCGACTGCCGACGATATGCGGCAAAACCGCAAGGCTATCGAGCAAATGCTGAGTTACCATTTTTTCCGGGTCGCGCACGGCCGTCAGGTTATAAACCTTGTTCCATTTCTGCATGAGCGCCACATAGCTCAGCAAGCTCGATTGCGTCGCCGCGTCTAAATGCAGGCCCATTTCCTCCAAGCCACAGGCTAATTGTTCTTCCAGTCTCATGCGCTTTTCTTGTCCAAATCAAAACCAGCGCTCTTCACTCTTGCCCCTTCCCCCTCCGGGAGAAGGTTGGTCTGACTGCGCTTCAAGTGTACCAGCAGCACCGAAATCGCCGCGGGCGTCACCCCGGAGATGCGCCCGGCCTGCCCCAGCGTTTCAGGCTTGTGCTGATTAAGCTTCTGTTGCACTTCGATGGATAGCCCATGCACCTCGCGGTAATCCAGGCTCAGGGGCAGGATCATGGCTTCATAATACTGGTGACGGGCGACCTCCTCCTGCTGGCGGGCGATGTAACCCTGGTATTTGGCCTGGATCTCAACCTGTTCGGCCACCTTAGCGTCTCCGACCCCTACACCGGCGCCCGGCAGCGTCATCAAGTCGCGGTAGCTGACGTCAGGCCGGCGCAGCAAGTCCAATAACGAATACTCCCGCTCGATGCCCTTGCCCAACACCCTTTCCGCATCCTCCTGAGGCAGCAATTTCGGGTTCACCCAGACGCTTTTCAGGCGCTCCTGTTCGCGCTCGATCGCCTCGCGCTTTTCCTCGAAACGCTGCCACCGCGCATCATCAACCACGCCCAGCAGCCGCCCCGCTTCCGTCAATCGCAGGTCGGCGTTGTCCTCGCGCAACATCAGCCGGTATTCGGCACGACTGGTAAACATGCGGTAAGGCTCGACCACGCCACGGGTGATCAGGTCGTCCACCATCACGCCGAGATAGGCCTGATCCCGGCCTGGATACCAAGCCTCTTTTCCCTGTGCCGACAACCCGGCATTGATACCCGCCAGAATCCCTTGCGCCGCGGCTTCTTCATAACCGGTGGTACCATTGATCTGGCCGGCGAAAAACAGCCCCTGTATGGCCTTGGTTTCCAAAGAGTGTTTCAGCCCAAGCGGGTCGAAAAAATCGTACTCGATCGCGTAACCGGGACGGGTAATATGCGCGTTTTCAAAGCCCCGGATCGAACGCACCAGTTCCACCTGCACATCGAAAGGCAGGCTGGTGGAGATGCCGTTGGGATAGATTTCGTGGGTATTCAACCCTTCCGGCTCAACGAAAATCTGGTGTGAGTCCTTGCCGGAAAAACGCATGATCTTGTCTTCGATCGACGGACAATAGCGCGGCCCCACCCCCTCGATCGCGCCCGTGTAAAGCGGTGAGCGGTCCAACCCGCCACGGATGATGTCGTGAGTGCGCAGATTGGTCTGGGTGATCCAGCATGGCAATTGGCGCGGATGCTGTGCGGCATCGCCGAGGAAGGAAAACGCTGGCGCCGGATCGTCTCCGGGCTGCACCACCATTACCGAATAGTCCAGACTGCGGCCGTCGATGCGTGGCGGAGTGCCTGTCTTGAAGCGCTTCACCGGCAATTGAAACTCGCGCAGTCGTTGCGCCAGGGTGATCGAAGGAGGGTCGCCGGCGCGCCCGGCCTGGTAATTAGATTGCCCGACATGGACCAGGCCCGCCAGGAAAGTGCCTGCCGTCAGGACTACGGACCTGGCCTGAAAGCGCAAGCCCAGCTGTGTTACCACGCCCACCACGCGACCCTGCTCAAGAATCAGGTCATCCACCGCCTGCTGGAACAGCCACAGGTTGGGTTGATTCTCCAGTCGACCCCTGATCGCCTGCCGATAAAGAACGCGGTCCGCCTGCGCTCGCGTCGCCCGCACCGCCGGCCCCTTGCTGGAATTGAGAATGCGGAACTGGATGCCCGCTTCATCTGTCGCCGCGGCCATAGCTCCACCCAGGGCATCGACCTCCTTCACCAGATGACCCTTGCCGATACCGCCTATCGAAGGGTTGCACGACATCTGCCCGAGCGTTTCGATGTTATGCGTCAACAACAGCGTTTTCAGGCCCATGCGGGCGCCAGCCAGCGCGGCTTCCGTTCCGGCATGGCCGCCGCCGATCACGATAACATCAAATTGGGAGGGATAAAGCATGGTCAGCCGGGTGTGCGAGGAGTACGAATCATAACCCAAAATGGCCATTGTTTCACGTGAAACGCTATTTTCCGATGCAGAATCGGGAAAATATCTCGCCCAGCAAATCGTCCGATGTGAATTCCCCGGTTATGCTGGAAAGCGCGCTCTGCGCCAGCCGGAGCTCCTCAGCAAAAAACTCGACCCGACCCTCGCACGCCGCCGCAAGAGACAATCGCTCCCTGGCTTCGCGCAACGCGCTCAGGTGGCGCTCGCGCGCCATGTATACACCCTCGCCGCCAGCCTGCCAGCCAACGACTCGCAGCAGATGCTCATGCAGCAGATCGATTCCCGCGCCAGTCTTGGCCGAGAGATAAATATCCGCCGCCCCGCCCGCGGCAATGACTCCGGGCTCTTGGCCGAGGAGATCGACCTTGTTGAATACACGAAGCAGCGGCAGACCTGGCGGCAATTTGGCTATGATTTCCAGGTCGGCCGGCGCAATTCCTTTCGCCGCATCAATCAGGAGCAACGCTGCGTTGGCTTGCTGAATCGCGCTCCAGGTGCGGGCAATGCCGATTTTCTCTACTTCATCATCGGTGTCGCGCAGCCCTGCGGTGTCAATGAAATGCAGCGCCACGCCCTCGATTTCGATGTGCTGACGGATCGCGTCACGGGTGGTTCCCGCCACAGGGGTGACGATTGCCACCTCCTCGCCCGCAAGCTGGTTAAGCAAACTGGATTTGCCTACATTCGGCTGACCAATGAGGACAATATGCAAGCCTTCACGCAGCAGGCTGCCCTGACTTGCCTGGCGGAATACCTTATCCAGCTGTGCGTTGATAGCGGCTAGCTGGTCAAGCGCGTTGGACTCCTCGAGAAAATCGATTTCCTCTTCAGGGAAGTCCAGGGTCGCCTCCACCAGCATACGCAGGTTGATCAGTGCATCCACCAACTGGTGGATGGCATGTGAAAACTCTCCGCGCAGTGAGCGCATTGCGGTTTTGGCCGCCTCTGCGGTAGCCGCATCGATCAGGTCGGCAACGCTTTCCGCCTGAGCCAGATCCATCTTGTCATTGAGAAAGGCGCGCCGGGTGAACTCACCCGGCTCAGCTGGGCGCGCGCCTAATTCCAGGCAACGGCCCAGCAACCGGCGCAACACCGCATCGCCACCGTGGCCTTGCAGTTCGAGAACATCCTGACCCGTATATGAATGGGGGGCGGGGAAATACAGGGCGATACCCTGATCGATCACCTCTCCATCCGCTGCCAGGAAATTGCTCAGCGTAGCGACGCGGGGGGCAGAGATTTTCCCCAGGAGATTCTGGGAAAAACCCCGCAGATCTTCGCCGGAAATTCGCACCACGCCGATGCCGCCGCGGCCAGGCGCGGTAGCAATAGCGGCAATGGCGTCAGTGTTTCCCATGCCCCTTGGCGGCGGCTTTTGCCTGCTCGACACCATGCGTGACATACCATTGCTGGGCAATCGACAGCGTGTTGTTCACCACCCAGTACAGAACCAGGCCGGCGGGGAAGAAAAAGAAGAAAACGCTGAAAGCGATCGGCATGATCATCATCACCTTGGCCTGAATCGGGTCGGGTGGGGTCGGATTCAGCTTGGTCTGGATGATCATGGTGATCCCCATTACGATCGGCAAGATGTAATAGGGGTCGGGAGCGGACAGATCGTGGACCCACAGCATGAACGGTGCCTGACGCATTTCGACGCTATTCAGCAGCGCCCAGTAAAGCGCGATAAATACCGGTATCTGCACTACGACCGGCAGACAGCCCCCAAGCGGGTTGACCTTCTCGGTCTTGTATAGCTCCATCATCGCCGTATGCAGCCGCTGGCGGTCGTCGCCGTATTGCTCCTTGAGCTTTTGCAGCTTAGGCCCGAGCACGCGCATTTGTGCCATGGAGCGGTAGCTTTTTGCGGACAGCGGATAGAAAGCCAGCTTGATCAGGACGGTCAGCAGGATAATGGCCACCCCCCAGTTTTGAACCAGCTTGTTAAGCCACGCCAAAACCCAGAACAGCGGTGCCGAAATCACGGTCAGCACGCCATAATCGACGACCAGATCCAGTCCGGGGGCTACCTTGCTCAGGTGATCCTGTTCCTGTGGCCCGACATAAAGGGGCACGGTTATTTTTTTCATGCTTCCAGGCTCAATCGAGCCCGCCGGCAGAACCACGCCTACGTTGTAAAGATCATCCCCCAGTTTCTTCGCGTAATATTCACGCGGTTGATCGTTAGCGGGCAGCCAAGCGCTCAGGAAATACAGCTGGATCATGGCGACCCAGCCGTCATTACTTTGCTTGGGATAGCTCGCTTTATTTTTTTCGATGTCCGAGAAAGCTATTTTTTGGAATTTTTCCTTGTCGGTATAAACTGCGGGGCCGGTATAAGTCGTGATGAACTTCGGGTCACCGATCGGAGGCTGGCCATTTCTTACCAACTGGAAATAGGAATGGGGCTCGAGTCGGGTTGCGCTGCCATTGTGGATCTCATAAGCCACATCAACCACGTAGCTACTCTTGCGAAAGGTGAAAACCTTGTCCACCTTGATACCATTCGTACCCGCCCAAGTCAGTCTTACTTGTACTTCATTCGCCCCTTCGGCGAGTTTATACTGGGTTGCCGCCGCGGAAAATAGCGTTTTATGCGTGGGCAAATCATTGCCAATCAGGCCCGATTGAGCAATATAGAGGTGTTTCGGGTCGTCTTCCAGCAAGACAAAGTTTTTGCTTTTATCCTGGGTGTCATGGTGCTTCAGCAGTTCCAGCCTGCGTACGTCGCCGCCGAGAGTGTCGATTTCGGCATAAATCAAATCGGTTTGTACCTTTACCCGTTCTCCTGTTTGCAGCGGTCCGCCAGAGTCCTTGGTAGGCGCATCAACCGCAAGCGCAGTGGGAGTGGGCGTTTGTGCGGCCCCCGCTTTTTCGTGCGCGATTTGGCCAACCGGAGCAGGATGCTGTTCCTTTTGCCAGGCATCCCATAACATCAGAATGGAAAAGGAAAAAACGATGAAAAGTATCAGACGCTGGGTGTCCATGTTGCCTCAATCATAATTTATGGTATCGGATCATATCCGCCCGGATGCCGGGGGTGACAACGGCAAAGCCGTTTTATTCCAAGCCAGCCGCCTTTGAAAGCTCCGAACTTGGCTAATGCCTGGCAAGAATATTCGGAACAAGTCGGGGTAAATCGGCAGCGCGGCCCCAGCAAGGGGCTGATCAAGTATTGGTAAACCCTGATCAATCCGATAAGCAAACGTTTCATTATCTTCGCGCCAACCTTTTTTGCAGGTTATCCATTAGCCGCAAGAACTCTTCTTCTACCTGACGGAATGCATTCCCGGTAAAACTCTTGTGCGCCAGGACAACAATATCCAAGCTGTCAAACAGGTTCTGGTGTCGCCGGAAAATTTCTCGCAGACTGCGCTTGATGTAATTCCTGGTTACCGCATGAGCTGCCGTTTTTTTTCGAACAATACCGGTAAATCGCGGGTGATTCAGCGCGTTCGGCTTGGCCAGTATGCGTAAGTAATCACCATATACCTGGCATTTAAACGAAAAAACGGATGAAATTTCATCCGTTTCTTTTAACCGTTTGCTTTTCTGAAAAGCATGGATAGCCGGCACTGCTAAGCAACAACTATACGCTGAGTTTCGCCCGCCCCTTGGCGCGCCTTGCTCTGATCACGGCGCGACCGCCGCTTGTTTTCATCCGCGCGCGGAAACCATGGGTGCGTTTGCGTTTGACAACAGAAGGTTGATAAGTCCGTTTCATTTTGTTACCCCAAAACTTGTTTAGCTAAAACGCGCAATTAGACTATCTTCGAGGTGTTTTTGTCAAATGATATTTATACTTCCATCCTGTGGATAAGTTTATCCAAAAAGACTAGAATGCCAAATTGCTGTTGGGTTCCTCCGGCCTCTGACGCCTAACCGAAACAACTCCAACGAATATTTTATGGAAGCTTTTTGGATTACCCAATGGAAAGTTTTTGGCCTGATTGCTTAAATAAATTTAAAGAGGACTTGCCCCCCCAGCAATTCAATACCTGGATCAAGCCGCTTAAGTTCGACTCATCGGACGGCACCCCTCGCCTGATCGCACCAAACCGCTTTATCCTGCAATGGATTAAAGATAAGTTTTTGGCTCGCATCGAAGAAATGGCGGAAGCCCATTTTTCCGAACCTCTGTCGCTGGTGCTTTCCCTGCCAGACACCCCAGAAAATAACGCGACACCCCCCGCAATGGTTGCAGCGGCAACACCCGTTCGACAAAATTCAAAACCTGACCAATCCCGCCTCAACCCTTTGTTCACTTTTGCCAATTTTGTCACCGGCAAAGCGAACCAGCTTGCCCGGGCTGCCGCCATACAAGTCGCTGAAAATCCCGGTACCGCTTACAACCCTTTGTTTGTCTATGGCGGGGTGGGGTTGGGTAAAACCCATTTAATACAAGCTATCGGTAATCTGGTCCAGGAACAAAACAGCAAGGCAAAAATCAGCTATCTGCACGCAGAACGCTATGTTTCTGACGTAGTGCGCGCTTACCAGCATAAAGCTTTTGACGATTTCAAGCGATATTACCACTCGCTGGATTTGCTGTTGATCGACGACATTCAATTCTTTGCTGGCAAGAATCGTACCCAGGAAGAGTTTTTTTACGCTTTTAACGCATTGATCGAAGCGCACAAACAGGTAATCATCACCTGCGATACCTTTCCCAGGGAAATCGCGGGGATGGAAGATCGCCTCATATCTCGCTTCGGCTGGGGACTGACCGTTGCTATCGAGCCTCCCGAACTGGAAATGCGTGTGGCAATTTTGTTAAATAAAGCTCGCGCCGAAGAAATAAAATTACAAGAAGAAGTCGCTTTTTTCATCGCCAAACAGATCCGCTCCAATGTGCGCGAACTGGAAGGTGCTCTAAAACGCGTTCTCGCCTATTCGCGATTCACCGGACATCCTATCAATCTGGAATTAGCCAAAGAAGCCCTCAAGGATTTGCTTGCTGTTCAAAATCGTCAGGTATCACTGGACAATATTCAAAAAACCGTTGCGGATTACTATAAAATTAAAGTTGCTGAAATGTTTTCTCCGAAACGTTCCAGAAATGTGGCTCGTCCGCGACAAGTCGCCATGGCGCTCGCAAAAGAATTAACGCAACTGAGTTATCCGGAAATTGGCGATACATTTGGTGGGCGTGACCACTCAACCGTTATACATGCTTGCAAAAAAATTGCAGAACTAAAAAACTCCGATCCCACAATTAGCAGGGACTTTGAAATATTGTTGCAAATTCTGCGTAGCTAATCCTGTGGATTCAATGTGGATAAAGCCTGGTTTTTTCAAGCAGAGAAATTTTGACACCATTTTATCCACAAACTTCAGCACATTTGCCCACAACCTTGTTGATATATTATCATATTGATTAATAAAGAAAAAACTCAACTATACCGATAATTGATTAGGCTTATTACTAGTCTTAGGAATATATATATGTTATTAATTCAAACAAACAGGGATGCCCTATTAAAACCACTTCAATCCGTAATTGGTATTGTAGAAAGACGTCATACTCTGCCTATTCTTTCCAATATTCTCATTGAAAAAAATGGCGAGAATCTTTCGGTTATAGCCACAGACTTGGAAATACAGATTACAGCGACATCCATTAGTCAGGATAAGCTTCCGGATTTTTCGATAACCACATCGGCGAAAAAACTTCAGGATATCTGTCGTGCCTTTCCGGAGGGATCCCAAATTGCGCTGGAAAAAGATGATTCGCGACTGCAAATAAAAGTAGGAAAAAGCCGCTTTAACCTTCAGACATTACCCGCAAATGATTTTCCTAAATTGGTCCCCTCCGGAGAAAACCGGTCTTACTTAAAAACAACTCAGAAAACCCTGAAGAACCTACTCAACCTTGTTCAGTATGCAATGGCTCAGCAAGATATACGCTATTACCTGAACGGGTTATTGCTAGTGGTAGAAAGCAGGCTGCTCCGGGTTGTAGCGACAGATGGCCATAGGCTTGGTATGGCTAGTTCCCCGCTGGAAAATACCGAGGACACTGCAGAAAGGTCGTCGCAGGAGGTGATACTGCCGCGAAAAACGGTTATAGAGTTGATCAAACTGCTGGGCGACAACGATGAAGAAGTAACCATTGAAATTGGTCAAAATCAAACTCGTTTTTCTTTCGCCAATATAATTTTGGTATCAAAAATAGTAGAAGGAAAGTTTCCAGATTTTAATCGTGTTATCCCCGCTGACTATCAGAACCACATTCAAATTGATCGTTTACTCCTGCTACAATCTCTGCAGCGTGCGTCCATTCTTTCCAATGAAAAATTTCGTGGTGTCAGGCTGGTATTAACAAAAAACAGCCTGCGCATAATTTGTAACAACAATGAGCAGGAAGAAGCACAAGAGGAAATCGAAATCAGCTATGACGGGGATCCACTGGATATTGGTTTCAACGTCAACTATTTGCTGGACGTGCTGACCAATCTAAGCAACACTTCTATTACTCTCTCGTTTGGTGATGCCAACAGTAGCGGGTTATTCACTATTCCCGGCAATGAATGCTTCAAGTATGTTGTCATGCCAATGCGCATTTAAATTTAATTGTTTCACGTGGAACCCATAAATAATGTCTGAATATACTTCCGATAGCATCAAAATACTGAAGGGGCTGGAAGCCGTACGCAAACGGCCCGGCATGTACATTGGAGATACTAGCGACGGTTCTGGGTTGCACCATATGGTATTTGAGGTGGTGGACAACGCCATAGATGAAGCACTTGCCGGACACTGCAACGAAATTAAAGTTGTTATTCATCCGGATAATTCCATCAGCGTCCACGACAATGGCAGGGGAGTTCCCACCGGGATCAAGGAAGACGACGAATTAAAAAGGTCTGCGGCAGAAATCGTGATGACGGAATTACACGCAGGAGGAAAATTTGACAGTAATTCCTACAAGGTTTCCGGCGGCTTGCATGGCGTAGGCGTATCCTGCGTCAACGCCCTTTCAAAATGGCTGAAATTAACTATTCGCCGTGATGGGCAAACGCATTTCATGGAATTTCGTCATGGCGTCCCGGTCGAGCCACTAAAATTCGCTGGGCAGACTGAAAAACATGGCACGGACGTACATTTTCTAGCAGATGAAGAGATATTTGGTTTGGTCGAATTTCATTACGAGATTCTGGCCAAGCGGCTGCGTGAACTGTCTTTCCTCAATAATGGCGTACACATTGAACTAGTCGATCAGCGCACGGGAAAAAGCGATAACTTTGCTTTTAGTGGCGGCGTAAAGGGGTTTGTGGAATATGTAAACCGCAGCAAAGCCGTCCTGCACCCCAAGGTTTTTTATGCAATGGGTGAAAAAGACGGCATGACCGTGGAAGTGGCAATGCAGTGGAACGATTCCTATCAGGAATCAGTGCAATGTTTTACTAATAACATTCCACAGCGCGACGGCGGAAGCCATTTGACGGGTCTGCGTAACGCGATGACGCGCACATTAAATACGTATATAGAACAAAGCGAGCAAGCAAAAAAAGCCAAGGTAGAAACTGCCGGCGATGATATGCGCGAAGGACTGACATGCGTATTATCGGTAAAAATCCCGGACCCCAAATTTTCTTCGCAGACCAAGGAAAAACTGGTTTCTTCCGAAGTGATGCCAGTAGTTCAGGAAATCGTTTCTGCGAAACTGGCGGAATATATGCTGGAAAATCCGAATGACGCCAAAATCATCTGCGGCAAGATTGTCGATGCGGCACGTGCTCGCGAAGCGGCTCGCAAGGCACGTGAAATAACGCGTCGCAAAGGCGTCCTGGATGGCATGGGCTTGCCGGGCAAGTTGGCTGACTGCCAGGAAAAAGACCCGGCACAGTCCGAGCTTTACCTGGTAGAAGGCGATTCTGCCGGGGGTTCGGCGAAACAGGGACGGGACAGGAAATTCCAGGCGATTCTCCCTCTGAAGGGAAAAATTCTCAACGTCGAGCGAGCCCGTTTCGACCGACTGGTCTCCTCCCAGGAAATCGCGACCCTGATCGTTGCTCTGGGTACAGGGATCGGCAAGGATGAATACTCGGCAGAAAAGCTGCGCTATCACCGCATCATCATCATGACCGATGCGGACGTGGACGGTTCCCACATCCGCACCTTGCTGCTCACCTTCTTCTACAGGCAGATGCCGGAACTGGTGGAACGGGGTCACATCTACATTGCCCAACCCCCCTTGTACAAGGTTAAACATGGTAAGCAGGAACGCTACCTGAAGGACGACCATGAATTGAAGCAATACATGCTGCAAATGGCGTTGAGCGAGGCCGAACTGGTTACCGAGGGCGGCAAAGAGCCGATCAGCAAAGCCGCTCTTGAGGAAGTGGCCAAGGAATTCCTGCTGGCAGAAGCGATAGTCGAGCGCTTGAGCCGCATTATCGCAGAACCGATACTCTACGCCCTGCTTAAAAACATCGTGCTTGACCTGAGTGATCTTGCGTCAGCGAACGAAAGCGCGGAACAGCTTAAAAAAGCATTGGCTAACGAGCAGTATACTGTTTCGGCTTACTACGATGAAGCGACGGAAAACTGTAGACTGAAGATCAGCAAGATGGTGCATGGCAATTTACAGATAAGCTATCTGGACCGGGATTTCCAGCAAAGCGGGGACTACGCACAGCTGTCGAAAACGGCTCAAGTACTGCAGGGTTTGCTTAAAGAAGGGGCAAATATCAAGCGTGGAGAACGATCCCAGCCTGTTAGCGAGTTCAAGGCTGCAATGGACTGGCTGCTGGAAGAAGTAAAACGCGGCTTGGGTATCCAGCGCTACAAGGGTTTGGGCGAAATGAACCCAGGACAGCTTTGGGAAACAACCATGGATCCCCAGGTAAGACGGCTGCTCAGGGTGCAGATTGAAGACGTGATAGCCGCAGATGAAATTTTTACCACCTTGATGGGCGATCAGGTTGAACCGCGACGTGCTTTTATCGAAAAAAACGCACTTGGAGCAAGAAACCTCGACATCTGATAACTCCCGGCCAAGCTGGGACATCTTCAGCACCGTAGTCGACAATTACGGTGATATCGGCGTCAGTTGGCGGCTCGCCCGTCAATTGGTCGCCGAGCATGCCCTAAAGGTTCGTCTCTGGACGGACGACCTGTTCAGCTTTCAAAAGATTAACCCAGAAATTGACCCGCGCTTGCCGGTACAAGTTTCCCGTGGCGTGGAAATAAGGCAATGGGCAGAATCCAATATCGCCGTTGAGCCGGCGGATGTGGTGATAGAAGCCTTTGCCTGTGAGCTGCCGGCTGCTTATGTGGCTGCGATGGCGAAGAGCGGACGCAGACATGCCTGGGTAAACCTGGAATATCTCAGCGCCGAAGGATGGGTTGACAGCCATCACGGACTTCCCTCCCCTCACCCCCAATTACCTCTGATCAAGTACTTCTTTTTCCCGGGGTTTTCACCAAGCACGGGGGGCTTGCTAGTCGAGAAAAACCGCTTGGAGCAACGGGCTCTTTTCCAGGCAGACATTCAACTACGTACCGCTTTTTGGCAGGAACTGGGCATCCCTGTCCCAGAAAAAAATGAAGTCCGTATTTCCTTGTTTTGCTATAGCAATAATTCGGCATCAACCTTGTTCGCCGCCTGGGCGGAAGCCGCTAACCCGGTGACGTGCCTGGTTCCGGAGGGGGTGGCAACGAAGCAAATCTCAGCATTTTTCGGGCGGCCATATTCCGGCGCGGGGAACCTTTTTAAAAAAGGGAGTCTTATTGTCAGGGTTTTGCCTTTTCTGGAACAGGATAACTATGACAAGCTCTTGTGGGCGTGCAATTTCAATTTCGTACGGGGCGAAGATTCCTTTGTCCGCGCCCAGTGGGCTGCGCGACCGATGGTCTGGCAAATATACCCCCAGGAAGCCGGGGCGCATTGGCCAAAACTGAAGGCATTTCTGGATCGGTATTGTGCTGATCTACCCCAGTCAACGGCAGCCGTACTGACACCATTTTTTGAAGCGTGTAATGGTCGCGATGCGGGCGTTCCGGATTGGGAAAGCTTATGGAGGCATCACGCCACCTTGGAAAAGCATGCTCAGAAATGGGCAAACAGACTGATAAAAAAAGAAGATTTGACGACAAATCTAGTAAAATTTTGTAATAATAAGTTAAAATAATCGGCTTTGATCCGCCCAACTTTTAATATTCTGCAGGAAGAACCATGAAAACCGCACAAGAAGTCCGCCCAGGCAACGTAATCATGATCGGCAATGACCCTATGGTGGTCCTTAAAGCCGAGTACACCAAATCCGGCCGCAATGCGTCCGTGGTCAAGATGAAAATGAAGAATCTCCTGACCGACTCCCCCAGCGAGGCTATTTACCGGGCTGACGACAAGTTTGAAGTGGTGCAGCTTGAGCGCAAGGAAGTGACCTACTCATACTTTGCTGATCCGATGTATGTCTTCATGGATACCGATTATAACCAGCACGAAGTCGAGCAGGAAAATCTGGGTGACGCCATCAATTACCTGGAAGACAGCATGCCTTGCGAAGTGGTTTTCTACCAGGACAAAGCCATTTCTGTTGACTTGCCGACCACTGTGGTCCGTGAAATCGTTTACACCGAACCCGCTGTGCGCGGCGATTCGTCCGGCAAAGTCATGAAGCCGGCGAAGGTAGCTACCGGTTTTGAGTTGCCGGTTGCGCTGTTTTGCGAGATTGGCGACAAGATCGAAATTGATACCCGAACCGGTGAGTTCAAACGCCGTATCGCGGCCTGAAATCCAGAAAACAGCAGTTGCGGAGCAATAAAAAAGGGGCCACAGGCCCCTTTTTTAGCATTACGAACCCGTTATTCGTCAGCAGCAGCAACTGGTTCGGTATACCCGCATTCCTTCTGCGGACAAACCTTTTCGGTGCCGCGCCGCTTGGTCGTCTTGATGGTCAGCACCGGCCAGCCGCATTTTGGGCAGGGCTCGGCGACGGGAGGGTTCCAGACCGCATATTTACAATCCGGATAGGTGTCGCAGGAATAAAACAGTTTCCCGTAGCGGCTTTTACGTTCGATCAAGCTGCCTTTTTTGCATTCTGGACAGGCTACCCCCGTATCCTTGGGTTTCTCCAGGGGTTCGAGGAACTTGCACTTAGGATAAGCCGAGCAACCGATGAACTTGCCGTATGCACCGGATTTCACGTGCAGAGGGCTGTCGCACTTCGGGCATAGGCGTCCTTCCACCACGACCGGTTCGTCCGGCTTGACCTCGCCGTCCATGCTGCGGGTAAAGTCACATTCAGGATAGCCGCTGCAACCAACAAATTTACCGCGCTTGCCCAGCCTTACGGACAGCGGCTTGCCGCACTTTGGACAGGCTTCATCGAGCTGCTCATGGGTAAGATCTTTGCGCTCGATGTTTTTCTTTTCCTCGATTTGCTGGTTAAAACCCTTCCAGAAATCCGCCAGTACCGGGATCCATTCCTTATCGCCGGTGGAGATGCTGTCCAGCTGGTCTTCCAGCTTGGCCGTAAAATCATAATCGACATAGCGCGTGAAATGCTCGGTCAGGAACTTGTTGACCACCGAGCCTACGTCAGTGGGGAAAAACCGCTTTTTGTCGAGGTTTACGTATTCCCTGGCCTGTAGTGTCGAGATAATGCTGGCGTAAGTCGACGGGCGGCCAATGCCATGCTCTTCCAGATCCTTGACCAGGCTGGCTTCAGTGTAGCGCGGCGGCGGCTGGGTAAAGTGCTGGTCGCCGTATAGTTTGTCCACCGGGAGCTGATCGCCGGCTTCCATCGGCGGCAGCTTGCTTTCGCCTTCCTCCTCCTGGTCGTCAGCGCCTTCCAGGTAAACCGCGATAAAACCGGGAAAAACCAGGGTCTGGCCAGAGGCTCGGAACAGCGTGCCTTCATCCGCAACTGCCAGATCCAGGCTGACAGTGTCGAACTTGGCCGGACTCATCTGGCAAGCCAGCGCACGCTTCCAGATCATTTCATAAAGCTTTGCCTGGTCTGCGGTAAGAAAGGCTCGAACGTCATCCGGTGTGCGCAGGATCGATGTTGGTCGAATGGCTTCGTGCGCCTCCTGGGCATTTTTGGATTTGTTTTTGTACTGGACCGGCGCTTTGGGCAAATAGTCAGGGTCGAACTTGGCGGAGATGTAATCGCGGATTTCGGCTACCGCCTCGTTGGCGAGGATAACCGAGTCGGTACGCATGTAGGTGATCAGGCCAACGGCTCCGCCACCGGTGTCCACCCCTTCGTAAAGCTGTTGCGCAACGCGCATGGCGCGGTCGGTGGTGAATCCCAGCTTGCGCACGGCTTCCTGCTGTAAGGTAGAGGTGGTAAATGGTGCGGATGCTTGGCGTTGCTTGCGTTTCTTGTCGACCTGGACGACCGTTGCCTTGCCACCGGCATGCTGTGTAAGGTAGCCAACGATATCTGTCTGCGCAGCTTCGTTGCCGACGCTGAACTGGGTCAGCTTTTCGCCCTTGTACTGGAACAGCTTGGCGGAAAATTTCTGCTTGCCTTTGTGTGAATCGAAATGGATGCTCCAGTATTCCTGGGTCTTGAACGCCTCGATTTCAAGCTCACGTTCGCAAATCAGGCGCAGGGCCGGGCTTTGTACCCTGCCGGCAGAAAGACCGCGACGAATTTTGCGCCATAGCAGCGGCGAAAGATTGAAGCCGACCAGATAATCCAGCGCCCTCCTCGCCTGCTGGGCATTCACCAGGGGCATGAGGATATCGCGCGGATTGGCAACAGCCGCCAGCACGGCGGACTGGGTGATCTCATGAAAAACCACGCGCTTGACATTCTTTTTGGCGAGCAGCTTCTTGGATTTCAAAATTTCAGCAAGATGCCACGCAATCGCCTCGCCCTCGCGGTCCGGGTCAGTCGCCAGATAGATGTTGTCGGCGAGTTTGACCGCCTTGGTGATCGCGTCGACGTGCTTGGCGTTGCGCTCGATCAACTGGTACTTCATCTTGAAGTCGTGTTCGGTGTCGACCGCGCCCTGCTTCGGCACGAGGTCGCGCACATGGCCGTAAGAGGCGAGGATTTCAAAATCCTTGCCAAGATACTTCTTAAGAGTTTTGGCTTTGGAGGGGGATTCGACGATCAGGAGGCTGGAGGACATGCGCTCTCGCTAAAAATTAGTGGGTTTGGGCGCGGATGATATGAAGAACCGGCGGCAATGGCAAGAATCTGGTGCCCAGTCAGTGCATGGTGGGCTGGGTATCGCCGAACAGCAGATCCTCGATGAACATGAAGTCGCTGGCCTGGTCTTGGCTCCAAAGCACGATCAGAACGGTCCATTTGACCTGTTCAAGCGAAACCTCGTGTTCGTTGAGCGCCATGATGCGGTCGATAACCCATTCGCGTTGAACGGGGTTAAGGATGCCGGAAGTTTCGAGAAACAACAGGAAGCCACGGGACTCCGTCCCGATCTTGGTTTCCTCTGCATCGGAGTAGAATCGCTGCGCGCGGGAGTCTGCCAGGCTGGGCAGATAGCTTTCCTGAGTCAGCTTCTCCAGGCCATTGACCCACGTCATGGCTTGGTTGATCTCGTCCCGGTCGAAGCCTGCCGCGCTGAGCTCACGGGTCAAAGTTCCCTCGTCGGGGTAAACGTTGACCTCGAAATAATTTTCGAACAGATAGACTAAAATATCGAACATTGTGCTGGTTTCAAGTGGTTTTAACGCTGGAATCAGAGGGTTTAGGTGATTAATTGGTAAAGTCCACCGGGCAGGCAGGCGATTCGCCCTTCCAATTCGAGTTGTAACAGCATGGCGCAAACGGTATCGCTCGTCAAGCCGCTGCGCGCCGTCAGTGCGTCGATCCCGACAGGGTCGAACCCCAAGGCATCCAGCAGTGGATGACGGTCGTTCACTGGGGAGGCCTCCGCGTTCGCCGTGTCAGGATTCTGCGGTGATGGCCACTTTAGTTCATCGAGAATATCGTTGGCGCACTCGACCAGCTTGGCGCCCTGCTTGATCAGGGCGTGGCAGCCTTTTGAAACGGGGGAGTGAATGGAGCCGGGAATGGCGAAAACATCCCGTCCCTGTTCAACGGCCAAACGGGCGGTGATCAACGAACCGCTACGAATTGCGGCCTCGATTACCAGGCAGCCGAGAGACAGGCCGCAGATAATGCGGTTGCGGCGCGGAAAGTTGTGCGCCATTGCGGTTGTGCCGAGTGGAAATTCGGAAACCAGGGTGCCGTGCTGCGCCAGTTCGTGAGCCAAGGCGTGGTTGCGTGAAGGGTAAACGATATCCAGGCCGGTCCCGACCACGGCGACACTGCTGGACGCACCGTCCAGCCCGCCACGGTGTGCAGCCGCGTCGATGCCCAGCGCCATTCCGCTGACGACGCACAGCCCGCTGTCGCTCAGATTCCGGGAAAACGATTCGGCATTCATTTTCCCCTGTGGCGTTGCATTACGGCTGCCGACAACCGCCATGGCCGGCTGATTCAGAAGATCGAGGCGGCCTTTGACGTAAAGCAGGGGCGGAGGGTCGGGGATTTGCAGCAGGGCTTGGGGGTATTCGGCATCGGCCAGGGTAACGACATGGTTTTGTTCATTGCCGAGCCAGGCGAAGAGAGGTGCGAGCTGATCCGGGTCGACGCCGAGACGGACGCCCTCTGCCACGTCTCTGCCGACAACGCCCGTCAGGGATGCGTAGGAAGCGGCGTAAATCTCTTTCGGTTCACCGAAGGCGCGCAGCAGTTTGCGGTACGACTCGTTACCCAGTCCCGGGATCAGGCTCAGGCCGACCCAGGAAGCGATATCGTCATCGGGTCGGCACTTCTTGCAATGGTCGTTACGGCGTGCGCACATCGTCCAGTATCTGCACCGGGCGCTCGCTTTGCATTACCAGGGCATAGGCCAGTTTTTCGAAGACGCGAAAGACGAACACCAGACCATAGCGCTCGTCGGGCAGTTTAACGGTTTCCGGCGAGGTGTCGTCGTGCGCGCCAGGTGCGATGCTGCGGCCGTGTCGGTAAAGCGCCAGCACATGGCCGATTTCGAGACCATCCTGCCCGCCTTTGTTCAGAGTGACAATCGAGCCCCTCCCGACTTCCGCGACGCCGCCATAGGCAGAAACTATCCTGCCGAGGATCGCCTTCTCCGGTGCGTGGGGTACGTAAGCGCTGGTCGCCTCTTCCTTCATTTCTACCAAACGGTCGCCGATATTGATTTCCTGGGTGGATTTGGTGATATTTATCGTGGCCGGCGCGCCGAACCGGGTGATTCTGGCGTCTCCCAGATAGACCGCTTCATATCCCAGGGTTTCATTGGAATCGGGATCGACCAGCGCCTTGCCCGGGCGGTAAATATGCCAGTTCAGCGCCCCGCCTTCCATGATGGACTGAGCGTAGGCGGAATTGCCCGCGCCGAGGATGACACGGCTCTCCTCGGTGCCGATAATGTAGGGCGCCTTTTCGAGCTCGCCTTCCGCAATGACCAGCGGCTTGCTGAGGAACGGCCCGATCGCCGCCAGCGGAATGCTGGGAATTGCGCCTGTTTCCGCGGGTTCAATCCGGACGCGCGGACTCAGTTTAATCGTTTCGAGACCCTTGACCAGGCGTAATTCCGGCGAACCGCTGGACATGTCCAGTACGATCATGTCGCCTGGATAGATCCAGTGCGGGTTCTTGATCTGCTGCTTGTTCATTTTCCAGATTTCGGGCCAGCGCCAGGGCTGCTTGAGGAACTTTCCCGCAATGCCCCAAAGCGTGTCGCCCTTGACCACGACGTAGCGATCGGGGCGGCGGTCTTGCAGCGCGATTTCGGTGGCTGCGGAGAGCGAACTTAAGCCGAAAATCAAAATCAGAGCTAAAATAGGCTTTTTCATGAGCGGGCCTTAAAAGGGTGAGCTGTTCCTGGTCGGCATCAATGGGGCGCTACAATCCTTGACGAATTCAGGGGTTGGGTTAAATTTTGCAGGTAATTGATTAAACAAGCAAGCACTTATGGCCATATTAAATATCATTCATTATCCGGATGAACGGCTGCATACCGTGGCTACTCGCGTAGTCGAAGTGAACGAGGAAATCCGCTGTCTGGCTGCCGATATGGCGGAAACCATGTATGCTGCGCCTGGTATCGGCCTCGCTGCAACCCAGGTAAATGTGCATAAACAGGTCGTTGTTATGGACGTTTCCGAGGAGCGGAACAGCCTGCAGGTGTTCATCAACCCGGAAATCATTGCCAGCGAGGGGAAAGCCGAGCACGAAGAAGGCTGTCTTTCCGTGCCGGGCATTTACGAAAATGTCACTCGGGCAGAGAGAGTCACCGTGAAAGCGCTGGATGTCGAGGGAAAACCTTTTACGTTGAAGGCGGAAGGGTTGCTGGCGATCTGCATTCAGCATGAAATCGATCATTTGAAAGGTAAGGTATTCGTCGAATACCTGTCACGGCTGAAGTTGAACCGCATTCGCCAGAAGATGAAGAAGCTGATGCGGGAGACCTTATAAGATGCGGCTGATTTTCGCCGGCACGCCGGAATTTGCGGCTGCCGCTCTGGCTGCGCTGATAGATGCGGGGCATGACATTGCCCTGGTGCTGACCCAGCCGGATCGCCCCGCCGGACGCGGCATGAGGCTGACGCCCAGCCCGGTCAAGCAATTGGCGTTGCAGCGCGGATTGAGCGTGCAGCAACCCGCAGCGCTGAAGGATGCCGAAATTCAGGCGCAGCTAGCGGCAGTTAACGCCGACGCGATGATCGTTGCGGCCTATGGCTTGTTGCTGCCACCGGCGGTGCTAACCATCCCCCGTTTCGGCTGCCTGAATATCCACGCCTCGCTGCTGCCGCGCTGGCGCGGTGCGGCGCCGATACAGCGCGCGATCCTGGCGGGCGACCCGGAAACCGGCATTACCATCATGCAAATGGATAGCGGGCTGGATACCGGCGGCATGCTGCTGCGCGCCGCGCTGCCGATCGCAGACCATGATACGGCGCAAACCCTGCATGACAAGTTGGCGGTCCTGGGCGCCTCGAGCATCGTCTCCGCGCTACAGCAGCTGAATCTCGGGACATTGCAAGCCCAACCCCAGGACGACAGCGCAGCAACCTACGCCGCGAAACTCTCCAAAGCGGAGGGTTTGATCGATTGGCACAAAAGCGCCGCCGAGCTTGCTCGCGCAGTGCGTGCCTACAATCCTTTTCCGGTGGCGCAGGCCCAACTTGGGGCTGAAACCTGGCGCATCTGGCAGGCGCAGGTGGCGCAGCGGAGCGAGGGCACGCCCGGAGAAATACTGCAGGCGGACAAGGATGGCATTCTGGTCAGATGCGGTGAAGGTGCTTTGCTGCTGAAAGAGATTCAGAAAGCCGGAGGCAAGAGGTTGCCGGCGTCAATTTTTCTGGCGGGAAACCCGGTGAAGCCGGGTGACCGGTTTGAAACTTGAATTTAACCAAAAAGCAGTTCAGCCACGGATTAACACGGATGTACACAGATTATCAATGAGTTACCTTTCTGATTTCAAACCCCTTCCGGACGAATGGCAAGATTCACACAACGCGTTGTTTCATCAGTGTACATCCGTGGTTAATAGCCTTTTTAGAAAACTATTTTGATCGAATCACAACGCCTCGCCAGCACGGCGGTTTCCCAGGTCTTGGCTGGGCGAAATCTTAACCAGGCTTTGCAAGGCCTGCTGTCCCGCCATTCTTCGCTCTCCCCGCAGCAGCGAGCCGCCGCTCAGGATATGAGCTACGGCACGCTGCGCTTCTACGGCCAGTTGCACGCCATTCTCGACCTTCTGTTGCAAAAGCCGGTGCAGGATGCGGCGGTGCGCGCCCTCCTGCTGGTGGCGCTTTATCAGCTGCAATACAGCCGGTCGGCGGAGCACGCCGTGGTGGATCATGCCGTCAGGGCGGCCGAGGCCCTGAAAAAGCCCTGGGCCAAGGGACTGGTCAACGCCGTGTTGCGCAATTTCCTGCGCCAGCGCATCAGCTTGCTGGAACAGGCTGCGGCCAGCGAGGAGGGGCGCTACTCCCACCCGCAATGGTGGATAGACAAGTTGCGCCGGCAGTATCCGGACGACTGGGCAACTCTGCTGGAAACCAACAACCAGCACCCGCCGATGACGCTGCGGGTGAATCGCCGGGCGATATCGACCGAAGCCTATCTCGACCTGCTGCATCGGCACGGCATCGAAGGGCGGCAAGTCGGAGAAAACGCGATCTTGCTGGACCAGCCGGTTCCCGTCGACAGGCTGCCGGGTTTTGGCGAGGGGATGGCGTCAGTGCAGGATGCCGGGGCGCAGTTCGCGGCCCGGCTGCTCGACGTCGCCGACGGGATGCGGGTGCTGGACGCCTGCGCCGCGCCGGGAGGAAAGGCGGCGCACCTGCTGGAGCTGGCCAGGATAGAGCTGACCGCCCTGGATTCGGACCCGGAGCGGCTGAAAAAAATTCAACAGACCTTGCAGCGGCTCAAGCTCGAAGCGCATTGTCTGACGGGGAATGCAGCCCGGCCGGAGGAGTGGTGGGACGGCCAGCCGTTTCAGCGTATTCTGGCGGATGTGCCGTGCAGCGCGTCGGGGGTGGTGCGGCGTCACCCGGACATCAAGTGGCTGCGGCGCGAAGCGGACATTGCGGCATTTGCCGCTCAGCAGGTGGAAATCCTCGATGCCCTGTGGCGCGTCCTGGGCAGTGGTGGTAAATTGTTGTATGCCACCTGCTCGGTGTTTGCCGAGGAAAACCAACAACAAATCGCCCAATTTCTGGTGCGGCACAAGGATGCCCAATGTTTGCCACTTTCCCTGCCGACCGCGAAGGACGGGCAGTTAACGCCCAACCTCCAGCATGATGGTTTTTATTATGCGCTATTGCTCAAAGCCTAGGCTTTTTACCGCAGCCAGGGTTTTTCTTCTGGCCCTGTTCCTGGCGACATCTTTGGTCGCCAAGGCGGACGGCATCGAGGTCAAATCCGCCGAGCTGGAGGTGGTGGACGAAATCCTGGCGCTGAATGCCGACCTGGAAATCGGCCTCCGTCCGGCGATTGAAGAGACTTTGAACAAGGGGGTTCCGCTCAATTTTGTCGTCGAATTTGAGATCAAGAAGCCGCGCTGGTACTGGCTGGATGAAGTCATAGTCACGGCGCAGCAGCATATCCGCTTGAGCTACCATGCGTTGACGCGCCAATATCAGCTCACCAACAACGCCAAATACCAGAACTTTTCCTCCCTGAACGAGGCCCTGCACGAACTGGGACGCCTGCAAAAATGGCAGGTCGCTGAAAAAGCGCTGCTGGCAGAGAAACCGCGGGCAGCCAGCCAGCCTCTGGAGGTGGACAAGGCGCTGGTGGTCGGCAAGCCTTCGGCTGACGGCAAAACGCCGCTGCCGGATAAGTCGCCGCTGGTGAAAAAACGGGATGTCTATCAAGCCGGCCTGCGCATGAGGCTGGATCTGGCGCAGCTACCCAAACCCTTGCAGGTGAATGCGCTGGCGTCAAAAGACTGGAACCTGGATTCGGAATGGCACCGCTGGAACGTAAATCCCTGATGTTGACGGGCGTGGGGCGGAAGCAATGAAATACGTCCTTTACCTGTGCGTGGGCCTCGGCGCGGTGGCGCTGTACTTGCTGTCCAGCGCCAGCGGCGACGCCGCGGCATTTTCGCAATATTACACCCTGCTGCTGGGCCTTAACGGTGCGCTGGCGGCGTGCCTGCTGGCTCTGGTTCTCTACCAGCTGTGGAATCTGCGGCGCAAGCTCAAGGCGCGCGTTTTCGGTGCGAAGCTGACGTTAAGGCTGCTCCTGATGTTTGCCTTGATGGCGGTGCTTCCCGGCGTACTGGTGTACGGGGTTTCGGTACAGTTTTTGAGCAAGAGTATCGAGACCTGGTTCGACGTGCGCGTGGACAACGCCCTGGAAGGGGGGCTGAGCCTGGGCCGCAGCGCGCTCGACAACCTGGTGCGCGACCTCAATAAAAAAGGGGAATACATGGCTCTGGCTCTGGTGGATCAGCCGGTCGACGAGCCTTTGACGCTGCTTAACAACTTGCGCGAGCAGGCGGGCGTGCAGGAGGCTGCGCTATTCAGTTCACGCGGCTCGCTCATCGCTTTTTCCGGCAGCGAGCGCGCCGGCCTGCAACCTGATCGCCCTGCGCCTTCGTTGTTGCGCCAGGTGCGCCAGCAGCAACCTTATGCCGCGATCGAGTCGATTCCTGGAAAAGGCCTGTATTTGCGAGTGGTTGTTCCGGTCAACGTGCTGGGCCTGAAGGAAAATATTCGGGTATTGCAGCTGTTCCAGCCAGTTCCGGAGCGGCTGGCCAAGGATGCGGAGACAGTGCAGGCGGTGTACCGCGATTACCAGGAGCTTTCCGTGTCTCGGCTGGGAATGAAGCGGGTCTACGGTCTGACCCTGACGCTGGCCCTGATGCTTGCCTTGCTTTCCTCGATCGCGCTGGCTTTCCTGTTGAGCGCGCGCCTTTCCGCTCCACTTGGTCTGCTGGCGAAGGGGACTCAGGCCGTCGCCTCGGGGGATTTCAGCATCATGCCGGCGGTGCATAGCCGGGACGAGCTGGGTTCCCTGATGCAGTCGTTCAACGACATGACCCGGCAACTGGCAGAGGCGCGCGCGGTGGTCGAGCTCAACCAGCGTCAGCTGGAGACGGCGAAAGCTTACCTGGAAAGCATTCTGGCTCACTTGTCGAGCGGGGTGCTGGCGTTTGACGAAAATCTCAGCCTCAAGACCATGAACCCTGCCGCCGCGGAAATTCTGGGGGTGGATGCATCCGTTCTGAGCAAACGCCGGTTCTACAAGTGGGCGCTTAATGACGAAGCATTGAAGGCGCTCGCTGTGGCGGTTGAAGCGCAATTTCGCCACAATGAAGGAAAAGAATGGCAAACTCAGATGGAATATGCCGGCAGGAACGGCAATCAGGTCTTGCTGGTGCGCGGCACGCGATTGCCGGCGGCGGTGGGCAACGACTTCATCGTGGTATTCGATGATATCACCCATTTGCTCCAGGCTCAGCGCGACGCGGCATGGGGCGAGGTGGCGCGTCGCCTGGCGCACGAAATCAAGAATCCGCTCACCCCGATCCAGCTCTCGGCCGAGCGGCTCGAGCACAAGCTTGCGGGAAAATTAAGCGCGCCGGATGCAGAGGTGCTGAAGCGGGCGACGCAAACCATCGTCAATCAGGTGACGGCGTTGAAGAGCATGGTGAACGCTTTTGGCGAATATGCCCGCGCCCCCAGCCTGAATCTGGAGGCGGTGGACCTCAATCAGCTGGTGTACGAAATCCTGGCACTGTACGAGCACTCCAGCGCGCACATCTCGACCCGGCTTGCGCCGACGTTGCCGCGGGTGACCGGGGATCCGACCCTGCTGCGCCAGGTGCTGCATAATTTGCTGCAAAATGCCCAGGATGCCTTGGCCGAAACGGAGCAGCCCCAAATCACGGTGGAAACCGCCGTGGAAGGAAACTGGGTCAGGCTGACCGTCCGGGATAACGGTTGCGGTTTTCCCGAAGCGCTCATGGCGCGATTGTTCGAGCCTTATGTCACGACCAAGCCGAAGGGCACCGGGCTGGGCCTGGCGGTGGTCAAAAAAATCATCGAGGAGCATCACGGCAGGATGAAAATCGAAAATATTCAGCCCCACGGGGCGAGCGTCTGCATTTATTTACCCTGCGGAGAAACGGCTTAGATGGCAGCCAATGAAATCCTGGTGGTGGACGATGAGGTCGGCATCCGCGAGCTGCTGAGGGAAATCCTGCATGACGAGGGTTACATTGTCGCGCTGGCGGAAAATGCCGGCGCGGCGCGCAGCTACCGCAGCCAGAAGCGCCCGGATCTGGTGCTGCTCGACATCTGGATGCCGGACACCGACGGCATCACCCTGCTCAAGGAGTGGGAAAGCAACGGACTGCTGACCATGCCGGTGATCATGATGTCCGGTCACGGCACCATTGATACCGCGGTGGAGGCAACGCGCATCGGCGCGGCGGATTTCCTGGAAAAGCCCATTGCCCTGCAAAAACTGCTGAGCACCGTGGAGCGCGCGCTCAAGAAGGGCGAGCCGCTGCCGTGCAACGGCGAGGCGCTGGCCGGCCTGGGAACGGGCGCCGCCGTCAGCGAATTGAAGATGCGCCTGGCGCAGGTGGCCAATCAGGTCTCTCCCCTGCTGTTGACCGGGGAACCGGGCTCCGGCATGGAATTGTGCGCGCGCTACCTGCATCGACCGAACACCCCCTGGGTCGCGCCGGAAGCCCTGGCCGTTCTGGCGGACGACCCGATGAGCCTGCTGGAGCAGGCGCGCGATGGCCTGCTCTACCTGGATGAGATCGGAAATTTGGGCAAGCTGGAACAGAAGGGTCTTGGGCTGATCCTGAACAAGCTGGAAAAGTATGGTGTGCGCCTGGTGTGCGCCACGTCCATGCCCCTGCCCCGGCTGGTCGAGGAGGGGGCGTTCGACGCCCGGCTGTTTCAGGCTATCAATGGCCTGGCGCTGGCGGTGCCCAGCCTGCGCGAACACAGCGAGGATATTCCCGATCTCGCCAGGCAGGCGCTGGCGCGGCTGATCGAAACCGGGCAATCGCCCCCGCGCCATTTCAGCGCAGCGGCGCTGAATCTTCTGCGCGATGAAAGCTGGCCCGGCAATTTGCCGCAGCTCGACAACGCAGTGAAAACGCTGACGCTGACCGCCCTGTCCAAAGAGATTACTGCCGAGGACGTCAGCCGGGTGCTGGGACAGTTCGCCCCCCCCGTTTCCCCGTCCACGGCCCAGTATGCGCTGCCCCTCGATCAGCCGTTACGCGAGGCGCGCGACGAGTTCGAGCGGATTTATTTCGAGCATCAGCTCAAGAAGGTCGGCGGCAACATGAGCCGCCTGGCGGAAAGCGTCGGGCTGGAGCGTACCCATCTCTACCGCAAGCTGAAGCAACTGGGCATATCCATAGGCAAGGAATAGCAAGCTGCGTAGGTCGGGCACCCCGTGCCCGACAAACCCAAAATCATTTGTTGGGCACAGCGTGCCCAACCTACGCTGTTGGGCATATCCATAGGCAAGGAATAGCAAGTGACGAGTACAACCGAAAAACAACCCTTAACGGGCGCAAGCGACAAGAGCAAAACCTCCGGACTGATGCTTGCCGCTATCGGCGTGGTGTTCGGGGACATCGGCACCAGCCCGCTTTACACCCTGAAGGAAGTGTTTCACGGCGCCCACGGCATCGCACCCAGTCATGACAATGTGCTCGGGGCGCTGTCGCTGGTGCTGTGGGCGCTGCTGATCGTGGTTTCGCTGAAGTACGTAATTTTCATCATGCGCGCCAACAACAATGGCGAGGGCGGCATTATGGCGCTGCTGGCGCTGACGCTTAAAAGCTCGCCCGGAGACACGCGCAGTCGCTGGCTGCTGATGACGATGGGGATATTCGGCGCCGCGCTGTTCTATGGTGATAGTCTGATTACCCCGGCGATCTCGGTGCTGTCCGCCGTGGAGGGACTGAAGATCGCCACCCCCGCGCTTGAGCCCTACGTCATCCCGATCACCCTGATGGTGCTGGTGGGGCTGTTCCTGTTCCAGCGCAAGGGTACCGCCAGCGTCGGCGCACTGTTCGGGCCGGTGATGATAGTCTGGTTTGCCACCCTGGCCCTGCTCGGCATCAGCAACATCCTCGACGAGCCGGCGGTATTGCAGGCGGTAAACCCGCTCTACGGCTTCCAGTTCTTCGTGGAGCACAAGTGGTATGGCTTTCTGGCCCTGGGCGCGGTGGTGCTGGCGGTAACCGGGGGCGAGGCGCTTTACGCCGACATGGGTCATTTTGGCCGCATGCCGATCAAGACGGCATGGTTCTTCTTCGTGCTGCCGGCGCTGCTGCTCAACTACTTCGGCCAGGGCGCACTGATGATCCACAATCCCACCGCGGTGGAGAATCCGTTTTATCTGCTCGCGCCGTCCTGGGCGCTTTACCCGATGGTGGCCCTGGCCACCCTGGCTACGGTGATCGCTTCGCAGGCCGTGATTTCGGGCGCTTTCTCCGTCACCCGTCAGGCGATGCAATTGGGCTACTGTCCGCGACTGGAGGTGCAGCATACTTCGGAGCGGGAAATCGGCCAGGTCTATCTGCCGGCGATCAATTGGGCTCTGCTCGTGGCGATCATCGCGCTGGTGCTGGGCTTCCGTTCCTCCAGCAACCTCGCCGCCGCTTATGGTATTGCGGTCACCGGCACTATGGCTATCGACACTATCCTGGCGGTGGTGGTGGCACGTGCGCTATGGGGATGGGGCTGGGCGATGTGTGGGGTGGTAGCCGCCTTTTTCCTGTTCATCGACCTGTCATTTTTCAGCGCCAACGCCATGAAGATTCCGCAGGGGGGCTGGTTCCCCCTGGTTGTCGCGATTGCGGTATTCACCCTGCTCTCTACCTGGAAGCGGGGACGGGCGCTGCTGTTCGAACGGCTGCAGACCGGCGCGATCGCGCTGGAACCTTTTCTTGCCGGAATTGCCGCCCACCCGCCACTCCGCGTGCCAGGCACGGCGGTTTTCCTTACCGCCAATGTTGGCGGTGTGCCCCACGCCATGCTGCATAACCTGATCCATAATAAAGTGTTGCACGAGCGGGTGATGCTGCTGACGGTCATTACCGAAGACGTGCCCCATGTGCCGGAAATTGATCATGCCGAGGTGCAGTCGCTGGGCAACGATTTTTATCGGGTGATCGTGCGTTACGGCTTCAAGGACGAGCCAGACATCCCTAAAACACTGATGCAATGCAAGGAATGCGGATTGGAATTCCAGATGATGGAAACCTCTTTTTTCATCAGCCGGGAAACCCTGATCGCGACGATAGCGCCGGGCATGGCGCTGTGGCGGGAAAAGCTGTTCATCAGCATGGCGCGCAACGCCGGCAGCATCTCCAACTACTTCAAGATTCCGACCAACCGGGTGGTGGAGCTGGGAACGCAGATCGAGCTTTAAAAAAGCGGTTAGCAGTAAGCAGTAAGCGGGTTTTGCGGCTGCGCCGCATGTGGTTTGATTATTCCGTTCCCAGCTCGCCGCTTACCGCTCCCCGCTAATATTCCGGGTTGAAATTCTTGATGATGACCCCGCCCGACTTCTCATCGTGCTCCACGTCCAGCAGTTTGCGCGCGGCAGCTTCCTCAAGCAGCTTGCTGAACGAGCGAAAGCCGTAGTAGCTCTCATTGAAGCCCGGTTTGCGCCGCTTCAGCGCCTGCTTGACCATCGAACCCCAGATTTTTTCCTCTTCGCCGCGCTCCGCAAACAGGGCCTCTACCGTCTCCATCATCAAGTCCAGGGCTTCTTGTGACTTGCTGCCTTCTTCCGGGGGTGCGGTTTTAGGAGCCGCCTCCGCGGCACCTTTGGCGGCAGGCTTTTTCTTGATGGTGCGTTTCTTGGCTTTCTCCGCCTTCTCGGCGTTCTCGCGTGCCAGATCATCGTAGTAGATGAACTCGTCGCAGTTGGCGATCAGCAGATCGGAGGTGGAGTTTTTGACCCCGACTCCGATCACGGTCTTGTTGTTCTCGCGCAACTTGCTCACCAGGGGCGAAAAATCAGAATCGCCGCTGATGATGACGAAGGTGTCCACATGGGACTTGGTGTAGCACAGGTCGAGAGCGTCGACCACCATGCGGATGTCGGCCGAGTTTTTTCCCGACTGGCGCACATGGGGAATCTCGATCAGCTCGAACGAGGCCTCGTGCATGGGGGCCTTGAATTCCTTGTAGCGGTCCCAGTCGCAATAGGCTTTTTTCACCACGATGCTGCCCTTGAGCAGCAGGCGCTCCAGAACCTTGCTGATATCGAACTTCTCGTACTTGGCATCGCGCACGCCCAAAGCGATATTCTCGAAATCGCAGAACAGCGCCATGCTGCGAATTTTTTGGGGGGTGGTCATGACTGGCTCCATCGGTAATGTGCCCTGTGGCGGCAGTGAGGTTAATGAAATTTCCCTGATCAAGTCTAGCAGAATCACATAGAATACTGCCAAATGCGTACCGTAACCGAATGACTCGAATGATGGCCTGGACATGAAGCCCCCGAAGGAAACCCTGCAAGAAAGCATCGCCCACCAGCGCGAATCGCTGGTGGGCATGCTGCAGGAGCCCATGCGACGGCTGGCGGCGGAATGCGTTCCGGTCTGGGGCGACCGGGCAAAACTGGATGCCATTCTGGGCGAGGCGCTGAAAGAACTGCCTTACTGCAAGCATCTGTATGCGCTGGATGCCAACGCGATCCAGATCAGCGATAACGTGAGCCACGAAGGGCTGCTGGAGGGCTTTGGCCGGGATCGGGCCAAGCGGCCCTACCTGCGCGAAATCACGGCCAGCACCGACTTTTTCCTGTCGGATGCCTACATCAGCCTGCGCGAGCGGCGCCCCTCCCTCACCGCCACCCAGATCGTGCGCAACGCTAAAGGTGAAGCATTGGGGTTCATCGGCGCCTATTTCGGCCTGCGCGACCTGCCGCTGACGCGCGAGCTCTACGAAGAGCCGAGATACTGGCGCCAGATCAAGGGAGACCCCTCCATCCGCGGCACGGTATTCCACCAGACCCGCTCGGATAGCGAGATGGACCAGCATGTCGACACGGTGCTGGGCGTGGTGGCCGAACTCATGCTCTATCACGGGGTGTTTCACGTGATTCTGCACTTCTCCAGCAGCCGCGCCGTCGTCTGGGTAATGGAGGATCCCTACCGCTACCGCCTGCTGGACATCGAAGCCCTGATCGATCCGGACATCTGCCTTGCCTACCCCCGCACTCCCTACCCGACGGGAGCGCTGGTGCCCGCGGAGCAAGTCCGCGGCGTACTGGACGGCTTTCGCACGCTGCGCCTCATGGACGAGATGTTCTACCTGCGCTCCGGCACGCTGAACATTTTTAACGGCCTCGTCGGCCTGACCTTCTCTTGCGACGGCTCCCATTACATCCCTTACGATGAGTTCCTCCGCAAGGACCACGATTTCTGGACGGGCATCACATCAAACAAGGTGGGCTGAAAGAGGTGATGCATGCGCCGTAGACCCGGCACTTGTTATTACCCTCTCTATTGCCCTTGCTAAAGGGTAATTACCCTTTCTTCAGCCACTTCGCCGGCAGGAACAGCAGCAAGGGGTTATCGGGTGAGGCCTCGAAGCCGAAGCGCCGATGCGGTCTTGCTTGGAAATGGCGGATACCATCATTCCCTCCTTAACTATGTTCAAGTGATCGGCCAGTGTATCGCTGTCGCCAAAGTGACGTCATTTGTTTTGGATGATAGGTCGACGCGATACCCACAGGGGCATATCGGGCTGAAGGACAATCTGGGTTCATGGCAGATTAACCCCCACGCCAACTTTTTGCATTGAGCCTTTCGACAGCCGCGTAATAGCGAGCCTGGGACGTTGTTGCATCGTCCTTTGTTTTGAAAAGTTCGTGAATGTGCTCCGCGACAACGGAGGCAACGGCGTGGACTGCGTCATGTCGAGTCAGGCCTTCACTGGCGAGACGCGCCATTGCTCTCAATACCGGCTCCAGTCCTTCAGCGATCTGGTTCTCAACGATGGCATGAAAGACGGCGTGCGCGGTGAGGTTGGGAAGCTTGGCTCGCGAGTGGCGGTGGTACTGTTCGACAAGAAGAATCCGTTCCTGCTCGTCGAGTTCGAGCCACTCTTCTGGATTCGGTGCGCGCTCAGGGTCGTATTGATGCATTTTGGCATTCCTTCCGGAAGGACCAACAAGGGTCAGAATGGCATGTCGTCGAGAAAGTCCATCCGCGAGCCACGGCGCATTTTCTTGAGCCAGGCTTTTGCCTTCTTGATGTCCTGAAGATCGGCCAGCTCCTGCTTCATGTCGCGTATTGCCTGCTGGGTGAGAACGATGTCGCGAGCGAGATGGTGCATGATGGTGGCGGGGGATAACTGGACGAAAGGATCAATACCGAAACGCACGCTGAAGTCGCCCTCGACACGGATTATTTCGTCCTCGAGTTCGCGGAGCTGTTCTTTCAGAATCTTGTTGTAGTGCGCCAATCGTTCTTCGCCGAGGTTGTTGATGTGGCTTTGGTCGATGTGTTCCAGCTCCAGTTGCAGTTCCAGCAATTGCAGCAGGTTGTTTTTTTCGTAGGCCTGATTGACGCGTTGCATCAAAGACGTTTTGCGCTCGCGCTCTTGCGGGTCGGTTTCACGGTCCGGGTGCAGGGCGCTGGCGAGCTTGCGATAGACCTCGCGGATGGATAGCCTGATTTGTTGCGCTTCGGCCTGCTGTTTCTCTTCCTTGGCGATTTGTTTTGCCGACTTCTTTCGCTTGGCCTTGTGTTCTCCCCGCGCCTGGCGAGCGGCTTCCTCTTGCGCCAGCTTTTCCTGCATCTGTTCTTGCGCGCGGCGCATTACATCCTCGGGCGAGCGCAAGTCCACGTCATCACCCAGATCGAAACCTGTCATCTCCTCGAACAGGTCTTTCATGCTGGCCAAGTCGGCCGCTTCCTGGCTGTCGTAATCGACATGGTGGTATTTGTTGTAGAGAGCCTTCAACTTTTCATCTTCGCGCTCAGCCAGCAAGGTACCCGCCAGTTCAATGATCAGGTCGGCAATCATGCGGCGCTCGGCTTTGGTCAGCCCTTTTTGGTCGTTGACCTGATCGAGGCAATGCACCATCTCCACCTGCATATCCGCCGAGGCTTCGAGCAGAGGGGCCAGTTCACGGGCGTATTTTTGCTGGAAGGCGGGAATGGCCGTCTCCCAGGCCATGAGCTGGGCGCGTTTCTTCTCGACCTGTTTGATCAGGTTGTTGAAGGCCTTTTGCGCTTTTGTCAGATGGGGCTGACCTTGATCGGGGGCTATGCTTATCGAATGGTAAGAAAAGGTCATTGCAGATCGTACGCTTTTGTTTGGGGATGCGGGATGTTGTAATTAAACACCAAATGTCGAGTCAGGCTTGAGTGTTCTGGTGGTGGGGAGGCGACCAGTGTGAAACTCCACTGTTCCAAATGGTAGCACTTCTGAGCATTCAATGGGGTTCCAGAGCGATTCGATTGAGCGGAAGTGTCACGAGTTCGGTTCCCTCACTGGATCATTTTGACAATTGCCGCAGCAGGTAGCAAGTTCAATTTTGGATGGTCCGGAGTTCGATCCTCAAATCCATTCTCGAACTGCTTTCACTACTCTCGCCATCCCTCCCCCGCCCGCCAGGCCGCGTCGAGACTGCCAGGTGCCGAGATCGCCGCCAACACCGGCAGCAGAAATTCCCGCAGATCGACGATCACCACCGCCAGCGGCATCGGGTCCAGGGCATTTTTGCGCAGGAATCCCTGCCACTGCTTTTCCTTCTGGACATTGTTGATGAACTCGTCACTAAAGCCAATGGGGGCACCTTGGGGAATGGGTGTGCGCCGACGCTCGAAGGTGGCCGCGACCGCCTGTGATAAAACCGAGCCATCGAAGTCGGAGTGCTTCGCCAGCACCCAGAGGTCGAAGAAATCCTTCATCCTGCTGTTCAGCATGCCGAGCGATGTCAGCGCCTCTAGTTTTTCCGCGACGACGGTGTAACGGGGATAGACGCGTATTTGCGGTTCGGGCATGCCTGTCAAAA